>JAQIJC010000001.1:1765000-2065000 GCA_036946405.1 Sphingomonas phyllosphaerae | reverse complement strand
AAGCCGAACGGGGTCGCCATGGCTCAGTCCAGCGCCTTGACGATATCCTCGACCATCTTCTTCGCGTCGGCCAGTAGCATCATCGTATTGTCCCTGTAGAAAACGTCGTTGTCGACGCCGGCATAGCCGACCCCGCCCATCGAACGTTTCACGAACAGGACCGTTTTGGCCTTTTCGACATCAAGCACCGGCATCCCGTAGATCGGCGAGGTCTTGTCGGTCTTCGCCGCCGGGTTGGTGACGTCGTTCGCGCCGATCACGAACGCGACGTCGGTCTGGGCGAACTCGGAGTTGATGTCCTCCAGCTCGAACACCTCATCGTAGGGGACGTTCGCCTCGGCCAGCAACACGTTCATATGCCCCGGCATCCGCCCCGCGACCGGGTGGATCGCATATTTCACACGCACGCCCTCGGCCTTCAATTTGTCGGCCATCTCGCGCAGCACGTGCTGCGCCTGGGCGACCGCCATGCCATAGCCGGGGACGATGATGACCTGCTCGGCCTGGCTCATCAGGAAGGCGGCGTCCTCGGCCGAGCCGCGCTTCCACGGTCGATCCGTTTTGGCGGCACTTGCGCCGCCGCCGCCCGCCTCGGCGCCGAACCCGCCCGCGATCACGCTCACGAAGCTGCGGTTCATCGCGCGGCACATGATGTACGAGAGAATCGCGCCCGACGAGCCGACCAACGCGCCGGTGATGATCATCGCGCTGTTGTGGAGCGTGAAGCCCATCGCGGCGGCGGCCCAGCCCGAATAGCTGTTGAGCATCGACACCACGACCGGCATGTCCGCGCCGCCGATCGGGACGATCAGCAGGAAGCCGATCGCGAACGACAGGATCGTGATGGTCCAGAACACCCACGGACTCTGGTCGAGCGTAAAATAGCCGACCAGCGCGACGATCGCGGCGAGCACGCCGAGGTTGATGACGTGCCGTCCCGGCAGCAGGATCGGCGCGCCGCCCATGTTGCCGTTGAGCTTGAGGAAGGCGATCACCGAACCCGAGAAGGTGATCGCGCCGATCGCGACGCCCAGCCCCATTTCGATGCGGCTGACCGGGTTGATGAGCGCGACCGCGCCGTCCGGCGTGAGCACCGGCAACGCGATCCCGAACGCGACCGGATTGAGGTAGGCGGCGGCGGCGACCAGCACCGCGGCGAGCCCGACGAGGCTGTGGAAGGCGGCGACGAGCTGCGGCATCGCGGTCATCGCGATCCGCCGCGCGGTGGTCAGCCCGATCGCCGCGCCGAGCGCGATCGCGGCGACGATCTCGAACACCGCGACAACGTCGATCGCCGAGAGCAGCGCGGCATAGTCATAGCCCTCCACCAGCACGGTGATCGTCGGGACATGCGTGACGAGCGTCGTCAGCACCGCAATGCCCATGCCGATCATGCCGAAGCGGTTGCCGCGCTGGCTGGTGGTCGGGCTCGACAGGCCGCGCAGCGCGAGGATGAAGCACACGCCCGCGACGAGGTACGCGAAGGCGACCCATGGATTGACGGCGTGTTGCACTAGGCTCTGCTCCCCCGACTTCGTCGCCCCTGCGCAGGCAGGGGCCTGTGTCCACTTGGGGGCTATGCTCCCCCGCACGTCGCCCCTGCGCAGGCAGGGGCCTATGGCTGTTTCGTCCTGTTTCGCGGCCTGACACAGGATCGTCCGGCATGTGTCAGGCGATATTCTTCCACTCTACAGTCATGGGCCGCTGCCTCCGCAGGGGCGACGGCCTTGAATGACGGTCACTTCGCCGCCGGCCGCTCCTTCTTCTTGTACATCGCCAGCATCCGCTGCGTGACCGCGAAGCCACCGAAGATGTTGATGCTCGCCAGCACCACTGCCAGCAGCCCCAGCCACTTGCCGCCGATGCTTCCCACCGCCGCGCTGGCGATCAGCGCGCCGACGATGATGACGCTGGAGATCGCGTTGGTCACCGCCATCAACGGCGTGTGCAGCGCGGGCGTCACCGACCAGACGACATAATAGCCGACGAAGCACGCCAGCACGAAGATCGACAGGATCGCGATGAAGTCCATGCTGGCCCCTTTCGTTCAGCGCGGCGCCGCGGCCGTCCGGTCGCGCAATGCCACCATCTCGGCGAAGATCCGGTCGCCTTCGGTGAAGATCTCGGTGCGGTCGCGCTTCGCCTCGGCCGCGACGAGCCGTGCCGCCTCGCGCTCGGCGCGGCGGCGTTGCGCCGCGGTTCGGCCGGTCGGCGCGGCGCGCGGCGCGGTGGTCGGCTGACAATCGTAGACGGTCTTGCGATCGTGCTTCTCGCGATCCGCCACCGCGCGCCTATAGACGCCGGCAAGCTTCGTCCCCTGTAACGACTGGACGAAGGCGGCGTCGCGCGCGGCGTTCTGCGCGCGATAGGCGGTGATGATTTCGGGCTCGCAATGCGGCACCACGAACATCTGATAGCGATCGACCATGTCGTAGAAAGCCTGGCGATCGGCCTTGTCCGGCGCGGCGGCCTGCGCCGTCGTCGCCAACAGCAGTCCGGCGAGCGCCCCCCAACCGCGCCTCACGACAGCAGCCGCGCGTTCACGACCTTCCCGTCCTTCGTCAGCCGGATCGCGTCGCCGATCTCGGCATCGAGCACCGGGCGCGCCTGTTCCTTGTCCCAGAAGGTCGAGAGAAAGTTGTAGAGGTTGCGCGAGAACAGCGCCGAGGCGTCGGCGGGCAGCCGGCCGGCGACGTTGCGGTGCCCGACGATCTTGACGCCGTGCCGCTCGACCACCTCGCCCGAGACCGCGCCCTCGACATTGCCGCCCTGCTCGACCGCGAGATCGACGACCACCGAGCCGGGGCGCATCGACGCGAGCTGCGCATCGCTGACCAGCCGCGGTGCGGCACGGCCGGGGATCAGCGCGGTGGTGATCACGATGTCCTGCTTCGCGATGTGCGCCGACACCAGCTCGGCCTGCGCCGCCTGATATTCGGGCGACATCTCGCCGGCATAGCCGCCCGAACCCTCGCCCTCGATCCCGGCGACGTTCTCGACGAAGATCGGCTTGGCCCCGAGCGACTGGATCTGCTCCTTCGTCGCCGAGCGGACGTCGGTGGCCGACACCTGCGCCCCCAGCCGCCGTGCGGTGGCGATCGCCTGCAACCCGGCGACGCCGACACCCATCACGAACACGCGCGCGGCGCTGACGGTGCCGGCCGCGGTCATCATCATCGGAAAGGCGCGGCCATATTCGGCGGCGGCGTCGAGCACCGCCTTGTACCCGGCGAGGTTCGATTGCGACGACAGGATATCCATCGACTGCGCGCGCGTGATGCGCGGCATGAACTCCATCGCCAGCGCCTCCAGCCCGGCGGCGGCATAGCCATCGACCCGCGCGCGCTCCCCGAACGGGTTGAGCCCCGCGACCACCCAGGCACCGGGCGCGACCCCGGCGAGCGACGCCGGCTCCGGCCCCTGCACGCCGAGCACGATGTCCGCGCCGGCCAGCGTCGCGGCGCGATCGCCGATCGTGGCGCCCGCAGCGGCATAATCGTCATCCGCGAACGACGCCGCGGTGCCCGCGCCTGCCTCGACCGCCAGCGTCGCGCCGAGCGCCGCAAATTTTTTTACCGTCTCCGGCGTGGCGGCGACACGGCGCTCGCCTGGCGCCTGCTCACGGACGATCGCGATCTTCATCGCGGATTACGAGATGAGCCAGATGACGAGAAACGCGAGCAGGAAACAGACGACGGCACCGTATTTTAGCAATCCGATCATGCTCGTATACGTTGCCTCATGCCTCTTCAGATCGGCAGGTTCGGCCATGATGATCCTCTTCCCCTTGAACGGTTCATGAGACCGTAGTTAAGCAATCAGCAACAGGCAATATGGTGTTGGCGCCATCACTGTCCGATTTAAGTCCCCCTTTACTCAAGGGCGTTACGGCAGCATCGGACGAAACATGGGGCCGGGCCAGACTATGACGCGCAACGGACAACGTCTGCTGATGCTGATCGACGCCGAAGCCGCGCAGCGGCGCGTCGTGGCAACGATCGCGGCGCGCGGCGGCTGGCGGACGATCATCGCGGAGGATGCGGCGGGCGCGCTGGCGACGCTGGCGACCGAGGACGGGATGCAGCTCGACGCGATCCTGCTCCACCACGCCGAGGTCGATGTCGAACCCGCGCCCGTGATCGCCGAATTGCGCGCCTATCGCCCGCAACTTCCGATCCTGTTGCTGACCGCCCACGCCTCGGTCGCCAGCGCGGTCGAGGCGATGCGTGCGGGCGCGACCGACTATCTCAGCAAGCCGCTCGCCCCCGAGCGGCTGCTCCACGCGCTGGAGGCTGCGGTCGGCGCGACCGCCGGCGGCGAGCTGCGCCCGCTGACCGAGAAAATCCCGGCGATGCTGGAGTTCGACGAGATCGTCGGCACGGCCCCGGAATTCCGCGCCGCGCTGTCGATCGCCGCGAAGGCGGCACGCGCGCGCGTCGCGGTGCTGATCGAGGGCGAGAGCGGCGTCGGCAAGGAAGTGGTCGCCGAGGCGATCCATGCCGCCTCCCCGCGCAACGCACTGGAACGCGTCACCGTCAATTGCGGCGCGGTGGCCGCCAACACGATCTCCAGCGAATTGTTCGGGCACGAGCCGGGCGCGTTCGCGGGCGCGTTCGAGCGTCGGCAGGGCCGCTTCGTCGCCGCGCATGGCGGCACGCTGTTCCTCGATGAGGTCGATTGCCTCCCGCTCGACGCGCAGGCGCTGCTGATGCGGGTGCTGCAGGACGGCGAGGTGCTGCCGCTCGGCGCGCGCCACACGCAGGCGGTCGACGTGCGCGTGATCGCCGCCACCAACAAGCGGCTCGCCGATGAAGTGGCGGCCGGGCGCTTTCGCGAAGACCTGTTCTTCCGGCTCAACGCCGTCACCGTCCCGATCCCGCCGCTGCGCGAACGTTCGGGCGACATCCCGGCCCTCGCGCGCCATCTGCTCGACCGGATCGCGCGTCAGCCGGGATTGCGCCAGCTCGGGATCAGCGACGACGCGCTGACGTTGCTGATGAACTACGACTGGCCCGGCAACGTCCGCCAGTTGCAGAACGCGCTCTTCCGTGCCGCGGTGCTGTGCGAGGGCGATACGCTGACCCGCGCCGACTTCCCGCAGATCGCGGCGCTCGGCAGCCGCCCCGCCCCGCGGCCGCGCGGCGAGATGCCGGGCGTCCAGCTCTTCGGCCCCGACGGACATCTGCGCCCGCTGGAGGATATCGAATCGGACATCATCCGGCTGGCGATCGCGCATTATCGCGGACGGATGACCGAGGTCGCCCGACGGCTGGGGATCGGGCGGTCGACGCTCTATCGCAAGCTCAACGAGCTGGGGATCGACACCGCCGCCTGAGCACGGGGCTCCGGCGCGCGTGGGTGCTAAGGCTTCGTGACGTCACCACAACACGCCCGTCTTGTCGGGGACCATCGGCTCCGGCGCTTCGTCACCGATCGACTGAAGCAGATCGATCTCGATCGTGCGGCACATCGCGCACAGCGGCAGATCGTGGACGGTGTTCGCGAACGGATCGACCAGATCGTCGCCGATCGCCAGCACCGCGAGGAACATGAGCCCCGCCACCGTCGAGCCGAGCGGCGTCGCGAAGCCGAGGGTCTCGACCAGTCCGATCGGGAGCAGGATGCAGAACAGGTGCGTGAAGATCGTCGGGAAGAACCGATATTGATTGGGGAGCGGCGTGTTCTTGAGCCGCTCCATCCCGCCCTGCGCATTGGCGATGTCGATCAGCACGCTTTCCATCGACGTCTGCTGGATGGTGTCGATCCAACCCTTCTCGCGCGCCTCGTTGATGCGGCGGCCGGTGCCGTCGACGATCCCGTTGGCGGTGTTGGTGCGCGACAGCGCGAAATCCGCCTCGCCCTTCGACAGGAAACGGAGCACCGCGTCGTCGACCTTCTGCTTGCGCAACTGGCAGCGCAACGCGTTCACATAGGCGATCTGGCGCAGCACGATCGTGCGCTTCATGTCCCGCGCTTCGGGATCGGGAAGGAAGTTGCGTGCAGCACGCGCGAGATTGCGGCTGGCATTGATCATCAGCCCCCACAGCGATCGTCCTTCCCACCAGCGTTGGTAGGCGGAGTTGCTGCGAAAACCGAGGAACAGCGCCAGTGCCGAGCCGAACAGCGTCAGCGGCAGTTCGGGCGCACGGAACGGCAGCAGGATATAGGTTCCGGTGACGATCACATCCCAGACGAACAGGATCGTGAGCGGCTTCCAGACCTCGCGAACGATCTGGGTGAGACGGGGTACGGCGGTAACGATCATGCCCGGCTAACGCACATCAAAACGATCCGTGCCAGTGTCATTTCATTGCCGTCACGACGTGGCCGACAAGGCACGGTCGCGCAAGCCGCGCCAGACGCGCAACGCCTGCACTGTCTCGGCAACGTCATGGACCCGCAGCAGCTGCACCCCCGCCTGCGCCCCCGCCAGCGCCAGCGCGACCGACCCGCCAAGCCGCGCCGCGACCGGCGCCTCGTTGTCGAGCGCGCCGATCAGCCGCTTGCGGCTGGCGCCGAGCATGATCGGGCAGCCGAGGCCGTGGAACAAGGCGAGGCCGTTGAGCAAGGCGAGATTGTCGGCGAGCGACTTGCCGAAGCCGATCCCGGGATCGACCATGATCCGCGCCCGGTCGACACCCGCCGCGACCACCGCATCGATGCGCGCTTCCAGCCAGTCGAACACCTCGGTCACCACGTCGCGATAGGCCGGGCGCCCATGGCCGCCCGCTTTCGGGTCGGGCGAGTGCATCAGGATGACCGGCGCCCCGCTGCGGGCGACGATCTCCAGCGCGCGTTCGTCCCACAGCAGCGCCGACACGTCGTTGACGATCGCCGCGCCCGCCGCGAGTGCCGCCTCGATCACCGCCGCCTTGCGGGTGTCGACCGAAACGAGCGCACCGGCCCGCGCCAGCCGCTCAACTACGGGCGCGACGCGGCGCGCCTCATCCTCTTCCCAGACCAGCGCCGCGCCGGGCCGCGTCGATTCGCCGCCGACGTCGATCACCGCCGCCCCCGCCGCGGCCATCGCCATCCCGGCCGACGTCGCCCCTGCGGGATCGTCGACGTGCGCGCCGCCGTCCGAGAAACTGTCGGGGGTGACGTTGAGGATCGCGGCGACCTGCGGCTGGTCGAAGCGAAGCGTGCGTTCGCCGAGCACCCACGGCGCGCGTGGCGCGGTGACGCGCGCGTGGAGCGTCGCGGCGCGGTCGCCGAGCTGTGCGATGTCGGCGACGGGGACGATGCGGCGGCCGGCGGGCTCGATCACTTCATAGGCGGCGAACCACTGCAACCCACCCGCCAGCCGCGCGACATGGCCATCGGGATAGGCGAAGGGGGCGTCGGTGAAATGGGTCGGGCGTAGGTGCATCGTCATAACTCCCCCCTCCCTTCGCGGGAGGGGATTGTCGGGTCGAAATGCCCCCCGGGCATTTCTGATCCATGCAGGGCATGGATTACCCGATAGTGGTGGGTGGCGTGCTCGCGGTATGGCGATCGTTCGCGCTTAGGGCGGCGTATTACCAGGCCTCCACCCACCCCAACCCCTCCCTTGAAAGGGAGGGGCTTGAATGCACCGCCGTCGCGCCTGCGGAGGCAGGGGCCCATGGCTGTGTCGTCGATCGGGTCGGGTGGACACACGACCGACGCTCATGTGTCACCGTCGCGCAACGACGACACAGACATCGGCCCCTGCCTGCGCAGGGGCGACGGGACTACGGCTGCGTCGCGAGCAGGTACGTCTGGCGCAGCGCGTCGATCGGCTTCAGCGCGCCCTCGGCCTCGTAATGCCAGAAGGTCCAGCCGTTGCACGCCGGTGCGCCCTGCACCGTCGAGCCGACCTTGTGGATCGAGCCGTTCGCACCGCAAGGCGACGACAGCGAGCCGTCGGCGCGGACCATCGCCTGCCAGCGGCGCTTGGTGTCGACCAGCATCGTGCCGGGCGCGAGATAGCCGTTCTCGACCAGCACGCCGAACGCCACCTTCGGCTGCGACTTGGGGCTCTGCATCGTCGCAAGCGCCGATTCGTCGAGCGGCAGCGCGGCGGCGATCCGCTCCTCAGCGGCAGCGATATAATCGCCCTCGCGCTCGATCCCCATCCAGCGGCGGCCGAGCCGCTTGGCGACCGCGCCGGTGGTGCCGGTGCCGAAGAACGGGTCGAGCACCACGTCGCCTGGCTTCGTACAGGCGAGCAGGATGCGGTACAGCAAAGCCTCGGGCTTCTGGGTCGGGTGGACCTTGACCCCGTCCTTCTTCAGCCGCTCGCCACCGCCGCAGATCGGAAATTCCCAGTCCGAGCGCATCTGAAGCTCATCGTTGAGCGTCTTCATGCTGCGATAGTTGAAGGTGTATCTGGCCTTCTCCCCCTTCGACGCCCAGATCAGCGTCTCGTGCGCGTTGGTGAAGCGCGTGCCGCGGAAGTTCGGCATCGGATTGGCCTTGCGCCACACGATGTCGTTGAGGATCCAGTAGCCGAGATCCTGCACCGTCGCGCCGACGCGGAAGATGTTGTGATAGCTGCCGATCACCCAGATCGTACCGTCATCCTTCAGGATGCGGTGCGCCTCCGCCAGCCACGCGCGGGTGAAGGCGTCATATTGCGCGAACGTGTCGAACTTGTCCCAGTCATCGGTGACAGCGTCGACATGGCTACCATCGGGGCGGAACAGCTCGCCGCCGAGTTGGAGGTTGTACGGCGGATCGGCGAAGATCATGTCGACCGACTTCGCGGGCAGCGCCTTCATCTGCGCGATGCAATCGCCACGCAGGATCTGGTCGAGCGGCAACACTGCCGGCGTTTCCGCCAGCGTCGCGCGACGCCCGCACACGACCTTTTCCATGACCCCCATCGAATTCCTGCTCCCCGTCTACGAGCCCCAAAAGGGCGGGAAAGCGCGAGTCCGTCAAGAGTCGTGCGGCGAAGCGAGTCCGCGTTCCGTTCGTTGTCATGGCGGAACAAGACGAGTCCGTTTCTACATATTGAGTCTTGGACGACTCCAAAGACTCAAGCGGTGGTGGTGTGGCCGAAACGACTCAAAACGGCAAAATGCACTGCGCGACCGGCGCGAAGCTGCGGCGGTGGAGTGGCGACGGTCCGTGTTCGCGCAGCGCGGCGAGATGCTGCGCGCTGCCATAGCCCTTGTTGGCGTGCCATCCGTAATGCGGATGTGATTCGGCGGCGGCGATCATGATCTGGTCGCGAGTGTGCTTGGCGACGATCGACGCGGCGGCGATCGAGCGGCTGTGTGCATCACCCGAGACGATCGCGGTCGCGGCATAACTCCAGCGCGGCAGGCGGTTGCCGTCGACCAGCACATGGCCGGGCGCGCAGCCCAAAACTTCGACCAGCCGGTCGACCGCGAGCGTCATCGCCTTCATCGTCGCCCAATAGATGTTGAGCGTATCGATCTCGGCGGACTCGACGATCCCGACACCCAGCGCCGCGCAATCGCTGAGCCGCGCATACAGCCGCGCGCGCTCGGCGGCGGAGAGCTTCTTCGAATCGTCGATCCCGCGCGGCACGCCTCTGGCGGGCAGCACCAGCGCACAGGCGACCACCGGCCCGGCGAGCGGCCCGCGTCCGGCCTCGTCGACCCCCGCGACCGGCGGCAGGCAGGCGCGTTCGTGCTTCAGGCCGGGCATCCGCGCTCCCACAGGTCGAACGGCGCGTCGCCGAGCGCATGGCCCATCGGCCCGTGCCCTGCCCCCAGCCCCGGCGCGGCCACCAGCGCGGCGCGGACGTAGCGGATCGCGCGCGCGATCGCGGGTTCGAGCGTCCGCCCCGCCGCCAGCCCGGTCGCGATCGCGCTGGCCAGCGTGCAGCCGGTGCCGTGGCTGTGGCGCGTGTCGATGCGCGGGTTGGCCCATTCGGCGATCACCCCTTCGGCGCCGATCAACCGGTCGATGACCGTCGCGCCTTCGGCATGGCCGCCCTTGACCAGCACCGGCGCGCCGATCGTCGCGGCATAGTCGCGCGCAGCGGGCTCGATATCGACGCCATCGAGGTGATCGCGGGCGACCAGCGCCGCGAGTTCGGGCAGGTTCGGCGTGACGAGCGTGCTCATCCGCGCGAGCCGTGCGAAGCCGGCGATGGTCGCCGGGTCGGCGAGTTGCGCGCCGCTGGTCGCGACCATTACGGGATCGAGCACGATCGGCGCGGCGTACAGGCCGCTCGCGAGTTCGTCGGCCACGGCGGCGGCGATCTCGGCGCGACCGAGCATCCCGATCTTGACCGCATCGACGCCGATGTCCTCGACCACGCAGGTCATCTGTCGGCGCACCATTTCCGGCGACAGCGCCGCCACCGCCTCGACGCCCAGCGTGTTCTGCGCGGTGATCGCGGTGATCGCGGTCATCGCATGGCCGCCAAGCATCGTCACGGTCTTGAGATCGGCCTGGATCCCCGCGCCGCCGCCGGAATCGGAGCCCGCGACGATCAGGACGCGCGCGATCGTCATGCGCGGTGATGCCGCTGGACCGCGGCGGGATATTTCTTCAGCGTCTTGCCGACCCGCGCCGGGCGGTCGAGCAATTCGCCGCCGCAATTCGGGCAGGTCTCATCCAGCGCATCGGCGCATTCGGCGCAGAAGGTGCATTCCATCGAGCAAATGAACGCGCCGCCTTCGTCGGCGGGCAGGTCAACGCCGCAGCGTTCGCAATCGGGTCGCATCTCGAGCATGGCGGGCGTTTAGCGTGCCTGCTAGCGGCCGTCACCCCGGCCGCACAATCCCGACCTGTCGTCGCCCCGGACTTGATCCGGGGCCCCGCTTCTTGACCAGAGAAGAAAGAAGCGGGATCCCGGATCAAGTCCGGAATGACGGAGAAGGATCAATCCACGAACGCCCGCTCGATGACGAACTGCCCCGGATTGGCGTTCGAGCCCTCGACGAATCCCTTGTGCTCCAGCACCGACGCGATCTCGCGGATCATCGCGGTCGAGCCGCACAGCATCACACGGTCGCTCTCCGGATCGAAGCGCGCGTCGCCGTTCAGCCCCTCGAACAAGCGCCCGCTCTCGATCAGCGCGGGGATGCGGCCGGTGGTGTGGAAGTCCTCGCGCGTGACCGCGGGGACGTAATGGAAGCGCGTCGCCGCCTCATCGGCGACCAAAGGATCGTCGGCCAGCCGCGCGGCGAGCTCGTCGTGGAAGGCCAGATCGTTGACGCGGCGCACGCCGTGGACGACCACGACCTGATCGAAGCGCTCGTACACGTCCGGATCGCGCGCGACGCTGAGGAACGGCGCAAGGCCGGTGCCGGTCGATAGCAGGAACAGCCGCTTGCCGCCGAGCAATGCGTCGAGCACCAGCGTGCCGGTCGGCTTCTTGCCCAGATAGACCTGATCGCCCGGCTCCACCGCCTGCAACCGCTCGGTCAGCGGGCCGCCCGGCACCTTGATCGACAGGAATTCCAGTTCCTCGGCCCATGCCGGGCTGGCGATCGAATAGGCGCGCATCACCGGCTTGGCAGGCTTGTCCTCGGTCCCGCCCTCGCCGGGCAGGCCGATCATCACGAACTCGCCGGAGCGGAAACGGAATGACGCGGGCCGCTCGACCGCGAAGCTGAACAGATGCTCGTTCCAGTGTCGCACCCATTTCACCGCCACGCTGTTGAAGGCGGTCGATTCAGGGATAAGCACTGGCGCACGCAGGTCGGTCATCGGCGATCCGGTCTGATATGAGGATTTCTTGCGAATGGCGCGCATTATGGTGCGGCGCGGGAAGGGTCAACCATAGCTGGGCTTGGGCGCGGGCAAGGTGGCGCGCACGGGGCGCGTCAATCGCGCTGCGCGAGCGGCGCCTGGACGAAGCGCAATGCCACCCACTCGGCGGCGGTCGCGAGTTCCTCGGCAACGCGTGGCGCGCCGCTGTCGGCGACCAATGTCGCGGCGATCCGGCGCACCGCCACGCCATCGCCGTCCAGCGCCGCGGCAAACATCGCCAGCAGCGTCGCCTCCGCTTCCGTCACATGCTCCGCGCCCGGCATCCCGAACCGCATCCAGCGCAGCGCGTGGGTGTCCAGCAGCGCCATCAGCTTCGTGAAGTCGGGCAGCGCCGCCATCACCCCGCGCCAGCCGAACCCCGGCGCCAGCGCCGCGCACGGGCAGCGCCCGGCGCGCGCTGCGGCGGTCCATTGCCGCATCGCACCCAAAAGAAAGTGGAAATGCTCGTCGAGGTTGGGCGGCAGTCGGTCGAGGAAGCGGTACATGGATCACCTCGATTTGCGATTGCCTCGCAGTAGCTGACGCAGAACACATCGTCAACGCGCCCTTTCGCCGCGCCGCGGCTGCGCCCATATTGCCGCGCATGGCGATCCAGATCCGCACCAACCTTGCCGAGCCCGAAACTGATGCGGCGTTCGTCCCGCACCGCCCTGCCCGCCCCGAAAAGGTCGAAGGCGGCAAGCCGTTCAAGCTGGTCAGCGAATATCAGCCGTCAGGCGACCAGCCGACCGCGATCCGCGAGCTGGTCGACACCGCGCGGGCGGGCGAGAAGGATCAGGTGCTGCTCGGCGTCACCGGCTCGGGCAAGACGTTCACGATGGCCAAGGTGATCGAGGAAATGCAGCGCCCGGCGCTGATCCTCGCGCCGAACAAGATCCTCGCCGCGCAATTGTACGGCGAGTTCAAGTCGTTCTTCCCCGACAACGCCGTCGAATATTTCGTCAGTTACTACGACTATTATCAGCCCGAAGCCTATGTCCCGCGCTCCGACACCTATATCGAGAAGGAGTCGAGCATCAACGAGGCGATCGACCGGATGCGCCACTCGGCGACGCGCTCGCTGCTCGAACGCGACGACGTGCTGATCGTCGCCTCGGTGTCGTGCCTGTACGGCATCGGCTCGGTCGAAACCTATTCGGCGATGATCTTCGACCTGAAAAAGGGACAGAGCGTCGACCAGCGTGAGATCGTCCGCAAGCTGGTCGCGCTGCAGTACAAGCGCAACGACGCGGCATTCCAGCGCGGCAACTTCCGCGTCAAGGGCGACAATCTCGAAATCTTCCCGTCGCACTATGAAGACAGTGCGTGGCGCGTGTCGTTCTTCGGCGACGAGATCGAGGAGATCGTCGAGTTCGATCCGCTGACCGGCAAGAAGTCGGCGAGCCTGAACTCGATCCGCATCTACGCCAATTCGCACTATGTCACGCCCGGCCCGACGATGAAGCAGGCGACCGAGGCGATCAAGCACGAGCTGTCGGAACGGCTCAAGGAACTGGAGATCGAGGGCAAGCTGCTGGAGCGGCAGCGGCTGGAGCAGCGCACCAATTTCGACCTCGAGATGATCGCCGCGACTGGCAGCTGCAACGGCATCGAGAATTACAGCCGCTTCCTGACCGGCCGCCTGCCCGGCGAGCCGCCGCCGACGCTGTTCGAATATCTGCCCGAGAACGCGCTGCTGTTCGTCGACGAAAGCCACCAGACGATCGGCCAGATCAACGGCATGTCGCGCGGCGATCATCGCCGCAAAATCACGCTCGCCGAATATGGCTTTCGCCTGCCGTCGGCGATCGACAACCGACCGCTGCGCTTCAACGAATGGGACGCAATGCGCCCGCAGACCGTCTGCGTCTCGGCGACGCCGGGCACGTGGGAGATGGAGCAGGCCGGCGGCGTGTTCGCCGAACAGGTGATCCGCCCAACCGGGCTGATCGACCCCCCGGTCGAGATCAGGCCGGTCGAGGAACAGGTGCAGGACCTGATCGTCGAATGCGGCAAGACCACCGCGCTCGGCTACCGCACGCTCGTCACCACGCTGACCAAGCGCATGGCCGAGGATCTGACCGAGTATATGCACGAGGCGGGGATCAAGGTCCGCTACATGCACTCCGACGTCGAGACGCTGGAGCGCATCGAGCTGATCCGCGACCTGCGGCTGGGCGTGTACGACGTGCTGATCGGGATCAACCTGTTGCGCGAGGGGCTCGACATCCCCGAATGCGGGCTGGTCGCGATCCTCGACGCCGACAAGGAAGGCTTCCTGCGCTCCGAAACCTCGCTGATCCAGACGATCGGGCGCGCGGCGCGCAACGTCGACGGGCGCGTGATCCTCTATGCCGACCGGATCACCGGCAGCATGGAGCGCGCGATGAACGAAACCGCGCGCCGCCGCGAGAAGCAGGAGGCGTATAACGCCGAGCACGGCATCACCCCGACCACGGTGCGCAAGAACATCGGCGACATTATCGCGCATGTCGCGTCGAAGGATCAGGTGACCGTCGAGATCGACGAGGACCGGCCGCACATGGTCGGGCACAATCTGCGCGCCTATATCGAGGAACTGGAGAAGAAGATGCGCAAGGCCGCATCCGATCTCGAGTTCGAGGAAGCCGGGCGACTGCGCGACGAGATCCGCGCGCTGGAGCAGGAAGAGCTGGGGCTGCCGGTCGAGCAGCAGAAGCTGCCGATCATGGGGCGCAGCAACGAGGGCAAACCGGGCACCCGCAAGACGCGCTTCGGCAAGACGCAGCGGAAGTTCGGGAAACGGTAGGGGCTTCCGGCCTGCGTGCCCCGGCGAAGGCCGGGGCCCAGTTGGGAGACGTCGCCGCATTCGAGCGCGACAGCCGTCCCGCTTCTTCTGCAGACGTCCCCCAACTGGGCCCCGGCCTTCGCCGGGGTACGCCAGCGGTTAGGATGAGCGGCGATCACTCCCGGTTCAGCCACCCAGCCCTATATTCCCCACCATGTACGCGCAGCCTCCCAGTGAGCGGATCGGACCGGCCATCGCCGCGGCGGCGGTGAGCGCGGCGCTCGGCTGGGCGCTGTTCGTGGGGCTGGCCGGCGCGCCGCTCGCGCAACGCGTCGAGGAGGGGCTGGCGGTATTCCGCGTCGCGCCCCCGCCGTCACCACCCGCCAAGGTGATACCAAAACGCACGCACACGTCACGCCCCTCGGGCCGTGCCGCGCCGCCCAACATCCGCTCGCAGGCGACGCAGGTCGCCGCGCCGGTGCCGATCGTCGTCGTGCCGCTGCCGCCACCACCGATCCCGGTCGCGCTCAAGCCATTCGCGGGCGACGCGGCGACGCAGGGCGCGACGAGCAAGGTCGGCCCGGGCACCGGTGCGGGCGGGGTCGGCAACGGAACCGGTAGCGGCGGCTGGGGCGATGGTGATGGCGGGCCAGGCGACGAAACGCCGCCGGTCTGGAAGCGCGGCCGGCTGACCGATGCCGATTATCCGCGCGATATCGGCGACGCGGGCTTTCAGGGCACGGTGGCGGTCAAGTTCCTCGTGTGGAGCGACGGCCGGGTGCGCGACTGTCACGTCACGAGCAGCAGCGGCAATGCGACGCTCGACGCGACCACCTGCCGGCTGATCCAGCGCCGCTTCCGCTACGACCCGTCGCGCGACGCGGAAGGTCGCCCGGTGCCGGCGTGGATCGTCGAGAACCACGAATGGATCATCGTGCCGGAGCCTGCCGCCGGTCGGTGAGGACGTTATCCCGGACGTGATCCGCGATACCGCTTCTCGCTGGCTCCCGCCGATCGATCACACGATGCTGTTGTCATTGCGAGCGTAGCGAAGCAATCCAGGGTCGGACCAGGACGCCCTGGATTGCTTCGCTACGCTCGCAATGACGAACGATCTATTTCCCTCCCCGGGTCAAGTCCGGAGCGACGGGTCAGCGATCCTTCGCCGGTTCCGCATCGGTCGTTTGCGGCGGGGGCGTGCTGTTGCCCTTGTCCGGCGCGTCCGGGTCGGTAAGCAGTTCCTCTACCGCTTCCTGAACGTCGTTTTCCTTACGCTCGCTCATCACTCCGCTCCTCACGCGATGTTCAGGTTCTCGCCCTGCACCTGATAGTAACTGGCGACGCGATCGGCATACGCCTGATCGAACACCGGCGCGTTGTTCGCCCAGCTCGGGCCGCCCTCCAGCAAGCGCCGGTCGATCGTAACGACATAGCGATCGCGCACCGGATCGAATTGCAGCAGCGAGAAGGGCAACGGATAATAGCTTTTCCCCATCCCCAGAAAACCGCCGAGGCTGAGCACCGCATGCGTCGCGCGCCCGGTCGACTTGTGGACCATGAACGCCTGCACGGTGCCGAGATGATCGCCGTCGCGCGTGTCGACCTTCATCGTGTCGCTGAGGGTGGACTGCACCAGGATCTGGGTCGGTGCGTCGTCGGCCATGACGGGATTCTCCTATGTTAAGCGATCTTGCGCGGTGAACCGTCGTGCCGGTGCGGCGGTTCCGGGCATGGCGGTTGAGCACGCGGCAGCGATCGGTCATAGCGTCGCGGGTGACCCGTCATCTCTCTTCGCTGCCGCTCGCGATGGTCGTACTGGCGAGCGCCGGCTGCGTTCCGCGCGCCGTGCCGCCCGCGCCCATCGTACCAGTACCCGCCCCGAGTCCCGCGCCCGAACCACTCCCCGCGCCCACCCCGGTCGCCAATTGGCAGGATTGGCCGTGGACGCCGGGCGCGTGGCGCTATGTCCGCGATGCCGCGGGCACGCGCGCCAGTTACGGCGGGGCCGGCCAGACTCCCGCGGCCGAACTACGCTGCGACCGCGCGGCGCGAGCGGTGTTGCTGTCGCGCCCGGGCAGCAATCCCGGACCTTTCACGATCCGCACCAGCGCGGCGACGCGCAGCGTCCCGACGCAGGTCGTCGCCGCCGCCGTGCCGCAGGTGTTGGCGCGCTTCGCCAGCGACGACCGGCTGCTGGATGCGATGGCGTTCACGCGCGGGCGCTTCACCGTCGAACAATCCGGCACCCCACCGCTGGTGCTGCCGCCCTGGGCGGAAGTGGGGCGGGTGATCGAGGATTGCCGCGGCTGATCCGACGTTGCGGACGGGGGCGCGAAGTCTGAAATGTTCGTCCAGAACGGGACGCATTACAAGCCTTGTATCGCATCCGCATTCGTCTCACATTGCAGGTGCGGCTTACGCGGTCGCAACTGTTATCAACCAGCGAAAGGAGGTGATCCGATGTCTCATGGTTCAGCAATGGGGTCGGTTCAGTTCGTTCGGGAGATGCGCTTCTAAGGATCGCTGCCCCGCTGCGGGAGGACGCTTCCTCCCTTCAACGTAGCGGGACCGGCGGTTTTTGGAGGCAACATGGTCTCCCGGGCTGGAGCTCTCCGGCCGCTGACCATGTCAAGGGGTTGTCGGGTGTCCGTTTGCGGGCGTTCGGCAACCTCTTCTCATATCTGGCGTAGGCCGGATCAAACGCGCTTTCCTCACACGCCGTCGCCCTGCGCAGGCAGGGGCCTATGTCTGTGTGGTGTGGCGAAACAGCTGACAAAGACAGGTCGGTCGCAAATGCACGGTCGGTGCAGAACGAGACAGACACGGGCTCCTGCTTTCGCAGGAGAGACGGCAGCCTGAAAGTTATTGATACTCACTCGCACTGACGATAAAGCCCCGCTCGATCAAAGGGGTTTCCATGTTCGTCCGTCATTCCAGCAGCATCCTCACCGTCGCCATTCTGCTCGCCGCCGCCCCGGCGGTAGCGCAGCAGCGCAGCGACACCACGACGCCCGACGACGTGATCGTCACCGGCCGTCAGGCGCCCGATCTCGCCAGCGCCGGGACCAAGTCGGCGCTGCCGCTTGCCGAGACCGCGCAGTCGATCACCGTTGTCACCGGCGACCAGATCGAGGCGCTCGGGCTGCAGAACCTCAACCAGGCGCTGCGCTTCGTCGCGGGCGTCACGCCCGAGACGCGCGGATCGAGCGCCGAGGTCTACGACCAGTTCAAGCTGCGCGGCTTCGACGCGCCGGTGTTCCTCGACGGGCTGAAGCAGTTCGGCAGCACCACCGGCTATGCGATCCCGCAGGTCGACGTCTCGCGGCTGGCGCGCTTCGAGGTGCTCAAGGGACCGGCCTCGACGCTCTACGGCCAGTCGAGCCCCGGCGGGCTGGTCGCACAGTCGAGCAAGCTGCCGGTCGACGTGCCGCTCTACGGCGCGATCGCGGGCACCTATGGCGAATACAACCTCTACCGCGTCGATGCCGATGTCGGCGGCGCGGCGGGCAGCGACGTGCTGTGGCGCGTCTATGGCAGCGCGAACGGCAGCGACACGCAGCAGCGCTTCGCCAAGCGCGAGCGGCAGACCGTCTCAGGCGCGGTGACGATCGGCAACGGCTCGCGCACGACCTTCACCCTGCTCGGCACCTATTCGCACGATCCGCATAACGGCGCCTATGGCGTCTTCCCGGCGCTCGGCACGCTGGTCGACAATCCCAACGGCAAATTGTCGACGGGCTTCGACGGCGGCGAGGCGGGCAACCGCTACCAGCGCGAACAGGCGGCGGGGACGTACATCTTCACGCACGATTTCGGCGGCGGCTGGCGCTTCCGCTCGTCGGGCCGTTACCAGAACGTCACGTCGCAACTCGGGCTGGTCTATGTCAGCGGCGCGCCGGTGGCGGGCAGCACGCGCGTCTACAACCGCGCCAGCTATGCGACCGACGAGGAGCTGAACAACTGGACCTATGACAACCAGCTCGCCGGCACCGTGCGCACCGGGCCGGTCACGCACCGGTTGCTGTTCGGCGTCGACCGGCAGGTGGCGCATTCGACCGAGGTCGGCCAGTTCGGCGGCGCGACCCCGCTCGACGTCTACAATCCGGTCTACGGCACGATGACGGTGCCGCGCACCCCCGCGCAGGTTCCGGACGGCTTCGGCCTGTTCACGCTGGATGCGCGACTGCGGCAGCAGGGCGTCTATGCGCAGGACCAGATGGAACTGGGCGCGTTGCGCGTCACGCTCGGCGGCCGGCAGGATTGGGCGTGGGGACAGCAGGACGGCGGCACCCCGAAGAAGGATGACAAGTTCACGTGGCGTGCCGCGGCGCTCTACACCCTGCCCTTCGGCCTTGCGCCCTATGTCAGCTACTCGACCTCGTTCGAGCCTCAATCGGCGACGGTGCGCCGCGGCGATGGCTCGCTCGGGATCGCCGACCCGTCGTTCGGCAAGCAGATCGAGGCGGGCGCGAAGTTCAGCGTGCCCGGCACGCCGATCCTGCTGTCGGGCGCGTGGTTCCGCATCGACCAGACCAACGTCGTCACCTCGACCCCCGATTTCTCGATTTCGCGCCAGACCGGCGAGGTCCGCTCGACCGGTGTCGAGTTCGAAGGCAGCGCGCCGCTCGGGCTCGGCTTCACCGCGCGCGCCGCATACAGCCGCCAGCGCGTGCGCGTGACCAGCGACCCGCAGGATCCGTCGCGGGTCGGGCGCGGGCTGGAAACGGTCGGGCGCGGCGGCGCGTCGCTGATCCTCGACTGGGCGCCCGAGCGCGGCACCTTCCAGGGGTTCGCGCTGGGCGGTGCGGTGCGGCACGTCGACGAAGTCTATGCTGGCGTCTACACCCCGCCCGAAAACCCTTCGGCGGCGGCACCGCTCAACAGCCCGTCCTACACCGTCTATGACGCCTGGGCGCGGTTCGATCTCGAGCGGCTCAGCCCGTCGCTCAAGGGGCTGACCGCCTCGGTCAACGCCTCCAACCTGTTCGACAAGACCTACATCACGTCGTGCTTCGCCAATTACGCGTGGTGCTGGTACGGCAACCGCCGCGTCGTGCAGGGAACGATCGCCTACCGCTTCTGATCGCGATCAACGCCTTAACGATGAACCTCTGATCGTCCCGCCCGTTCGCGCCCGGATATCGGGAGAGTTGCGACATGGACGATCAGGGCACCACGCGCCGTTCCATTCTGGGCGGCGCCGCAGCGGCAGGGCTGGCGCTCGGCGGCGCGGGCAGCGCCGCGGCGCAGTCTGCCGGGTCGAGAGCGGCGGTGCCGCTGCGCGATCCACGCAGCAAATACACCAGTCAGCCTTTCCCCGAGCAGCGCCAGCCGTGGCCCGCATTGCAGGGCAAGATGACCCCGCGTCCCGACAGTGGCGAGACCAGCTACCGCGGCTCGGGCAGGCTGACCGGGCGCAAGGCGCTGGTCACCGGCGGCGACAGCGGGATCGGCCGCGCCGCCGCGATCGCGTTCGCGCGCGAGGGGGCCGATGTTGCGATCAATTACTATCCGACCGAGGAGCCCGACGCGCGTGAGGTCAAGGCGCTGATCGAACAGGCCGGACGCAAGGCGGTGCTGCTGCCCGCCGACATCCGGACCGAGAAGGCGTGCACCAAGCTGGTCACCGATGCGGTGCGCCAGCTCGGCGGGCTCGACCTGCTCGTCAACAACGCCGCCTATCAACAGAGCAAGGCCGATATCTCGGAGATCAGCGACGAGCAGATGGTGCGGACCTTCGAGACCAACATCTTCGCGATGTTCCGCATCGCCAAGGCGGCGATCCCGTCGATGCCGCCGGGGTCGGTCATCATCAACACCGGCTCGGTCAACAGCTACGACCCCGGCGAGGAGTTGCTCGATTACGCAACTACGAAGGGTGCGATCCTGATCTTCACCAAGGGGCTGGCCAAGCAGCTCGCCAAGAAGGGCATCCGCGTCAACATGGTCGCGCCCGGCCCGATCTGGACGCCGTTGCAGGTGGCGGGCGGGCAGTTGCCGGGCAAGATGGGCGAGTTCGGGCAGGACACGCCAATGGGCCGCGCCGGGCAGCCCGCCGAACTGGCCCCGCTGTACGTCGCGCTGGCGGAGGACGGGACGAGCTTCTCGACCGGCACTGCGGTCGGGGCGCATGGCGGCAAGGGAAATCCCTGACCACCCCGCTTGGACGCGAGCCGCCCCCGACCACCACCGTCATCCCCGCGAAGGCGGGGATCCAGACGCGCAGGTCTTCGCAGGAGTTCAGCCGTCAGAGGTTCTGGATCCCCGCCTTCGCGGGGATGACGAGTGAGGGATGACGGTGAAGCGGCAACCTCACTGACCCAGATCAACGCACGGCTTTTCCACGGAACGCCCCTCCCCGACCGGCCATTGACGGCGCGACAGGAAAGGAGCCGCCATGGCCGATGACGCCCCGCTCGCCGCCGCCAAACACGACAAGCCGACCGCGCTTGCCGCCCGCGCCGTCACGATCAACCAGCCCGTCGCCGAGGTCTATTCGCGTTTCCGCGACTTCGCCGCCTGGCCCGCGTTCATGGAGAACGTCGTGCGCATCGACGTGCACGACGAACGCCGCTCGCACTGGGTCGTCAAGGCGCCCGGTGGCAGCCATGTCGAATGGGACGCGCGGATCACCGAGGAAGTCCCCGGCAAGCTGCTCGCGTGGGAAAGCGAGCCGGGAGCCGAAATCCCCAACCGCGGCCGGGTCGAGTTCCGCGACGCCGGGGCGCGCGGCACGGTGATCGTCGCGACGATCGACTATGACCCGCCCGCCGGAGTGATCGGCAAGGTGATCGCCAAGATGTTCCAGCGCGAACCCGCAATCCAGGCGCGCCGCGACCTGCGCCGCTTCAAGCAGCTGCTGGAAACCGGCGAGATCGCCACCCCCGCGATGAACGCCAAGCAATTCGAGGAGATGGGGCTGTGAAAGCGATCGCCTGGCACGGCAAGCACGATGTCCGCGTCGACACTGTCGACGATCCCGGGATCGTTAATCCGCGCGACTGTATCATCAAGGTCACCTCGACCGCGATCTGCGGGTCGGACCTTCACCTCTACGACGGCTACATCCCGACGATGCAGTCGGGCGACATCCTCGGCCACGAATTCATGGGCGAGGTGGTCGAGGTCGGCGCGAAGTCGACGCTCAAGAAGGGCCAGCGCGTCGTCGTGCCGTTCACGATCTCGTGCGGCAGCTGCTATCATTGCACCAAGCAGCAATTCTCCGCCTGCGACAACGGCCTGCCCGCCGACAATCAGGACATCGCGCAGGAACTGTACGGCCAGCCGATGGCCGGGCTGTTCGGCTACAGCCACATGACCGGCGGCTATGCCGGCGGGCAGGCCGAGTATGTCCGCGTGCCGTTCAGCGACGTCGGTCCGATCGTCATTCCCGACGGGGTTGAGGACGACAAGGTGCTGTTCCTCTCCGACATTCTCCCGACCGGCTGGATGGCCGCGGAGAATGCCGACATCGAGCCCGGCGATACCGTCGCGGTATGGGGCTGCGGCCCGGTCGGGCTGTTCGCGATTCAGTCGGCGTTCCTGATGGGCGCGGAGCGCGTGATCGCGATCGATCACTTCCCCAACCGGCTCAAGCTGGCCGCGCAGTTCGGTGCCGAGACGATCAACTTCGAGGAAAGCGCGGTCTATGAGGCGCTGATGGTGATGACCGGCGGGATCGGCCCCGATGCGGTGATCGACAGCGTCGGGCTGGAGGCGCACGGTTTCTTCGTCGACAACGTGCTCGACCAGATCAAGGTGTCGACCTTTACCGGCACCGACCGGGCTCACGCCAACCGCCAGGCGATCATCGCGTGCCGCAAGGGCGGGCGTGTGTCGATGCCGGCGGTCTATGGCGGGTTCGTCGACAAATGGCCGCTCGGCGCGTTCATGGAAAAGGGGTTGCAGCTCAAGACCGGGCAGACCCACGTCCAGCGTTACCTCCCCGCATTGCTGACCGCGATCCTCGAGGAGAAGATCGACACCACCTTCCTGATCTCGCACCGCATGCCGCTGGAGCAGGGGCCGGAGGGGTACAAGATGTTCCACGACCAGCAGAATGACGTGACGAAGATCGTGCTGAAGCCGGGGATGTAAACACATCGTCATCCCCGCGCAGGCGGAGATCCAGAACCTCCGACGTCTCGGCTCAAGCAGCCACCTGCGCGTCTGGATCCCCGCCTGCGCGGGGATGACGGAACACAATTGGAGAGACATGATGCCCAACAAATTCGCGATCATCACCGGCGCCTCGACCGGCATCGGTTTCGAACTCGCCACGCTCGCGGCGAAGGACGGTTACGACATCCTCGTGGTCGCCGACGAGCCGCTGATCGACGCCGCCGCCGCCGATTTCAAGCAATTCGGCACCGAGGTCTCCTCGGTCGAGGCAGACCTGTCGACGATCGACGGCGTCGACAGGCTGCTCGCCGCCGCCGAAGGTCGCCCGATCGACCTGCTCTGCGCCAATGCCGGCAAAGGGCTGGGCCGCGGGTTCCTTGATCAGGACGTCGCCGACTGGCGGCGCGTGGTCGACACCAACATCACCGGCACGCTCTATCTGCTCCAGAAGGTGCTGCGCCAGATGACCGAACGGCATCAGGGCAAGGTGCTGGTCACCGGCTCGATCGCAGGGTTCATTCCGGGCAGCTTCCAGGCGGTCTATAACGGCACCAAGGCGTTCGTGGATTCGTTCACCGATGCGCTGCGCGACGAGCTGAAGGATCACGAGGGGATCACGCTGACGACGCTGATGCCCGGCCCGGTCGACACCGAATTCTTCGATCGCGCCGACATGATGGACACCGACGTCGGCACCTCGGACAGCAAGTCCGATCCGGCCAAGGTTGCGCAGGACGGCTGGGACGCGCTGATGGCGGGCAAGCATTCGATCGTCTCGGGCTGGAAGAACAAGCTGCAGGTCGCCGCCGCGCACATCCTGCCGCCCGAAGTCACCGCACACCAGCACCGCAACATGGCCGAGCCGGGCACCGCGAAGGAGTAGACGTCGTCCCGGACGGGCGTGACCGGATCGCGTCACGTACCGTTCGTGCTGAGCCTGTCGAAGCACGTGCCCTGCCACGCGCCCTACGATGAACGGTGAGAGAGAGGCGCAACCTGCGCCCCGCTCAATCCCCGGCAAACGTCCATCCCGAGATCGCCCGCTCGCGTTCGTTGACCAGCAGTGCCCGCCCAACCGGCGGCGCCGAGCGCTGCGGGCACGCCATCCGGTGACACGCCCGACATCCCAGCCCGACCGACGTCGCCGCGCCGGTCAAGTCCAGCCCGCGCGCCGCTGCGAGCGTCCCGGCCACTTCGGCGGGCACCCCGAGTGCGACCGCGAACCCGCTCTCGACCCGGTTCGCGCCCGCGCCCACGGAAGCGCCGGTCACCGCCACCGCCAGCGTGAACCAGCGCGCGCCATCCTCCAGTTCCAGCACTTGCGGCACGACGCTCCCCGGCCGGTCGAAGGCATGGTGGATGCGCCATAGCGGGCAGCGTGTCTCGCTTGCGAGCAACGGCGTGTCGCTTGCCCCGGCGAAGCGCTTCGACGCCTGCCCGGCCCGATCGACGCGCAGCAGGAAGAACGGCAGCCCGCGCGCACCCACCCGCTGCAAGGTCGTCAGCCGGTGCGCAACCTGCTCCAGCCCTGCGCCGAAGCGCCGCTGCAACAGCTCCAGATCATAGCCGCTCGCCTCGCACGCGCGCAGGAACCGCGCGTACGGCATCATCACCGCCGCCGCGAAATAGCCGGACAGGTGCCGCCGGAACAACCGCTCCGCCACACGGTCAAGCGCCGCGCCGCGCACCAGCGCGTCGATCTCCGCGCGTGCCTCGATCAACCCGCATTGCACCGCCAGCGCGAAGCTCCGCGACCAGGGCGCGAGCCGCTCGGCGAGTTGCACCTGCCGCGCGTGCAGGTCGATGCGGACGAGATGATCGGGCAGCGCCTCGACCGGCAGAATGCGGATCGCCAGCCCATGCCGGACCCGCAGCCGCTCGACCAGCGCACCGTAAAGGTCCGCGCCGACCAGCCGCAGTTCGTCTGCGAGCGTCTCGGCCGCGGCGTCGAGATCGGGGAAGTGGTTGCGCCAGCGCTCGATCTCGCGCCGCACCGTGACCGCCGGATCGTCGAGCGTCGGCGCGGCCGCACCGCCCTGCCCGCGGTCGAAGGCGCGCGCGAACGCCTCCGCCCCGCCCGGCGCGGCGGCGAGCCATTCCTCGACCTCGCTGCGGTCGACCTCCAGATCGGCGAACAGCGGGTCGGCCAGCCGCCGCCGGATCGCCGACGCGCCGCCGCCCGGCTCGCCCGCGAGCAGCACGCGCGGATCGAAGTCGAACCGGTCGGCCAGCGTGACCAGCAACCCGGCCGGCACCGCACGCTGGTTGCGCTCGATCAGGTTGAGATAGCTGGGCGAAATGGCGAGCATCTCGGCCATCGCTGCCTGTGTCAGCCCGTGGCGTCGCCGCAACCGCCGCACTGCATGTCCCGCCAGCAGCTTGTCCCGGCTCACCCGCCCCTCCTGTAAATCCCTTTACAACTTGACGAACTATAGCGGCCCGCGACGGACGAAGCGACATGAATTGCCTGTGAATTGCTGACAGCTTGCGGGTGCGAGCCGCTACGATGCTTCCATCCCAAGCAAGGAGCAGTCACCATGCCGCACACTGAACCGCAGCGCAGCCGCGCGGTCTTCTCGACCGAGGACTTCGGGCTGATGAAGGAAGCGGTCGCGAACTACGTCCGCCAGATCGCCGACGACCCGCGCTCGTCGAAATTCTCCAATCTGTATCATCGCCTCGGACGGCTCGGCTGAGAGGATCGCCATGACCTATCAGGACAGCGTCGCCGCCGCGCAGCGCACCATCACGCAGGCCGGCCCCGGCTGGCACGACATCCAGCCCGAGGCGGTGGCACGGATGCGCTTGCAGAACCGCTTCCGCTCCGGGCTCGACATTGCGCGCCACACCGCGGCGGTGATGCGGCGCGATATGGCGGCTTATAATGCCGACCCGAGTGCTTACACTCAGTCGCTCGGCTGCTGGCACGGCTTCATCGCGCAGCAGAAGATCATCAGCATCCGCAAGCATTTCGGCACCACCAAGGGGCGCTATCTCTATCTGTCGGGCTGGATGGTCGCCGCGCTGCGCAGCGACTTCGGCCCGCTTCCTGACCAGTCGATGCACGAGAAGACCGCGGTGCCGGCGCTGATCGAGGAAATTTACACCTTCCTCAAACAGGCCGACGCGCGCGAGTTGAACCTGCTGTTCCGCGACATCGACGCAGCGCGCGCCAGCGGCAATGCAGTGGAGGCGCAGCGGCTGATCCACGCGGTCGACCATTACGAGAGCCATGTCGTTCCGATCATCGCCGACATCGACGCCGGCTTCGGCAATGCCGAGGCGACCTATCTGCTCGCGCGCAAGATGATCGAGGCCGGCGCCTGCGCTCTCCAGATCGAGAACCAGGTCTCCGACGAGAAACAATGCGGGCATCAGGACGGCAAGGTGACGGTGCCGCACGAGGACTTTCTCGCGAAGGTTCGCGCCTGCCGCTACGCCTTCATGGAACTGGGCGTCGAGGACGGCATCATCGTCGCGCGCACCGACTCGCTTGGGGCCGGCCTGACCAAGCAAATCGCCTATTCGCGCGCGCCCGGCGATCTCGGCGACCAGTATAATAGGTATCTCGACGCCGATCCGGTCACGGTGCCGGAGCGTGGCGACGTGCTGATCGAGCGCGACGGGCAGTTGCTGCGACCGAAGCGGCTTGCCTCGAACCTGTTCCAGTTCCGCGCCGGCACGGGCGAGGATCGTTGCGTGCTCGACTGCGTGACCGCGCTCCGCCACGGGGCCGACCTGTTGTGGATCGAAACCGAGCGCCCCGACATCGCGCAGATCGCCGGGATGGTCGATCGCATCCGCGCCGAAGTGCCCGACGCCAAGCTGGTCTACAACAATTCGCCCAGCTTCAACTGGACGCTCAACTTTCGCCAGCAAGTGTTCGACCGCTGGCGCACGGAAGGCCGCGACGTCGCCGGCTACGATCGGGCGCGATTGATGGACGCCGGCTACGACGAAAGCCCGCTGGCGGTCGAGGCGGACGAGCGCATCCGCACCTTCCAGCGCGACGCGTCGCAGCGCGCCGGCATCTTTCACCATCTCATCACCTTGCCGACCTATCACACCGCGGCGCTCGGCACCGATCTGTTGGCGCGCGACTATTTCGGCGCAGCGGGAATGCTCGGTTACGTCAGGCATGTGCAACGTCGTGAAATTCGAGAGGGGATCGCCTGCGTCCGCCACCAGAACATGTCCGGCAGCGATATCGGCGACGACCACAAGGACTATTTCGCCGGGGACGCCGCGCTCAAGGCCGGGGGAGCGCACAATACGATGAACCAATTCGCTGCGTGACTCACTTCTAACCCGCTGCGGTGACTTTTCGTCGCATTGTAATATTACTGCCGTTGCATGATGCACTGCGGCGTGGGAATAGCCGAAGGCCCTGAGGGAGATGTTTGTATGAAGAAGTTTCTGATGGCGGCTGCGGTCGCGTCGCTCGCCACCGTTCCGGCGGTTGCGGCTCCGGTCAACTCGGCTGCCAGCCTGTCGGTCGCCAAGTCGGTCCGCGCCTCGGCGCCGGCTGCAAAGAAGAACGAGCTGGCCGGTGGTGGTCTGATCGTTGCGGCCGTCGCGGCGGCGGCGGTGATCGCCGGCATCGTCATCATCGCTGATGACGGCGACGATTCGGACAGCAACTAAGCTGTCTTGAGCCAAGGAAGGAGGGAGCGGCGCCGGCGTCGCTCCCTCTTTTCTTATGTCCGCGCTTACCCGGTCGCGACCGCCGGCACCGGCGGCGGCGTTTCGCGCCCGGCATCGGTCACGAACACCCCGACGCGCGCCGCGCGCACACCCCAGCGCTCGCTGGCGGTCCATTGCACGATCAACGGCGACAGCAGCAGCCCGGCGGTGACCGGCGCCAGCCACAGCGCCGCATGGGGCATCAACGGCGACAGCGCCAGCAGCAACATGCCCAGCAGCACATGCCAGCGATAGCGCGGCAGGATCGCCGCCATCGGCAGCCCGTCGACGCGACGGTTCTGCGCATGCCACTCCGCCTTGCGCTGCGTCGCGATACCGAGCAGGTCGATCGTCTGCGTCAGCGCAATCCCCGGCGCGGCGAGCGTCGACAGCGGCACGTCGACCAGCACCGATCGCAGGATCCCCCCTGCCCCGCCCAACGCGCGGCGGCGCTGCGCATCGCCCAGCGCGTGGATGATGCCGAGCAGCTTCGGCCCGAACAGCAGCGCCAGCGTCAGCTCGAGCACCATCCCCGAGGGATCACCCGACATCAGCCCCGGCTCGCCGCGCACCGCCTGCACGACGCTGACCGCGATCAGCAGCAGCCACAGCGGCGAGGCGAGATACCCCGCCGCGCCGAGCAGCAATTGCAGCCGGTTGATCCAGTGAAATCCCGATGCGCCCAGCAGTTGAAGATGCTGGAGATTGCCCTGCGCCCAGCGGCGATCGCGCACCCCGGCGTCGATCAGCGTCGGGGGATATTCCTCGAACGTCTCCTCGGTCATCACCATGTGCACGCGCCAGCCGCGCCGCCGTAGCAGCGCCGCCTCCACGACGTCGTGGCTCATGATCGTTCCCCCGAACGGCGGCGCGCCCGGCAGTACTGGCAACCCGCAACTGTCCGCGAAGGCGCGGACGCGGATCAGCGCATTATGCCCCCAGAACGTCGCCTCCGCCCCCGACCACCACACCAGCCCCGCGGTCGCGGCGGGGCCGTAGATCCGGCTGGAGAATTGCATCCAGCGCTGGAACAGGGTCGAGGCGCCGATCACCTGCGGCACGGTCTGGAGCAGGGCGACGCCGGGGCGGCGATCCATGATCTGGGTCATGCCAACGATCGTCTCGCCCCCCATCAGGCTATCGGCGTCGAGCATCAGCATATAGTCGTAGGCGGCACCGTGCGCGCGCAGCCAGTCGGCGATATTGCCCGGCTTGCGCCCGACATTCTCGACGCGGCGGCGATAATAGATCGCGCATTCCGATCGCTCGGCCAGCGCCCGCCACGCCGCGACTTCGGCGGCTTCGTTCTCGGCGGCGGAATCGCTCAGGATGAAGAAGTCGAACGCGCCGCACGACCCTGTCCGTGCCAGCGCGTCTGCCATCTGCGCCAGCCGCCCGCACACTTCGCCGATATCCTCGTTATGGACCGGCATCAGGATCGCGGTGCGGCCCTTCAGCGGCTCCGACCAGCGCGGCATCGGGGTGAAACCGGGGTGGAGCCCGGTCGCCAGCACGATATAGCCGACGACGGTGTTGATGAAGCCGAACGCGAGCAGCGCGAACAGCGGAAAGAACACCGTCAGCAACAGCATGTCGCTGATTGTCAGCCCGTCGGTCAGCACCGATTCCTTGAGCGTCGTCGACGCGGCGAGCGCCAGCACCAGCGTCAATAGCACCAGCAAAGCGCGCCGCGCGAACGTGTCCGCCCCCGACCCGATCGCGCCATCGAACGGGTCCGGCGCGCGCTCCGGCGGCGGCGGTCCGTCGAAGCGCTGCTCGGGCATGTCGAGCGGCGCGGGGGCGGGCAGTCGCGGGCGAGGTTCGCTCATGGACGGTAGAGCGGCATCAGCAGCGTCTCGCTGAGCGTCGCAGTGCCGCGCTTCAGGAACAGTCGCACGTCAGCCGGCCCGCTACCGTCCGGTGCGATATCGGCGGTGACGCGCCAGCGGTTGCGCTGCCCGACGACGGGATAGGCCGCGCTTTCCAGCAGCTTTCCGCGCGCAACGCCGATCTCGGCACTTACCCCGCTCTGCCGCGTCAGCCCGGCCAGCCCGTCGCCGACGAAGTCCGCCACCAGCTTCACCGCACCCGCGATCGGCTCTGCGCCGGGCCGCCCCGCGCTGCCGGTCCAGCTGTCGACGACATGCGCGACGCGGTCGAGCGTCGGGTCGTCCCCGCCCCACGTCAGCCGATAATCGTAGGCGAGCCGCTGCCCCGCGCGCACCGGCGCGCCCGGTGTCCAGAAACACACGACATTGTCGGTCGTCTCGCCCGCGGTCGGAAAGGCGTAGAGGATCACGCGCCCGCTCCCCCACTTCCCCTGCGGCTCGATCCACAAATTGGGGCGGCGATCGTAGAACGCGCCATCGTCCTGATAATGGTCGAAATTACGGTCGCGCTGGAGCAAGCCGAACCCGCGCACGTCGTCGGCGGCGAAGCTGTCGGTGGTCGGCTGCGCCGGGTTGCGCAGCGGCCGCCACACCCGCTCGCCGCCGGCAGTGCGCATCGCGAGCCCGTCCGAATCGTGGATCTCGGGCCGCCAGTCGGCCGCGGTCTTGTGGCTGCGGTCGTCGTACCAGAACATGCTGGTCGCCGGTGCGATGCCGAGCCGCGCGACCGGCTTGCGGAGGAACAGCACCGACGACACGTCCTGCACCACCGCCTTCGGGTGGCGCGAGACGAAGCGATATGCGCCAGTCAGGCTCTCGCCGTCGAGCAGCGCATAGATCGTATAGCCCCCGTCGCCGAGCCGCTCGATCCAGAACTCGGTGAAGACCGGAAACTCTTCCTTCTCCAGCCCGGTGTCGATCGCGATGCCGCGCGCCGACAAGCCATATTGGTCGAGCGCGCCCGCCGAGCGGAAATAGGAGGCGCCCATATAGGCGAGCCAGTCGCTGTCCTTGCCTTGCTCCATGACGCGGAAGCCCGCGAAGCCCGGCGCAGGGGTGACACCCGGCTTGGTCTCGAACAGCGACGGCGCGTAATCGACCCGCGTCGCGCGGCCATCGGCAACGACGTTGAGCGTGACCGGCACCGGCGCATATTTGCCGAGCGGGAACGGACGGATACCCCCGGCCAGCGTCTTGTCGGCGCGGTAGCGGATGCCGCCGACCGCATCATAGTCGAGCGCGGCCGCGGCGGCGACCGGCGGCACCGCGCGATAGGGTTGCTTCGCCAGCGCCGCCGCGCGTTGCTGAAGAACTTCCCAGGAGAAGGGCGTCGAGCTACCCGCGCGCGCTTGCGCCCGGACCAGCGCCGGCCAGAGCGCCGCAGCGCCCGTCGCCAGCATCGCATCGCGTCGGCTGAAAATCGTCATGGCTGCGAAACAAGCTACGCGGCCGATTGTTGCAACGCAAAACGCCCGCGACACACTGCCGCGTGCGCGCGACGGTCAGACCGACACCGCCGCCTTGATATGCGGTTGCGCCTCGTAACCAGTCAGCACAAAATCTTCTGGCTCATAGGCGTCGATCGACGCCGGACGCCGCGCGAAGGTCAGCGTCGGCAGCGCGGTCGGGGTGCGTGCGAGTTGCGTTTCGGCCTGCTCGAGATGGTTGAGGTACAGATGGCAATCGCCGCCGGTCCAGATGAACTCGCCGACCTCGAGATCGCATTGCTGCGCGAGCATGTGCGTCAGCAGCGCATAGCTGGCGATGTTGAACGGCACGCCGAGGAAGATGTCGGCCGAGCGCTGATACAATTGCAACGACAGCCGGCCGTTCGCGACATGCGTCTGAAACAGGCAATGGCACGGGCTGAGCGCCATTGCGTGCAGCTCGCCGGGGTTCCACGCGGTGACGATCTGCCGCCGCGACGCCGGGCGCGTGCGGATCTCGTCGATCAGCGCCGCGATCTGGTCGATGTGCCGCCCGTCCGCCGCCGCCCAGTCGCGCCATTGCTTGCCATAGACCGGGCCGAGATCGCCGCTCTCGTCGGCCCATTCGTCCCAGATGCTGACCTTGCGCTCCTGCAACCAGCGGACGTTGGTGTCGCCGCGCAGGAACCACAACAGCTCGATGATGATCGAGCGCAGATGGAGCTTCTTGGTGGTGAGGACCGGAAAGCCCTGCGCCAGATCGAAGCGCATTTGATGCCCGAACACGCTGAGCGTGCCGGTGCCGGTCCGGTCGTCCTGCCGCACGCCCGAATCGAGCACGCGGCGCATGAGGTCGAGATATTGCTGCACGGCTGGGGTGGTAGCGCGGGCCGGCGGCTCGCGCCACCGTCGGACGATAGCTAAGAGCGACCACAGTCTTAACCGTCATTCCCGCGAAGGCGGGAATCCAGACGCGCAGGCTTTCGATAGAAGCGCGACGTCCGAGGTTCTGGATTCCCGCCTGCGCGGGAATGACGAAGCCATCAGACGTCGAATCAACCGTCACTTCATCCGGCACGCGACGATCTCCGCCGGATCGGGCCGCCGCCCCGCCGCGCGGAACGTCGCGAGATAGCCGCCCGCCGACCGCAGCTCCCGAAACCCGACCTGCGCATAGCCGACCGCCGCGAACTCGCAGCGCAGCAGCCGTGGCGGCGTCCCGTGCTGCTCGGTCGGCCGGTCGGCGTCGACCACCACCACCAGCCCGTCGCGGCGCAGCGAAGGCCGCATCCGCCACAGGAATTCATACGGCTGCTCGATCTCGTGGTACATGTGCACCATGAAGATCCGGTCGAAGCTGTTGTCGGGCAGCCGCGGATCGGCGGGCATCCCCAGCCGCACGCTGACATTGTCCAGCCGCTCGCGCGCGACGCGTTCCGCCAGCGCCTCGTGCACTGCCGGCACCACGTCCTCCGCCAGCACGCGCCCGTTCTCACCGACGCGCGCCGCCAGCCGGATCGTATAATAGCCCTCGCCCGCGCCGAGATCGGCGACGGTCATCCCCTTGCGGATCTCGGCGAGGTCCATCACCCGCCCGGCCTCACCCAGCCGGTCGCGCGTTTCCTCGTTCGACCAGCGCGGCGAGACGATGTTCGCGATCGGGCGATCGGCGGCCGGGAACGGCCCCGGCTCCTTGGTCTTGTGCTTGATGAGCGGCTGCGACCCGTCGCACGCCGCCAGCAGCAACAACGCCACCGCCGTCAAGGCGAACACGGGCGCGCGCAAGGCCACTTAGTCGACGTCCTCCACGACTACTGCCTCGCCGGTCACGCGCTGCGAGAGCGCGGCGGCCATGAACTCGTCGAGGTCACCATCCAGCACGTCGCCAGGCGAGGTACTGGTCGCGCCGGTGCGCAGGTCCTTCACCAGCTGATACGGCTGGAGCACGTAGCTGCGGATCTGGTGACCCCAGCCGATGTCGGTCTTGGTGGCGTTCTCGGCGTTCGCGACCGCCTCGCGCTCCGCCAGCTCGCGCTCATACAGGCGCGCGCGCAGCTGGTTGTAAGCCTCGGCCTTGTTCTTGTGCTGCGAACGCTGGTTCTGGCACTGCACGACGATCCCGGTCGGCAAGTGCGTGATGCGCACCGCGGAATCGGTGGTGTTGATGTGCTGCCCGCCCGCGCCCGACGCGCGATAGGTGTCGATGCGCAGGTCGCTCTCGTTGATCTCGACCTCGATATTGTCGTCGATCACCGGATAGACCCAGACGCTCGAAAAGCTCGTGTGGCGGCGCGCGGCGCTGTCGTACGGGCTGATCCGCACCAGCCGGTGGACGCCGGATTCGACCTTGGCATAGCCATAGGCGTTCTCGCCCTTGACCAGCAGCGTCGCGCTCTTGATCCCCGCCTGCTCGCCGGCGTGATAGTCGATCAGCTCGACCTTCAGCCCGCGCCGCTCGGCCCAGCGCGTGTACATGCGCTGGAGCATCCCGGCCCAATCCTGGCTCTCGGTGCCGCCCGCGCCGGCGTTGATCTCGATATAGCTGTCGTTGGCATCCGCCTCGCCCGCCAGCAGCGCCTTGACCTTGTCGGCCTGCGCGCGATCGGCGAGCGTCTTGAGCGCGGCGACGCCCTCATCGGCCATTTCGGCATCGCCCTCCGCCTCGGCCATCTCGATCAACTCGACCGTGTCGGACAACTCGCGCTCGATATCGCGCGTCGCGGTGATCGCCTCGTCCAGCCGGCGACGCTCGCGCATCACCGCCTGCGCTTCCTTCGGGTTGTTCCACAGCGCCTGATCCTCGACGCGCGCGTTCAGCTCGTCGAGGCGACGCAACGCGCGGTCCCAGTCGAGGAAGCGGCGCAGCAGCGCCAGCGCCTCGTTGATGCTGTCGACATGGGCCTGCGCTTCGGCGCGCATAACTTTACTCCAAGGTCACGCCGCGCCGACCAGAAGGGAATCCCGACCGGCACGAGCGGGGCTGGTGACCGGGGAATCCCGGCGACTGGCTGGGACGACGAAAGAACGTTCTGGCGACGACTTAGTAGATGCCCCCCTGCCTCTGCAAGAAGTCGCTGTCTCCCGGGGCGGCACTGGTCGCGCTGGCGGTCGGGCGCGTCGACGGGGCAGCGGTCGGCGCGGTACGGCGCGCGCGGCGTGCCTCGCTCTGCGGCTTGAACGCTTCCCAGATCACCGCCGGCTTGGGATCGCTGTCGGTCGGGAAGGTGCCGAACACCGGCCGCCCGCTAGCACGGTCGATCCGCACCATGCGGATGCCCGGCGGCGCACGGAACGGGATCGGCGGCAACCCGGCATAAGCCTTTTGCGCCCATTCCTTGAACACCGGCACCGCGACCGTCCCGCCCTGCGCATAGCCGCCAAGGCTGCGCGGACTGTCGAAGCCCATGTAAAGCCCGGCGATCATCTGCGGCGTGCCGCCGATGAACCACACGTCAGTGGGGCCATTGTTGGTGCCGGTCTTGCCGAACATCGGTCGGTTGAGATCGCGCAGGCCCGTGGCGGTCCCGCGCTGGATCACGCCCTCGGTGATATGCACCATCTGATACGCGCTCATCGCGTCGAGCACCTGCCGCCCGCCGGTGGCGGGGCGCGGCATCGCGCGCCCGTTCCAGTCACGCGCGTTGCAGCCGTCGCACGCCCGCCAGTTCTCGGGCCAGATCACCTGCCCGTGCCGGTCCTGCGCGACGTCGATCAACGACGGATCGTGCCAGCGCCCCCAATTGGCGAGCACGCCATAGGCGTTGACCATCTTCGTCACGGTCGTCTCGCCCGCCCCCAGCGCATAGGAGAGATAGGGTGAGTAATCGCCGATCCCCATCGCCTTGATGAGCTTGACGACGCGTCCCATGCCGGTCTGCGCGGCGGTGCGCACCGTCATCAGGTTGCGCGACTGTTCGATGCCCCAGCGCATGGTGTGCGGCCCGGCGCCGCGCGAATTGCCGAAGTTGCGGAAGCATTTCTGCCCCAACCGCGCGCCCTGGTCGACGCAGAACGGCCCGTCGATAATGATCGATGCCGGGGTCATGCCGTTCTCCAGCGCCGCCGAATAGACGATCGGTTTGATCGTCGAGCCCGGCTGGCGGAACGCCTGCGTCGCGCGGTTGAACGACTGGACGCTCGACTCGAACCCGCCCTGCATCGCCAGGATGCGCCCGGTCGCGGGCTCCTGCACGACGAACCCGCCCGAGATGCGCGGGACCGAGCGGAGCGCGAACCGCCCCGCCCCGCTCGGCGCGACCGCGATGATGTCGCCGGGCTTGATCGCGGCAAAGGCGGCACCGCCCTGGTTGCGCACCGGCATCTGCGCCGCGTCGCGCGCCATCGTCCCCGTCGATCCGTCCGCGAAGCCCAGCCGCCACGCGTCACCGTCGCGCGCGATCGCGATCGCCGCGCGCCAGTTGTCGTGGTCGAGCATGATGTTGCTGCCGATCAGCGGCCCCTGCCACGCGTCGCCCTCGATCTCGACATGCCGCAATGGCCCCGACCAGCCGCGCCCGGCGTCGAAGCGCAGCAGGCCGTTGCGCAGCGCCTCGGCGGCATATTGCTGGATATTCTTGTCGAGCGAGGTGCGCACCCACAGCCCGCCGGCATAGACGCTGTGCGGCCCGTCCTCGGACTGTTCGCCGAATTTGGCGATCAGCTCGCGGCGCACTTCCTCGACGAAATAGCCGCCGACGCGCTCGAACTTGGGCGTGCGATGCGTGATCGCGCCGATCGGCTCGGCGGCGGCCGCCTCGGCCTGTGCTGCGGTGACGAAGCCATTCTTGACCATCTCGCGCAGCACGTAGTTGCGCCGCTCCAGCGCGCGATCGGTGTCGCGGAACGGGTCGTAGTTCGAAGGTCCCTTGGGCAGGATCGCCAGATAGGCGAGCTGCCCCAGTGACAGCTCGTTCAGTTCCTTGTCGAAATAGGCGTGGCTCGCCGCCTCGACGCCGTAGGCGTTACGCCCGAGGAATATCTGATTGAGATACAGCTCGATGATCTGCGGCTTGGTGAGCGTTTCCTCGATCTTATACGCCAGCAACGCCTCGCGAATCTTGCGAGTCGGGGAATATTCGTTGCCGATCAGCAGGTTCTTCGCCACCTGCTGCGTGATCGTCGAGCCGCCGCGCGCACGCTGCCCGGTGCCGAACTTGCGCGCATAGTCGAACACCGCACCCGCCAGCCCGGGGAAATCGACGCCGTGATGCTCGAAGAAGGTCTTGTCCTCCGCGGCGAGGAACGCCTTCACCAGCAGCGGCGGATATTCGTTGTACGCCAGCTCGACGCGGCGCTCGCGCGCGTAGGAATAGATCGGCGCGCCGTCCGCGCCGCGCACGTTGGTCGGCAGCGGCGGCTCATAGGCCTTGAGCTTGTCGACCGACGGCAGGTCGCGCGCGAACACCAGCCAGAAGACGCCGAGCGCCACCACCAGCAGCCCCAGCAGATAGGTGCCCCAACGCACCCACCAGCGGCGCCACAGCGCGCGGGGGGAGAGACGCCGAACGGGCACGGCAGCGGTCGGATCGGAAGCCATGTCGGTTTCGGCGTGTACGGTCTCGCCGGCCAAACGGCAACTCGCTCAGGCGGGCGCGAACAGCTTCGTGCCGACGACCCCGACGATGATGAGCGCGATGAAGCCGATCTGCGCGGGCGCGAGCTTCTCGCCGAACAGGAACACGCCGAAGATCGTGACGCCTACCGCGCCGAGCCCGGTCCACACCGCATAGGCGGTGCCCGCCGGCAATCCCCGCATCGCCATCGCCAGCAGCCCCATGTTGACGAAGCTGAGCGTGATCGGAACGGCGGACGCCAGCCACGATCCTTGCGTGGCAGCCCATTTGAGGCTGAGCGCCCAGACGATTTCGGTGACCACGGCGACGCCGAGGATGAGCCACGCCATGGCGGGGATCTCCTTGATTGCGGGCTCGATTGAGGAAGCGCAGCGGCCGGAAACCCGTAAGAGGCGTGCGCGGCGGGTCGATTAGGGGCTGATCGTCCACGAGTCCACCCCGCGCGCCTCGCCACAACCAACCGTCATCCCCGCGAAGGCGGGGATCCAGAACCTCGGACCTCTCGCTTCTATCGACAGACCTGCGCGTCTGGATTCCCGCCTCCGCGGGAATGACGAACAGCGGGCGCCGCAAGCCGCCTACCGCTCCGCCATCCGCCGCGCGAAATACACATCCACCGCGCGCCGCACGCTTTCGGCGATCTTCTCGCGCCCCTCCTTGCTGTCGAGGAACGCCGCGTCCGAGGCGGTCGAGATATACCCCGTCTCGAACAGGATCGACGGCATGTCCGGCGCCTTGAGCACCATCAGCGAGGCAGTGCGGTGAAAATTGCTCTTGATCGGGATCAGCGGCCGCGCCTCGCGCCCCAGCAGTCGCGCGAACCCGGCCGAGGCGTTCATCGTCTCGCGCTGCGTCAGGTCGATCAGGATCGACGACACGTCGGGATCGCGATCGAGCGTCACCCCCGCGATCACGTCGGCGCGGTTCTCGCGCGCCGCCAGCCGTGCCGCCTCGCGATCCGATGCGACGTCCGACAGCGTATAGGCGGTCGCGCCGGTCGGCGTGCCCGTCCCGACGCTGTCGCAATGCACCGAGATGAACAGGTCCGCCTTCAGCCGCCGCGCGATCCCGAACCGCTCGCGCAGCATGATGAAGCGGTCGTCGTCGCGGGTCAGTGCCACGCGCACCCGCCCGCTGTCGACCAGCGCATCGCGGATCGCGCGCGCGATCTTCAGCGTCACGTCCTTCTCGCGCAGCCCGGCCGCCGGATTGACAGCGCCGGGATCGTTGCCGCCATGGCCCGCATCGATCACCACCAGCGGACGCCCCGCCGCGCCGGTGATGCGCGGCAGCCGCACGCCGCGCGCGGGCGGCGGCACGCGCACCGTCACCTTGCGCGGCGTGGCGTCGCGGTGCGACTTCCACGGCAGGAAATCGAGCTGCGGCAACGGATCGCCGCCCGCCACCGGCGCGGCAAGCGCCAGCAGCGCCGCTGCGACCATCGCTCCCGTCCTGCCCTTCATCGCCCCTTCCCGCTACGCTGCACGCCTGTGCCCGGGAGCTTAGCCCGCCGATCTTCCCGCATGATTAACGCGTTCGGATCATAAAAACGAGCCGGTTGAAGCCAAGGCATTGCGATGCTACGTGTCGCGATGACCGGAAATGTTGCGCGAAGGTCGCGCGACGCAGCTTTCGGTGCCACCCCCCGCCCGGCGACATGCCGGCCCCGGGGTCATCAGGTTGACGTTCGCAATGCCGCATTCCGCCCGATCGCTGTTCCGCCCGGCCCGTGCCGGCGGCGGCACGATCGCGGACGGCCTTCCCCGCTCGATGGAGCGGGCGGCAGCGCGAACCGCAGCAGACATCATCATCATCCGCGCCGCCGACCCCATCGGGCGGTCGGCCGCGCCTTATCGTCGCGCCCCCTTCCCTTCGGCGGAGGGCGGCGCGTGGAGAGTTTTCAATGACCACGCGTATGCTGATCGACGCACGCCACCGGGAAGAAACCCGCGTGGCGGTCGTCAAGGGTAACCGGATCGAGGAATTCGATTTCGAGAGTGCCGAGCGCAAGCAGCTCAAGGGTAACATCTATCTCGCCAAGGTGACGCGCGTCGAGCCGTCGTTGCAGGCGGCGTTCGTCGATTACGGCGGCAATCGCCACGGCTTCCTGGCGTTCAGCGAGATCCACCCGGATTATTACCAGATCCCCAAGGAGGATCGCGAAGCGCTGCTCCGCGAGGAGGCCGAGCACGCCGCCGAGGAAGCCGCGCTGCGCGCCGAGCAGGACGCGCTCGACGACGGTGAGTTCGAGGGCGATGCCGAGGGCGACGATCACGACGACGCCGACCACGATCACGACCATGACGATGCCGAAGAGGGCGACGCTCCCGCGCCGCGCCGTCGCGGCCGGTCGGGCGGCAACGACGATCAGGTCGAGGCGCTGCGCCAGCGCCGCATGAACCTGCGCCGCCGCTACAAGATCCAGGATGTCATCCATCGCCGCCAGGTGCTGCTGGTGCAGGTCGTCAAGGAAGAGCGCGGCAACAAGGGCGCGGCGCTGACTACCTATCTGTCGCTCGCCGGCCGCTATTGCGTGCTGATGCCCAACACGTCGCATGGCGGCGGGATCAGCCGCAAGATCAGCAACGCCGCCGATCGTAAGCGCCTGAAGACGATCATGGCGGACCTGCAATTGCCGTCGTCGATGGGCTGCATCGTCCGCACCGCCGGGCTCCAGCGCACCAAGACCGAGATCAAGCGCGACTTCGACTATCTCGCCCGCCTCTGGGACGAGATCCGCGAAAAGACGCTGACGTCGAGTGCGCCCGCTTTGGTGTACGGCGACAGCGACCTGATGAAGCGCGCGATCCGCGACATCTACAACAAGGACATCGACGAGGTCATCGTCGAGGGCGACGACGGCTATCGTCAGGCGCGCGAGTTCATGCGGCTGCTGATGCCGACGCACGCCAAGAAGGTGAAGCATTACAGCGACCCGGTGCCGCTCTACCAGCGCGCAGGCGTCGAGGATCAGCTCGCCGCGATGTACCACCCGGTCGTCCAGCTCAAGTCGGGCGGCTATCTGGTCATCAACCCGACCGAGGCGTTGGTGTCGATCGACATCAACTCCGGCCGCTCGACCCGCGAGCACAATATCGAGCAGACCGCCACCGCGACCAACCTCGAGGCCGCGCAGGAAATCGCCCGTCAGCTTCGCCTGCGCGACATGGCAGGGCTGATCGTCATCGACTTCATCGACATGGATAACGGATCGAACGTCCGTAAGGTCGAGAAGGCGATGAAGGAGGCGCTCAAGAACGATCGCGCGCGCATCCAGGTCGGCCGCATCTCGGGCTTCGGGCTGATGGAGATGAGCCGCCAGCGGCTGCGCACCGGCGTGCTCGAAGCCTCGACCCGCCCCTGCCCGCATTGCGAAGGCACCGGCTTCGTCCGCACCGCCTCGTCGTCGGGGCTGTCGGCGCTGCGCTTGCTCGAGGATGAAGCGGCGCGTGGCCGTGGCTCGGTGCTGACGCTGCGCTGCAGCCAGGAAGCGGCCTTCTACGTGCTCAACCGCAAGCGCGCCGACATCGCCGAGATCGAGGATCGCTACGGCGTGACCGTCGAGATCATCCCCGATGGCGAAGAAGAGGGCGCACGCATGTCGGTCGAGGCCAGCGGCCCGCCGCCCGCGCATCCGCCGAAGTTCGATCGCCCGATCGTCGAGGAGCCCGAGGACGATCTGGTCGAGGACGAGATCGACGAGGAGGAAGAGGCCGAGGACGAGGACACCGTCGAGCAGGTCGCCGCGCCCGAGGGCGAGGGCGGCCGTAGCGGGCGTCGCCGCCGTCGTCGTCGCGGGCGTCGCGGTCGCGACCGGGTCGAGGGTGAGGAGCGGACCGAAGAGGCCGGCGAGGAAGAGGCCGACGAGGCTGAACCCACGGACGCCGAGCCGGAAGCCGCGGCCGATGCCGATGTCGACGTCAGCGAGGAAGCCGAGCGCGAGGGCGGCCGTCGTCGTCGGCGCGGGCGTCGCGGTCGCCGCCGTGACGGTGAGCGTGGTGGCGAGCAGGCCGCCGAGCCGGCCGAGGCGCAGGTCGAGGTCGTCGAAGACGCCGCGATCGAGCCCGAGCCGGTCGTGGCCGACGCGGGCGCCGAGGAAGCGCCTGCGGTCGAAGAGCCCGCCGCGCCCAAGACGCGCCGTCGTCCCCGCGCGCGCGTCGCCGCCGAGCCGATGCCGGCACCCGCGCCGAAGCGTGGTCGCAAGGCAGCGGTCGCCCCGGCTGCCGAGCCGGCACCCGAGCCGGTCGCCGCCGAGGAACCGGTCGCCGAGGAGGCGCCCGCCAAGCCCAAGCGCACGCGCCGCAAGAAGGTCGCCGAGCCGGTGGTCGAGGCAGGCGATGCCGGTCCGGTCAACGACGGCCTGCCCGCGCCCGAACCGGTCGCCGAGGAAGCCCCGGCCAAGCCGAAGCGCACCCGTCGCAAGAAGGTCGTGGAGGAAGCGGCCCCCGAACCGGCGGCCGCCGACGAGCCCGCCGTTGCCGAGGCACCGGCCGCTGACGAGCCGGCCGCCGACGCCGCCGCGCAACCGCGCCGCGGCTGGTGGCAGCGCACCTTCGGCGCGTGATACGATCGGCCGGGCTTCAGCGGCGGTTCAGTCGAACCGCCGCAAAGCCCGGCCGATGAGCTTCATTCGTCTGCATCTTCATCGTCATTGCGAGCGTCGCGAAGCAATCCGGGGCCTCCTGATCCGGCGCTGGATTGCGTCGCTGCGCTCGCGATGACGAAGGCAGGCTTCCGGCCGATGTCTTCGCGTTCCACGGCCCGCTCCATGCGTCGCCCGATCGCACCCCCGACCACCATCGCTCTGGGAACGCCCCGCTCACCCCCGTTCGTGCTGAGCCTGTCGAAGCACGTGCCCCCGAACGCACCCCGCCGGGTCGACGGTCCTGCCACGCCTCCCGCCGTCATTGCGAGCGTCGGGTCGATCGGCAGGCACCCCTCACCTGTTTCCTTACCTCATCCCGGACTTGCTCCGGGATCCCGCTTCTTGCCACGGTCGCAAAGAGCGGGACCCCGGACAGAGCCCGAGGCGACGAACAAGGTGAACGTTCCGGTGAAAAACACCGACGCGCCTTCCGGCCCCTGTCGTCATGCCCTAAGACCCACCCCATGCGCCGCCTGATCGCCGCCGTCGCCACCACCGTCCTGCTCCTCGCGCAGCCCGCGCAGGCGCAGTCGCTGCTGCGCGATGCCGAAACCGAGGCGCTGCTCAAGGACATGTCCGCGCCGCTCGTCACCGCCGCGGGCCTGCGCCCCGCCGACGTGTCGTTCGCGCTGGTCAACGACGATTCGATCAACGCCTTCGTCGCCGGCGGGCAGACGGTCTATATCCACACCGGGCTGCTCCAACAGGCCGACAGCGCCAATCAGGTGCAGGGCGTCATCGCCCACGAACTCGGCCATATCGCCGACGGCCATGTCATCACCGGCGCGCAGGCGCAGAAGCCTGCGATGGGCGTCTATCTGCTCTCGATGGTGCTCGGGCTCGCGGCGATGGCGGCGGGCGGCGGCGAAGCCGGCGCGGGCATCCTCGCCGCCGGGCAGCAGGTCGCGATGGGCAAATACCTCGCCTTCAGCCGCGTGCAGGAAGCGACCGCCGACGCCTCGGCGGTCCGCTATCTCGACACCGCCGGGATCACCGGCAAGGGGATGCTGGAGTTCTTCAAGAAGCTGCAACAGCAGGAATATCGCTACGGCACGAAGAATATCGACCCGTTCATGCAGTCGCACCCGCTGTCGGGCACGCGCGTCCAGACGCTGACCGCCGACCTGCAGGCGTCGAAGGCGTGGAGCAAGCCGGCCAACAGCGCGCTTCAGGAGCGTTTCCTGCGCGTCCGCGCCAAGCTCGACGGCTATCTGATGCCGCCGCCGCAGGCGCTCCAGAAATATCCCGACAGCGACCAGACCGTCTATGCGCATTACGCGCGCGCCTATGCCTATCACCGCGCCGGCTATCCCGAGAAGGCCGATGCCGAGGCCGAGGCACTGGTCGCGAAGGAGCCCGATGATCCCTATTTCCAGGAGATCATGGGGCAGATCCTGCTGGAGGCCGGCAAGCCGAAGCTCGCGCTCGCCCCGCTCAAGCGCGCGACCGAGGGCTCGCGCGCCAACCCGCTGATCGCGACGACCTATGGCCATGCGCTGATCGCGACCGAAGACCCGACGCATTACGACGAGGCGAAGCGCGTGCTGCGCACCGCCGTCGCGCGCGACGACGAGAATCCGTTCGCCTGGTTCCAGCTCGGCACCGTCTACGAGCTGACCGGCGACGAGGCGCGCGCCGCGCTGGCGAGTGCCGAGCGTGCGAGCATGATGGGCGACGACCGCACCGCCGCCGACCGCGCCCGCTATGCGATGGCAGGCATCCCGAAGAACACCCCCGACTGGATCCGCGCGCAGGACATTGCGATGACCGCGCAGAATGCCGTCGACAAGAACGGAAAGAAGAAGCGGCGTTGAACCGGTTGATGGTGTTGGGGCTGGTCGCGATCGGACTGTTGTTCGGCGCGGGCGGCATGTGGCTTGCGGATCGCGCGGCGCCGGTCGGCGCGGCGGACGAGGCGCGGATCGGTCGCGTCGTGCGCGAATATGTCCTCGCACACCCCGAATTGATCCCGGAGGCGATCGAACGGCTGCAACAACGCGACGCGACCCGCGCGATCGCTGCCAATCGCGGGGCGATCGAGGCACCCTATGGCGACGCGTGGATCGGAAATCCGAACGCCGATGTCACCCTCGTCGAATATTACGACTATAATTGCGGCTTTTGCCGCGCCAGCCTGCCCACGATCGAGAAACTGGTCGCCGCCGACAAGAACCTGCGCGTCGTCTTCAAGGAACTGCCGGTGCTCGCCGAGAGCAGCCGCACCGCCGCCCGCGCCTCGCTCGCCGCGGCATCGCAAGGCAAATTCAAGGCGTTCCACGATGCGCTCTACGCCGCCGGCCCGGTCAGCGACGCGACGATCGCGCAGGCCGCCCGCGCCAGCGGGGTCGATCTCGCCAAAATGCCCTCCGACGCCGACGAAACGCTGCGCGCCAACCTCGAACTCGCGCAAAAGCTTGGAATAAATGGCACCCCGGCGTGGGTGGTCGGCGACCAATTGCTCAGCGGCGCCCTCCCGCTCGATCGCTTGCAGGACGCGGTGGCGAAAGCGCACGCGTCCTAGCCGCGATCCGCCCCCTGCCCCAGCCGCCAGCGTAGCAGCCGCACGAACGCCTCCGGTTCGTCGAGCCGGAACGCGACCCGCACCACCGGCGGCTTGCGACGCCATAATGAGCGAGCCGGGAGCGGAATGCGCAGCCGTAACACCACGTTAGGCCACGCCAGCAATGCAGCGTTGAGCGTCGCGGCGTCGCGCATCTCGTCACCGCGCACATCGCCATCGACGCCCGCGATGGCCTCCAGCGGCACGAAGCGGTCGATCAGCAAGCCGGCGCGCACCCGCACGCCGTCGCGCATCAACAAAATCGGGCGCAACCGGAATGACTTGATGAGCCCGACCAGATAGACGAACCCCATATCGCTCAGCACGAACATCACCACTGCCCCCGCCCGGCTCCAATGCGCGAGCAGCAGGTGATAGACCGCCATCTCGATTGCCGACAGGACCAGCAACGCCGCACACATCGGCGCAAGGTGCCGGTGATAGGCGAAGCCGCGCCCGTCGGCGGGGATCTCCGGCGCGCCGCCCCAGCGGAACAGGGCGAGATGCAGCACCGTCCATTCCGCCGCGGCCAGTCGCACCAGCATCGGCGACAACAGCGCCGACGCCATCCGCTCGTACCGTTCACGCGCTCCCGCGTCCGGGGCGCGCCACGCCTGCCGCGCCGATCGTCCCGCCGCCACGACATGCCCGACGACCACCGCCGCCATGACCGTCACCAGCCACGGCATCTCCCACAACGTCACGCGCAACGCCGGTGGCGCCCCTGCCACGACGATCAGACAGGCCCCCGCGAGCGTCCCCAGCACGGCCGGCGCGGGCGGCCTGCGATGCGTGCGGGCGAGCAGCGCCAGAGTCAGCGTGTCGGCGACGATCCACAGGAACAAGAGCAGCGCGGGCAGCGGATGCGCGGCGGCGAGCGGCGTTCGTACCGCCAGCCCCGCGCCGGCCGTGATGACGGCTGGCACCACGATCGTCGCCGCCCGTCGTCCGATGCTGTCGGCCACCCCGACCACCCGTCACCTCCCCACGGTAGATACGATGATCTTCCCATAGACTTCGCGGCCGAACATCACCATCTGCACGCGACCGATCCGGGTCGGAAACGACGACGACCATGCCGAGCGTCGATCGGCAGCAGCAAGGGGGCGCAATGCCGGAACCGATCCTCACCGTCGCAGGTGTGTCGAAGACCTACAGGAACGGCCCGACCGCGCTCGGGACGGTGGACCTGACCGTCAACCGCGGCGAGATCTTCGCGCTGCTCGGCCCGAACGGCGCGGGAAAGACGACGCTCATCAGCATCATCTGCGGGATCGTCACGCCCAGCGCCGGCACCGTCACCGTCGCCGGCCACGACGTGACCCGCGACTACAAGGCCGCGCGCCGCGCGATCGGGCTGGTGCCGCAGGAACTGGCGACCGACCAGTTCGAAAGCGTGCTGGCGACCGTCACCTTCTCGCGCCGCCTGTTCGGGCGCTCGGGGCATTCCGCCTATATCGAGCAGGTGCTGCGCGACCTGTCGCTGTGGGAAAAGCGGCATTCGAAGATCAAGGACCTGTCGGGCGGGATGAAGCGGCGCGTGCTGATCGCCAAGGCGCTGGCGCACGAGCCGCAGATCCTGTTCCTCGACGAACCGACCGCCGGGGTCGACGTCGCGCTGCGCCGCGACATGTGGAAGCTGGTCCACCGGCTACGCGAACAGGGCGCGACGATCATCCTCACCACCCATTATATCGAGGAGGCGGAGGAAATGGCCGACCGCGTCGGCGTCATCACCGGCGGCAAGCTGCTGCTGGTCGAGGAGAAGAACGCGCTGATGGCCAAGCTCGGCAAGCGCCAGATGGACCTGACGCTGGTCGAGCCGATGACGGCGATCCCGGCGGCGCTGTCCGACTGGTCGCTGTCGCTGGAGGATGAGGGACACAAGTTGCGCTACGTCTTCGATGCCAAGGCCGAGGATACCGGCATTCCGCGGCTGCTCGAACGACTGGCGGAGCACCATATCGCCTTTCGCGATCTCGAGACGCGCAAGTCGAGCCTCGAAGACATTTTCGTCGATCTGGTGGGAGAGCGCGCATGAACCTGCATGGGATCTGGGCGATCTATCGCTTCGAGATGGCGCGGTTCGGGCGGACGATCTGGACCAGCCTGGCGACGCCGGTCATCACCACCACGCTCTATTTCATCGTCTTCGGCGCGGCGATCGGCTCGCAGATGCGCGGGATCGACGGCGTCAGCTACGGCGCGTTCATCGTGCCCGGATTGATGCTGCTGACGATCTTTTCGGAAAGTATCTTCAACGCCAGCCTCGGCATCTACATGCCGAAGTTCACCGGCACGATCTACGAGCTGTTATCGGCCCCCTTGTCGCCGATCGAAACGGTGCTCGGCTATGTCGGCGCGGCGGCGACCAAGTCGATGGTGATCGCGATGGTGATCCTCGCCACCGCGCATCTGTTCGTCGATCTGCCCATCGCGCATCCACTGCTGATGTTGCTCTATCTGCTGCTGGTCACGGCCAGCTTCGCGCTATTCGGCTTTTGCCTCGGCATCTGGGCGAACGGGTTCGAGCAATTGCAGATCATCCCGCTGTTGGTCATCACCCCGCTGACCTTCCTTGGCGGCGCCTTCTATTCGCTCGACGTCTTGCCCGAACCATGGCGGACCGTGACGCTGTTCAACCCGGTCGCCTATCTCATCAACGGCTTCCGCTGGACGTTCTTCGGACAGAGCGACGTATCGTTCGCATTGTGCGTCGCGGTGACGCTGGGGTTCGCGGCGCTGTGCCTCGCCGCGGTCGTGACCATCTTCCGCACCGGCTGGCGGCTGAAGAGCTGATGCCGCATCCACGTCCGTCATTGCGAGCGGAGCGAAGCAATCCAGGGCGTCCTGGTCCGACACTGGATTGCTTCGCTACGCTCGCAATGATGAGCGGAATTTTGCGGCGTTCTGCGCCTACTTACTCACAGGCACTACCGGCCGCTGGCACGGCGGGTTCGGCCCGGCGAAAGCCGCGAAGTTGCCGAAGTCGCTTCCGGGAGCGGCGACGTCGACAGACGGCGTGCCGCGCGTTTCGAACACATAGGCCTTGTTGTTGTCGAACTTGGCGATCGCATCGTTCAACAGCCGCGCCTGCGTCGCGCTGATCTCGCGAACGTCGGTCCGCCGCGTCCGGGTGACATGCACGACATCATTCTCGAACGTCGCGATCCGCCAATAGGTCACCCCGCCCAAGGTCCGGTCGACCGGCTTCGACGAAAAGCTCCAGCGGAATCCCTTGCCTGCCGCCGGTACCTTCACTGTCGCCGAATAGCAGGTGAAGCTTGGATAGTCGGTCGCCCACGGCGCATCCTGCGGCTGGTCCTTCGGCCGATTCAGTTCGTTGGGGGGCGTATAGCCGGCGTAATAGACGTAGTGCGTGTGCCCGCCCTTCGCGTCGCCCTCCCACTCGACCTTGCCGGTGCCGGTCATCGACAGGACCAGCAAGCGGTGCTCGTCATCGAATTTCCAGCCGGTCGTGGTCGCCTCGACACCGGGAAGCTGCTGTCGCCAGTAAGCAGCGACCGCACGCTGCGCGTCCGCGTCGGCCAGCCCGGCCAGTTGCGCGCGGATCGTGAAGATCTCGTCGCCGCGCAGCACGTGCTGCGCCCGGTACATGCCGGGCTTGTCGAAGCCCGCGCTGGCATCGATGTCGATCGCCTCGATCCGGTCGGGCAATCGGGGCGGCATCGCGGGCAGCGCTTCCAGCGGCGCGCCGTCACCACGCAGCGCCAAACCCCAGCGCGACGCCGGTGGCGGCAGGTCGGCCAGATGCCGATCGCCCAGCCGCGTCGCATCGAGCCAATAGGATGCGCCGCCCGCGGTGGCCCGCACGATGACATGATCGAAGGCACCGGGCGTCGGTAGCCGTTCGTCGATCCCGTCACCGCCGTTGCTCGCCACCAGCACCGGCTCGGCCGCGATATCCAGTTCGCGCAGGATCGCGATCAGCAAGGCGGTCTTCGCCTTGCAGTCGCCGAACCGTCGCTGCCACGTTTCGTCCGCCGTCGCCGGGACGTAATTGCCGCCGTCCAGCCCGACATAGACGTAACGGATGCGATCCTCGACGACGCGCAGCGCCGCCTCGATCCGCCGCGCAGGATCGCTGGTTTCCGCCGCGATCCGCGCCGCTTCCTGTCTCACCGGCGACGCCGCGCCGAGCATCGCGGCCCGGGTGAATAGCGGTGCAAAGGTCTGGGATACGGTGCGCCAGTCGTCATAACCGCTGAACTGCACGGCGCGCGTCACCCCGAAGCGCGGCGGGGCCTGTTCGGGCAGCACCGCGCTGGCCGGATCCGACAGCGTGTAGCGCCGATCGGTCAGCGGCCCGGCCCGCTCGATGACGGGCGCGGGCAGATCGCCGATCGCCTTGACGACCACGTTCTGCCCGGCCGGTTCGAGCAGCCGCCACCGCCACGCACCGCGCATCCCCATGATCGGGAACTGCATTCCGCCCTGCGGCCGCTCCCCCCATGCAGCGTCGCGCGACGCGCGCGTAAACGCGAAGTCGAGCTCGTCACCGACCTGCAATCCGCTGGCCTGGAGCGCCGCGGTCAATTGCCCGTCAAGCATCGACTGTTCGAGGTTGCTTTCGCGCTGAAGGATCGCGAACTTCTGCGTCGCCAGCACGTCGATCGGCTTGCCGTCGCGGATGATCTGCAAGCGGTGGACCGTCAGCACGTCGCTTCCCGGCGACCACGCGACCGAGACGTTCCCGACCGCCAGCGCCTCGGGCGCCAGCACCTTGAAGCGATACGCCTCGTAGGACTCGCTGCCGCCCGGCACCAGCCGCACCTGCTGGTCGACATACACGACCCGCATCGGCGCACCCGGTGGCAGCGGCGCATCGCTCGCCGACGGCGGCGCGATCACCCAGCCCGGCGCTGGCGCATAACGGACATCACGCGCCGCATCCGTGGCCTGTCCCGCAACCGTCGACGCCACCACCATCGAGGCGCCTGCCGCACCCCATGCCACCCACCGATTCACCGACGACCCCCCGCCCCTTTGTCGTCAGTGTAGAGGCTGTCGCAGGGCGCGCAACTCGGTTGATGACGCCCGCGTCAATCGACGCGCAGCGTGTCGTACACCGTCACCTTGCGCCACAGCGGCTCGCAATCGGCGACGAACTTCCGGTGGATCGGATGGTCCTGGTACGCCTTCTGGTCGGCGACGGTATCGAAGAACATCAGCTCCGACACCTGATAGCTTCCATCGACCACATCGCGTGCCTCGGTATCGGCGGGGACGCCGATGTGCAGCGCGCGGATCACCGGGATCGCCGCCAGCGTGCGCAGCCCCGCGATCAGGCGATCGCGGTCGGCGGTCGAGGTCGGGTCCTTCAGCCAGAAGAACACATGATGCACCACCTTGGCGGGCACCACCGCGGCGGCCGCCTGCGCCTCGCCGCCGGTAACGGCTCCCACGATCCCTGCCCCGCCGATCGCCATCATCGCCATCATCTCCCTGCGTCCTGCATCCACGACCCGTCTCCCTGACTAGCGGCCGGATGTGCCTTGCGCGGCAAGGACTTGCCAGTCCCAAATAGTCGTACGGCGCGGCAGGATCGCTCCCACCGCGCCGTCCGTCAGCGCCAAACCGGCAAGCCCATACTCAGGCGGTGCGGGTCCCCGACAGCGGGAAGCTTCCGAATGCACCGGCGCCGACGCTGCCGGTCACCGTGTCGCCATCGACGGTCGCGGTGATATCGAGCGTCATCGGCATCGGCACCGTCATCTGCTGCTTCCATGCCAGCGTGTTGCCATCGACGGTGCCGTTCACGTCCGACGCGCCCATCGCGCCCGACGCCTGGCCGGTGAACGTCTCACCCGACTGCGTGACGGTCAGCGTCATCTTCTGATCGCCCAGCGGCGACTTCACCGTGCAATCGTAGGTCCCATCCACTCCGGCCATCGTGTTACTCCTTACTTGGCGGCGGGCGCCGGACGCGTTCCGGCCACCGCAGCAGCCGGCATGACCTCGACCGGCAGCCCCAGCGAGTCAAGCTGCGGCTTCACCTTGGCCGCCTCGCCGACCACCACCCACACGAACTTCGCGGGATCGATCGCCGCCCTGGTGGCCGCATTGACCTGCGGCAGCGTCAGCGCGCGATATTTCTGGGTGATCGTCGCGTAATAATCGTCGGGACGCTTGAACAGGTCGTTGGCCTGCATCGCGGTCAACACGTCGCCCGACGTCTCGAAATTGCCCGACAGCGAGCGCGTGCCGGCGTTGATGGCGCGCGCGAACTCCTCCTGCGTCATCGGCTTGCTCGTCAGGAACTGCGTCACGTCGGCGCGCAATGCCGCCACCGACGGGCCGGTCTGGTCGGCCTGCACCGGCGCGTACATGATATAGGGCGCAGCCTCCGCATTGCGGGTGAAATTGCCGCGCACGCCGTACGACCAATGCTTGTCCTCGCGCAGGTCCATGTTGAGCCGGCCGAGGAAGCTGCCACCCAGCGCATCGTTGCCGACCTGTACCGGCAGCAGATCGTCGGTGCCCTTCAGCCCGGTCTGCACCGCCGCCGCGATCATCGACTGCGGGCTGGCGGAACGGTCGACCAGCACGATCCGCGGCGACACTGCGGTCGACGCCGGCGGGAACACCTTGGCACCGGCCGCGCCGACCGGCTTCCAGTCGCCGAACCGCGCCTCCATGACCTGCCGGATCTCGGCGAGCGGCCGGTCGGAGACGACGAAGATCTTCGCCTTGTCCGGGCGCAACCATGCCTGCTGGAACGCGATCAACTCGGCGCGGGTCAGCCCCTGCACCGCCGCCGCATCGCCCGAGCCCTGCGCCTTGGCATAAGGCGAATTCGGCGCCACCAGCTTCGGCAGCACGCGCTGCACCAGCCCCTGCGGGCTGGTCAGCTCCTGCGCGATCTCGGTCAGTTGCTGCGTCTTGACGCGAGCCAGCTCGCTTTCGGGAAAGGCCGGGGTGCGCGCGATGCCCGCCCACAGGTCCGCACCCGCCGCGAGGTTCGCGCTCGGCACGCGCAGCGACAAGGTCGTGCGATCCGGGCTGCTCCCGCTCGAGATCGACGCGCCCAGCCGCTCGCGCGCCTCGGCGATCTGGATCGAGTTCAGCGCCTTCGTGCCCTCGTCCATCATGCTCAGCGTCAGCTGCTGCGTGCCCAGCTTGTCGGCGACATCCGCCGCCACGCCCGCGTCGAAGCTGAGCACCGCCTGCGTGATCGGCACGACCGCGCGGTTGGCGTAGACCAGCTCGATACCGTTCGAGAGCCTTGAGCGCTCGACCTTCGGGAACGACAGGCCGGCGACCTCGCCGACGGCCGGGATTGGGCCGCGCGTGCCCTTCGCGGGCTGTTCGGGCGCCTCGACCACCTTGGCCGGGGGCACCGCCTTCGACTCGGCATAAGCGTCACGGTCGCCGTTGACGATGTCGATCTGGTAGGAAGGCCGCGTCAGCCACTTGGCCGCGACCGCCCTGACGCTTGCGGGGGTCTGCGCCGCCAGTTCGGCGAGCTGCTTCTTGTAGAAACCGGGATCGTTGGAATAGAGCGCGCCCTCCGCGAGCGCGACCGCCTTGCCGCCGAACCCGCCGACTGCTTCCAGTCCGTCGATCCGGCCCGACACCGTGCTGGTGACGTAGCGATTGACCTCGTCGGCGGTCGGACCGTTCTTGATGAAGTCGGCGACGAGCTGGTCGATTCGCGCCGAAACGGTTGCGGGATCGACGCCGGGGCGCACGATCGTCGTGATCCCGAACGTCCCGACCTGCGCGAACGACTCATATTCGGCCTGCGTCTGCACCGCGAGCTTCTCGCCCTTCACCAGCACGTTGCTCAGCCGCGAGCTGGCCAGCCCGCCGAGCACGCCCGCGGCGACCTCCAGCGACGCCGAATCCTTGTCGTTGAGGCCGGGCACCGCCCATTCCTTCATGATGAGCGTCGCGGCGACACGGTCCTTCATGACTTCCTTGGCCGGCCCGGGCAGCGACGCCGGGATCGGCGCGGGCGGCGCGACGCTCTTCGGCCCGGCGGCGATCGCGCCGAAATACTTCTCGACCAGCGGCCGGGCGGTCGCGACATCGACGTCGCCGGCCAGCACCAGCACCGCATTGTTCGGCCCGTAATGGCTCTTGAACCAGTTCTTGACGTCGGCAAGGCTCGCCTGATCGAGATCGGCCATCGAACCGATCGTGGTATGGCCATAGGGGTGCGTCGCCGGGAACAGTCCCTCGGTCGCCTTGTAGCGGAGCAGGCCGTACGGCTGGTTGTCGCCCTGCCGCTTCTCGTTCTGCACCACGCCGCGCTGCTCGTCGAGCACGCCCTGCGTGATCGCGCCGGTCAGATAGCCCATGCGGTCCGATTCGAGGAACAGCGCGCGCTCCAGCGCGGCGGTCGGCACCGTCTCGAAATAGTTGGTGCGGTCGAAATAAGTCGTGCCGTTGAAGTCGGTCGCGCCGACCTGTTGCAGCGGCTCGAAGAAATCGCCCGGCGCGTTCTCGCTGCCGTTGAACATCAGATGCTCGAACAGATGCGCGAAGCCGGTCTTGCCCTGCGGCTCGTGCTTCGACCCGACGTCATACCACACGCTGACCGCCACGATCGGCGCCTTGCGATCGGTATGGACGATCACGCGCAGCCCGTTCTTCAGCGTAAACTGCTGATACGGAATGTCGACCGCCTTCACCAATTGCGACACCGGCGCCGGGGCGGCAGCCGGGGCCTTCTGCGCCAGCACGGGGGTCGTCAAAGCCGCGAGCGCCGAACCGGCGGCCAGAAATGCGCGATAAGCCAACGTTGATGCTCCCCCGGGGAAATGAAGTGTCGACCGAAACCATAGCGACCGGCGCATCCGCCGCAAGCGCGACGACTGACCCGGAACCAGCAATGTTACGAAACAAAGTCATTGACTGCCCCGGCAATGGTTGCCATGGCAACATTCATGAGCTTCTACGATCCCGACAGCTACACACCGGATCGATCGATCGGTTACCTCATCAAGACCTGTAACCAGACGATGACCGCGCTGCTCGACCGCATCTTGACGGACGAGGAGCTGAACACGTCGCAATGGTCGGCGATGATGACGATCCATCACGGTGAGGCGCCGACCTGCGCGGCGCTGGCGCGCGGGATGGCGCACGACAAGGGCGCGATGACGCGGCTGATCGACACGCTGGAGGAGAAAGGGTTCGTCGAGCGGACCCGCTCCGCCGACGATCGCCGCGTGGTGCATCTTTCACTGACCCCCGCCGGACGCGCAGCCACCTTCCGCTGCCGCGACATGGTGATCGACCATTGGAATCGCTGCTTCACCGGCTGGACCGACGCCGAGATCGAGACGCTGATCGCGCAGATGCAGAAGCTGCGCCGCACGCTGGAGGACATCGCCACATGCCCCTGACCCCTCCCGCCGGGCACGCGCCCCCCACGCCGCGCGCGCTGTGCAGCCTCGCGCGCGCCCGCGCCGGGTTGGCCGCGGCGGTGGCGTTGCTCTTCGCCGGTTGCGCCGCCCCCGCCTCGCACACGTCGGTCGAGGCGAAGACCCCGGCCGCGCTGGCGCTCGCCGGCCCGTCGGTGCAGCTCGCCCCCGACTGGTGGCATGCGATCGGCGATCCGCAGCTCGACCGGCTGGTCGCCGACGCGCTCGCCGGCAACCCGTCGCTCGACATCGCCGCGGCGCGCGTCCGTCAGGCGCAGGCGGCCCTCGAACGACAGGATGCCGAGCGCCGTCCGTCGATCGACGCCGATGCACAGGTGCAGGGCACGCGCCTATCGGGCAATTACACGATCCCGCCGCCCTATGCCGGCACCGTTCGCGCGCTCGGCACGGCGCAGGCCGGGCTATCGTGGAACCTCGACCTGTTCGGCCGGCAGAAGGCCGCGATCGAGGCCGCCGCGGCACAGACCCGCGCCGCCGGCTATGACGTCGCCGCCGCACGGCTGATGCTCGCCGGCGCGGTGGTGCAGAATTACGTCGAGGTCGCGCGCGCCGAGCGCCGCGCCGCGATCGCCGCGCGCACGATCACGGCGCGCGAGGGCTCGTTGTCGCTGGTGCAGGCGCGCGAACGCAGCCAGCTTGCCAGCCGTATCGACGTCACCGCCGCCGGGACATTGCTCGCGCAGGCGCGGCTCGCTTTGGTGCAGGCGCAGGCGGCGCGCGTGCTCGCCACCAACGCGCTCGCGGCGCTCGCCGGGCGCGGCAGCGACTATGCCGCGACGATCGGCGCGACGCAGCTCGCGACCGACACCGCCTTGCCGGTGCCGACCGCGATCCCCGCCGACCTGCTCGCGCGCCGCGCCGACATCGCCGCGGCGCAGGCGCGGATCGCCGCTGCCGGGGCCGAGCGCCAAGTCGCGCGCCGCGCTTTCTACCCCAACATCAACCTGTCGGCGCTGGTCGGGCTGCAGGCGATCGGGTTCGGCAATTTCGTCGATCTCGACTCCGGCACGGCGGGCGGCGGCGCAGCCTTCCACCTGCCGCTGTTCGACAGCGGACGGCGCCGCGCCGATCTGGCCGGCGCCACCGCGGCGCTCGACGTCGCGACCGCGCAATACAATGACGCGGTCGTCACCGCCGCGCGACAGGTCGCCGACGCCATCGCGCAGGTCCGCGCCACAGATACCGCGCGCGTCAGCCAGCGTCAGGTGACCGCCGGCTTTGCGGAGACCAACCGCCTCAACACGATCCGCGTCGCCAGCGGGCTCAACAGCCGGCTCGATCTGGTCGACAACGACGTCCGCCTGCTCGACGCCGAGCTGGCCGACGCCAGCCTCTCCATCGACGCGCTCGCCGCGCGCGCGCAACTCGCCACCGCGCTCGGCGGCGGCTTCGACCCCGTTCAGGACGCTGCCCGATGACCGACACCGCCACTCCCGCTCCCACACCCGCGCCTGCTCCCGCCGGAAAGCCCGCCGCGCGTCGCCGTGCGCTGACCATCCTCGCGGTGCTGGTCGCGATCGCCGCGATCGTCTGGGCGGTGATGCACTTCTTCTTCAGCCCGCCTGAGCAGGAAACCGACGACGCCTATGTCGCGGGTGACGTGGTCGCGGTCACCGCGCGCGATCCGGGCACCGTCACCGCGTTGCGCGCCGACAACACGCAGGCGGTCAAGGCCGGGCAGCCGCTGATCGACCTCGATCCGACCACCGCCGACGTCAACGTCGCCGCCGCCGCCGCCGAGTTGGCGCGCGCGGTACGCAGCACCCGCGCCGACTTCACGCGCGTCGGGCAGAGCGACGCCGGGATCGTCCAGGCGCAGGCCGAATTGTCGCGCACGCAGGCCGATTATGCGCGTCGCCGCTCGGCCGCCGCGCAGGGCGCGGTGTCGGGCGAGGAACTGTCGCACGCCGCCGATGCGGTGAAGGTCGCGCAGGCCAATCTGCGCCTCGCGCGCGAGCAGCGGCGTCAGGCGCAGGCGACCGTGCAGGGCACCGACGTGAACACCAACCCCGCGGTGCTGAGCGCGATCGCCGCCTATCGCCGCGCCGCGATCACGCGCAGCCACATGCACATGACCGCGCCGATCGCGGGCGTGGTGGCGCAGCGCACGGTGCAGGTCGGGCAACAGGTCAACGCCGGCACGCCGCTGATGGCGATCGTCCCGCTCGACCGCGTGTGGGTCGATGCCAATTTCCGCGAGACGCAGCTGAAGGATGTCCGCATCGGCCAACCGGTCGAGCTGACCTCCGACATGTACGGCGGCGACGTGAAGTTCCACGGCCGCGTCGTCGGCCTGTCGGCGGGCAGCGGCAACGCTTTCGCGCTGCTGCCGCCGCAGAACGCCAGCGGCAACTGGATCAAGATCGTCCAGCGCCTCCCCGTCCGCATCGCGCTCGACCCGCGCGAACTCCGCTCACATCCGCTGCGCATCGGCCTGTCGGTGAAGGCGACGATCGACACCGCCGACACGCGCGGCGCGCAACTCGCGCAAGCGGCGACCACGCCCTATCAGGGCGACACGACCACCGGCACCGATCCGCAGGTCGAGACGGCGATCCGCCGCATCGTGGCGGCGAACCGGTAATGAGTCCCGCCCCCGTCGGCCATTCTCGCGAAAGCGGGAATCCAGAACTTCGAGAGCGTCAGAGCGTCGCTGCGCGCCAGTTAAGCCCCTCCCCTTCAGGGGAGGGGTTGGGGTGGGGCCTATCCCCGAACATCAGACTCGCGAGAGTCCCCCACCCCCTGGCCCCTCCCCTGAAGGGGAGGGGTGAGTTGATCTCTCGTCATCCCGCTCGATCCTCGGGACTCCAGCCAAACCGTCAACATGTCTGGATTCCCGCCTTCGCGGGAATGACGGTGATGGTGAGGGAAGACGAGCGGAGCGTAGACCATGGCTAGCGCACCTCCCGCCGCGCCCCCGCCGCTCACCGGCGCACGGCTCGGCGTCACCGCGCTCGCGCTCGCGCTCGGCACCTTCATGATGGTGCTCGACTCGACGATCGCCAACGTCTCGCTGCCGACGATCGCCGGCAATCTCGGCGTCTCCAGCGACAACTCGACCTGGGTGGTCACCGCCTTTGCGGTCGCCAACGGCGTCGCGGTGCCGCTGACCGGCTGGCTGATGCGGCGCTTCGGCGTGGTGCGCGTCTTCTGCACCTCGGTTGCGCTGTTCACGCTCGCCTCGTTCCTGTGCGGGATCGCCTGGGACCTGCCGTCGCTGATCCTGTTCCGCGTCATGCAGGGCGCGGTGTCGGGGCCGATGATGCCCGGCAGCCAGGCGCTGCTGATCGCGATCTTTCCGTCCGACAAGCGTTCGACCGCGCTCGGCATCTGGTCGATGACGACCCTGGTCGCGCCGATCATGGGGCCGATCCTCGGCGGCTACATCTCCGACAATTATCACTGGTCGTGGATCTTCCTGATCAACGTCCCCTTCGGGATCATCACCGCTTTCATCTGCTGGACGCGGCTGCGCGACCGCGAGACGCCGACCGCGCAATTGCCGATCGACACCGTCGGGCTCGGGCTGCTGGTGCTGTGGGTCGGGTCGTTGCAGGTGATGCTCGACCTCGGCAAGAACGCCGACTGGTTCAACGATCCCTTGATCATAGTGCTGTCGATCGTCGCCATCATCGGCTTCGTCGCCTGGGTGATCTGGGAGCTGACCGACGCCAATCCGACCGTCGACCTGACGCTGTTCGCGCGCCGCAACTTCTGGATCGGCAACCTCGCCTTCTCCTTGGGCTATGCAGTATTCTTTGCCAACATCCTGATCCTGCCGCTGTGGCTCCAGACGCAGATGGGCTATACCGCGACCTGGGCCGGGCTGGTCGCCGCGCCCAGCGGACTGGTGGCGGTGATCCTGACCCCGCTGATCGCGCGGCTGTCGGGCAAGATCGACGCGCGCATCCTCGCCACCGTCGCCTTCGCCGGCTTTGCGATCAGTTACTGGATGCGCTCGGGCTTCACGACGCAGGCGACCTTCGTCGACCTGATGCTGCCACTGCTGGTGCAAGGCGTGTCGATGGCGACCTTCTTCCTCGCGATGCTGACGATCCTGCTCGACGGCATTCCCCCTGAGAAGATCCCCTCGGCGACCGGCATCTCGAACTTCGGCCGGATCGTCGCGGGCGGGTTCGCCGCCTCGCTGATCTCGACCGCCTGGGACCGCCGCGAGGCACTCCACCAGTCGCGGCTGGCCGAGGCGATCGGCAACGGCATCGGCTGGCAGATGGCGGCGGAGAAGCTGGGGAAGCTGGGCATGAGCACGCAACAGGCCGCCGCGGCAGTTACGCGCCAGATGGTCGGGCAGGCGTATCTCTTGTCCTCGACCGACCTGTTCCGGCTGTCGGCATGGCTGGCCGCGGTGCTGATCGTGCCGATCTGGCTGTGCCGCCGCCCGAAGCCGCAGCATGGGCCGGTCGCGGCGGATTGAGCCCCCGTCAATCGTCGCCCTGGCCTTGAGCCGGGGCCCCGCTTCTCCTTGGCCGGCGAAGAAGCGGGATCCCGGATCAAGTTCGGGATGACGGAAGGAAGGGCTTTCGTCGCCCCGGCAACAATCCTACCCTGCGCGCATGACCGATTTCGCCGCCACCCACGCGCTCTTCCACCTGCCCGACGGCGTGATCTACCTCGACGGCAACTCGCTCGGCCCGTTGCCCATCGCTGCCGAGGACCGCGCCGCGCACGTCCTCCGCGCCGAATGGGGCGACCGTCTGATCCGCGCGTGGAACGACGCCGACTGGACCACCCTCCCCGCGCGCGTCGGTGACCGGATCGCGCGGCTGATCGGCGCGCCGGCGGGCAGCGTCACCACCGGCGACACGCTGTCGATCAAGGTCTTCCAGGCGCTCGCCGCCGCGCTCGCGCTCCGCCCCGACCGCCGCGTCGTGCTGTCCGACACCGGCAATTTCCCGACCGATCTGTATATCGCCGACGCGCTGACGCAGGCGTTGAACCGCGGGCTCGAGGTCAAGGTCGTCGCCCCCGAAGACGTCGCCGCCGCGATCGACGACAGCGTCGCCGTCGTGATGCTCACGCAGGTCGATTATCGCACCGGCCGGCTCCACGACATGCCCGCGCTCACCGCCCGCGCGCACGCGGCGGGCGCGCTGACCGTCTGGGATCTCGCGCATTCGGCGGGCGCGCTGCCGATCGACCTTACCGCGGCGCGCGCCGATTTCGCGGTCGGCTGCACCTACAAATATCTCAACGGCGGCCCCGGCGCGCCGGCCTTCATCCATGTCGCGCCAGAGCATGCCGATGTCGCGCAGCCGATCCTCGCCGGCTGGTTCGGGCATGACGCACCGTTCGCGTTCGAGCGCGGCTACCGCCCCGCGCCCGGCGTCGCGCGGATGCGCGTCGGCACGCCGCCGATCGTCGCGCTGTCGATCCTCGACGCCGCGCTCGACGCGTGGGATCAGGTCGACATGGCCGACCTGCGCGCCGCGTCGATCCGCCTGTCGGAGCGCTTCGTCCGCGACGTCGAGGCGCACTGCCCACAAGTCACGCTCGCCTCGCCACGCGACCCGCACGCGCGCGGCAGCCAGGTCAGCTTCACGCATCCGCACGCCTATGCGGTGATGCAGGCGCTGATCGCGCGCGGCGTGATCGGCGACGTCCGCGCCCCAGAGGTGCTGCGTTTCGGCTTCACGCCCTTGTACCTGACCGAAACCGACGTCGCGCAGGCCGCGGCGATCCTTGCCCACATCCTCGCGACCGGCGAATGGGACCAGCCGTACTTCCACCAGCGCGCTAACGTGACATGACCGATACCCACCACGACGCCGAGCTGAACTTCGCCGACCGCATGGGCTATGGCGACTATCTCGCGCTCGACCGCGTCCTCGACGCACAGCACCCGCTGAGCGACGCGCACGACGAACTGCTGTTCATCATCCAGCACCAGACCAGCGAATTGTGGATGAAGCTCGCGGTCCACGAACTCGAAAGCGCACGCGACGCGATCCTGTCGGGCGCGCTGCCACAGGCGTTCAAGCTGCTGGCGCGCGTGTCGCGCATCCTCGAACAGCTCAACGGCGCGTGGGACGTGCTGCGCACGATGACGCCGAGCGATTACACCACCTTTCGCGACGCGCTCGGCCGGTCGTCGGGCTTCCAGTCGTGGCAGTATCGCGCGATCGAATATCTGTGCGGCAATCGCACCGCCGCGACGCTCGGCCCGCACCGCCACCGGCCGGCGACGCTCGCGCGGCTGGAGGCGATCCTCGCCGCGCCGAGCATCTACGACGCCGCGCTCACCCGACTCCACGCCGCCGGGCTGCTCGCCGAACCCGCGCGCGACTGGCGCGCGCCGCACGTGCCGGCCGAGGCGGTCACCGCCGCCTGGGCGACCGTCTACCGCGACCCGCAAGCGCACTGGCCGCTTTACGAACTCGCCGAGAAACTGGTCGATCTCGAGGATTATTTCCGCCGCTGGCGCTTCAACCACGTCACCACCGTCGAGCGTGTGATCGGGCTCAAGCGCGGCACCGGCGGCACCGCCGGCGTATCCTACCTGCGCCGCATGCTGGAGGTCGAGCTGTTCCCCGAATTATGGGCGGTGCGCACGCAGCTGTAGACCGGGTATACAAACCTACCGAGCGCCCGCCGTTTCTCGTCATCCCGGACGTGATCCGGGATCCCGCTTTTTACCGCGGTCGCCAATAAGAAGCGGGACCCCGGATCAAGTCCGGGGCGACGAAACACGGAAGCCCGTCGATCGAAATGAGGCCGATCAATCGTCACCCGCATCCCGCTACCCTCACGTCGTCGCAGCTGTTACGATCCCCGCAAAGAAGGGGATCGATCCGATGAAGACCTTGCTGCTCGCCTCCGCGGCGTTGCTGTTCGCCGTGCCCGCCGCCGCCCAGACGCCGGAGGTGCCGCTCGGCCGCCTGACCGATGCCGCACGCCCGACCGCCTATCGCCTCGCGCTGACCATCGACCCGACGCAAGCACGCTTCACCGGCCATACCGAGATCGACACGCAGGTCGCGCGCGCCACGCGCTCGCTCTACCTTCACGGCAACGACCTCAAGGTCACCCGCGTCACCGCCACCGCCGGCAAGCGCACGCTCACCGCACGCTACGCGCAGGTCGACCCCTCGGGCGTCGCGCGGCTCGACTTCGATGGCGAGCTGCCGGCCGGCCGCGTCACCCTGACGTTCGATTACGATGCGCCCTTTATGACCGGCGGCGAGGGGCTGTACCGCGCCAAGGTCGGCGCCGACTGGTACGCCTGGACGCAATTCGAGCCAATCGACGCGCGCCGCATGTTCCCGTCCTTCGACGAACCGGGCTTCAAGACGCCGTTCACGCTGACGATCACCGCGCCTACCGCGCAGAAGGTCTTCGCCAACACTCCCGAGATCGCACACGGCACCGCCGGCGGCGGGCTGACCGTCCACAAATTCGCCGCGTCGAAGCCGCTACCGACCTATCTGGTCGCGCTCGCGGTCGGCGCGTTCGACGTCGTCCCCGGCGACGCGCCTGCCAATGCCGTCCGCAAGACCGCTTTGCCCTATAGCGCGATCGCCACCAGAGGGCAGGCAGCCCGCCTGCGCCTCGCCGCCAGCGAGGGACCGAAGATCCTCGCGCTCCACGAAGATTATTTCGGCATTCCCTATCCCTTCGAGAAGCTCGACCAGATCGCCTCACCCGAAATGAGTGGCGCGATGGAGAATGCCGGACTGATCACCTACGCCGACACGCTGCTGCTGCTCGCCCCCGATGCACCGCCCTCGCAGCGGCGCGATTTCGGCATGGTCGTCGCGCACGAGATGGCGCACCAATGGTTCGGCGATCTCGTAACGCCCAAATGGTGGACCGATCTGTGGCTGAACGAAAGTTTCGCCGAATGGGCCGGCAATCGCGTTGGCGAGATCTGGCAGCCGGGGCTCGGCACCGAAGTCGGGCAGCTCGCCGAAGCACTGGCGGCGATGGATACCGACAGTCAGTCGGTCGGCCGCCCGATCCGGCAGGAGATCACCCGCAACGATCAGATCGCCAGCGCCTTCGACGCGATCACGTACCAGAAGGGCGGACAGGTGCTGACGATGGTCGAGCGTTATCTCGGCCCTGACCGCTTTCGCCGCGGCGTTCAATACCATCTCAACCGCTTCCGCTACGGCAATGCCGACGCCAACGACTTCTTCGCCTCGATGGCGAAGGGCTCGGGCGACCCCGGGATCGTCCCCGTGTTCCGCAGCTTCGTCGAACAGACCGGCGTGCCGGTCATCAGCATCCGGCAGGACGGCGCCGGCTGGCGCGTCGCGCAGGCGCGCTACCGCCCGATCGGCGTCGCCGCGGTCGCGCCGCAGACGTGGAACGTGCCGGTCTGCGCGCGGCAGGGCGCGGTGCGCAGCTGCACGCTCCTGACCGGCGCAACCGGCACGCTCGCGCTCAAGGGCAGCGGGCTGGCGGTCCCCAATGCCGATGGCGCGGGCTATTGGCGCTACAGCCTCGACGATGCCGGGTGGCAGACGTTGATGGCCGGCGCCGCCGCGCTCCCGGCGCGCGAGGCGATGGTGGCGGCCGACAGCCTGTGGTCGGACTTCACCGCGGGGAACGCCGGCTTCGCGCGCGTCGTGTCGAGCGCCCGCATCCTCGCCAACCATCGCGAGCGCTCGGCGACCTTGCTGCTGCCGTCGGCGATCGACGGCGTCGAGCGCTTCGGGCTGACCCCCGCAGCCGACGCCGGGCTGCGTCGCCTCGCGGGGGAGCTGTCGCTGCCACGGCTGCGCAGCCTCGGCGCGCTCAAGCTTGCCACCGGCGCGTATGCGGGCGAAGAATCTGGGCAGAGCCAATTGCGCCAGTCGCTCGTTTCCTATGCCGCGTTCGTCGCCAAGGATGCCGAGGTGCGCCGCCAGCTCACCACCGCCGCCCAGGCGTCGCTGCGCGGTGACGCACAGGCGCTCGACCCGAGCTACCGCGCGGTCGCGTTCGTCGCGGCGGTGCAGGATCTCGGCGTGCCGTTCATGGACGCGCTCCGTACCGCGCTGCTCGCCAGCACCGATCCGCTGTTCCGCCAGCAGGCGGTGCGCGCGCTCGGCGCGGCTAACACGCCGGCGGCAGTGACGCGAGCGCTGGCGCTCACCGAAGATCAGGCGCTGCAATCGAGCGAGCGGGTGTCGATCCTGCGCACCCTGCCCACCCGTCCGGCCGGGCGCGACGCGGTGTTCGCGCGGCTGCAGCAGAATTTCGACGCGGTCGCCGGCAGCATCCCCGCCTTCAGCCGCCCGCGCCTGCCGCTGTTGTTCGCAGGCTATTGCAGCGCCGATAAGGCCGCCACGATCGAGGCGCTGTTCCGCCCCAAGCTGGCGGTGCTCGGCGGCGGCACGCTCGAACTCGGCCAGACGCTCGACGCGATCAACCAGTGCGTCGCGCTCAAGGTCGCCAAGGGCGCCGAGATCGAAGCGGTGCTGACCAAGGCGGGTTGATCAAAGCCCCTCCCCTTCAGGGGAGGGGTTGGGGTGGGGGTGTCGCAGGCACTGCTCACGGTGTGACACCTCCCCACCCCCGTCCCCTCCCCTGAAGGGGAGGGGCAAGTTCATTTCACTTGGACTGCTCTACCCCTGCATATCCTCCAGCTCGCGCCCGCGCGTTTCGTGTACCATCTTGCGCACGAAGAAGAACGAGATCGCCGCGAACAGCGCATAGCCGGTATAGGTCACCGCCAGCCCCGGCGACACCGCCAGCGCCGGGAAGGTCACCGAGATCGCGGCATTGGCGATCCACTGCGCGAACCCCGCGACCGCCAGCCCCGATCCGCGGATCTGGTTCGGGAACATCTCGCCCAGCATCACCCACATCACCGGGCCCCAGCTGGCGTTGAAGAAGATCACGTACAGGTTCGCCGCGACCAGCGCGATCACGCCGTTGTTGCCCGGCAGGCTCACCGCGCCCGCCGCGTCGGTGACCGCGGTCGAGAACGCCCAGGCGACCACCGCCAGCGTCACCGCCATGCCCGCCGAGCCGATCAGCAGCAGCGGCTTGCGCCCGATCCGGTCGACGGTGAAGATCGTGAACACGCACGCCGCGATCGACAGCACGCCCGACAGAATATTGGTCTGAAGCGCATAATCCTCGGAGAAGCCGACCGCCTCCCACAGGGTCGCGCCATAATAGAAGACGACGTTGATCCCGACGAGCTGCTGGAACACCGCCAGCCCGATCCCGGCCCAGACGATCGGGCGGATGCGGCCGGTGGCGCGGTCCTTGAGGTCCGACAGCTTGGGGCGGTGATGATCGGCGGCGAGGCTGCCGCGGATCTCGCCGACCTTGCGATCGGCCTCGGCGGTGCCGAACAAGCGCGTCAGCACCTTGTGCGCGTCGTCCTCGCGCCCACGCGCGACCAGATAGCGTGGACTCTCCGGGATCACGAGCAGCGCGAGCAGATAGATCAGCGCCGGCACCGCCTGCAGCCAGAACATCCACCGCCACGCGGTAAAGCCGAACCAGAAGCTCGCGGTCGATCCGCCAGCGTAGCGCGCCAGCGCGAAGTTCGCGACGAACGCCCCGGTCAGCCCGGTAATGATCATCACCTGTTGCAGGCTGGAGAGCCGCCCGCGGATCGCCGCCGGGGTCACTTCGGAAATATAGACCGGCGAGATGACGCTCGCCGCGCCGACGCCCAGCCCGCCGACGATGCGCGCGAGGATGAAGATGAACGACGACGAGGCCGCCCCCGCGACCAGCGCGCTGATGAGGAACAGGAACGCCGATCCCATCATCACGCCGCGCCGTCCGATCCGGTCGGCCAGCCGCCCGGCGCCGAACGCACCGATCGACGAGCCGATCAGGATCGCCCCGACATTGACGCCGATCCCCAGCTTGCCGAGGTCGAAGGCGCTTTCCAGCCCCTTCTGCGTCCCGTTGATGACGCCCGAGTCATAGCCGAACATGAAGCCGCCGATCGTCGCCACTGCGACGATCGCGGCGATGAAGCCCATGTTGACCTGCCCCAATGCGGCATCGCGATCCGCCGGTCCACCCGGCTCCATCATCACCATCGCCATCCCAGTCCCGCTCCCATCCGTGTTTTGATTCTTGTCGTGCCGCCGGTCGGTTCAGCGCCAGCCCGCATCGACGAAATATTCGTGCCCCGTGCACATCCGCGCATCGTCGGAGGCGAGGAACAGGGCCAGCGCCGCGACGTCGGCGGGCTGGATGCGCCCGTCGAGGCATTGCGCCGCGACGATCTCCGCTTCGCCCTCGGGCGTGTACCATTTCTCCTGGCGCGGGGTCTGGACGTTGCCGGGCACGATCGTCGTGACGCGGATGTTGTCGCGCCCCAGATCGCGCGCCATGCTGCGCGTCATCCCCTCGATCGCCGCCTTGGCGGTTTGATAGAGCACCAGCTCGGGCAGTCCGAGGTGCCAGCTAATCGACCCGAAATTGACGATCGCGCCGCCACCCGCCGCCTTGAGGTGCGGCACCGCCGCCTGTGCGGCGAAGAACAGGTGGCGCAGGTTCACCGCCATCCGGTCGTCCCAATAAGCCGGCGTGACCTCTTCGATCGTATGGCGGTCGTCGTTGGCAGCATTGTTGACGAGGACGTCAAGCCCGCCGAGCGTCTCGACCAGCGCCGCGATCGTCCCCGGCAGCGCCGCGATATCGGTCAGGTCGCAACGCCGGAAATGGGTCTGCTCGCCCAGCTTTTCGGCAAGCGCCCGCCCCGCCTCTTCCGCCACATCGACGAACGCGACATGTGAGCCCTGCGCCGCGAACGCCTCGACCAGCCCCGCGCCGATCCCGGTCGCGCCGCCGGTGATGAGGACGCGCTTGCCCGCCAGCGACGGATAATTTGCGCGACCGCTCACTTGGCATTCCCCAGCAACCCGCGCCCCGCGAGGTTTCGGAACAGCGCGCCGATCCCGTCGGTCCACGGCGCGGCGTCCTTCGAGGTCACGACGCGGTTGATGAGCCGGCCCAGCTTCGCGCTTTCGATCGTGACGACATCGCCGACCTTGTGCGTGAAGCCACGGCCCGGCTCGTCGCGATCCTGCACCGGCGCGAACAACGTGCCCAGGAACAGCACGAAGCCGTCCGGATATTGGTGTTCCGACAGAGTCTGGCGCACCAGGTCGAGCGGATCGCGGCTAATTTCGGCCATGTTGCTGACCCCGTCGAGGTCATAACCGTCCTCGCCGTGAATATTCAGCCGCACCTCGGCGTGCCGGACATCGTCGATCGTGAACCCATCGTCGAACAACCGCACCAGCGGCCCCAGCGAGCAGGAGGCGTTATTGTCCTTCGCCTTGCCGAGCAGCAGCGCCGACCGCCCCTCGAAATCCCGCAAATTCACGTCGTTACCCAACGTCGCGCCGATCGCCTCCCCACGACTGTTCACCAGCAGCGCGACCTCGGGCTCCGGATTGTTCCAATGCGAATCGGACCGGATCCCGATCTCCGCCCCCGCCCCGACCGTCGCCAAAACGGGTGCCTTGGTGAACACCTCGGCGTCGGGGCCGATCGCAACCTCCAGATATTGCGACCAAAGTCCGTCCTCGATCAGCGCGCGCTTCAGCTCGGCGGCCTCGGGCGTGCCGGGCACGACCGAGCGGATCGACCCGCCCATGCGCGCCTCGAGCCGCCCGCGGATGGCCGACGCCGCCGACCAGTCGCCGCGCGCCCGTTCCTCGATCACGCGCTCGATCGCCGAAACCGCAAACGTCACACCGCACGCCTTGACGCACTGAAGGTCGACCGGGCTGAGCAGCTCGAGCCCCGCCTCATCGAGCGCGCCAAGCGAGCGTCCGCCCGCGCCCGAGAGATCGCCGGCCTCGACCAGCATCGACACCGTCGGCGCTACCCCCGACATGTCAAAGGCTTCGCCGCCGATCACCAGCAGCGGGATCGGACCAGCCGGGGTCGACGCGCGCCCCACGAACCGTCCCGAACGCCAATCCTGCGGCAAGCCCGACGCGATCGCGTCGTTGAGCTGCGCCATCATCCCCTCCACCTTCTCAGTCTGATAGCGCTAACAACACCGCAATCGCATGTGTGTCAAGCGGCCGCCGCAACAATGCGGCGCGCACCGGCTATCGGTAACGTCGCGTCGAGGCACGTCAACGGCAGATACGTCACAGGTGCGTCACCGGCGCACAAGCGCGCGGGTGTCAGGAGCGCGCAACCCATTGTGTCGTAACGGGACGCGCGCTGAGCATCGCCGCGGGATCGGCGCAGTGGATCGCCTCCCGCGACGGGTGGCCGATCAGGAATCCCTGCGCTTGCGGGATCCCCCATTCGCGCAACCGCGCGAGCTGCGCCGCTTCTTCCACCCCCTCGGCGACGATCGCGATGCCGAGGCTCGCCCCCAGCGCCGCGATGCTGCGGACGATCGATCCCGACGGCGCATGGTCGAGCATCGTCGCGACGAAGCTGCGATCGACCTTCAGTTTGTCGAACCGGAAATCGCGCAGGTTGCCGAGCGAGGAATAGCCCGTGCCGAAATCGTCCATCACGATCGCCGCGCCGTGATGCTGCAAGGTCCGCAACACCGTCAGGACCGGTTGGCGCCGTTTGTCGAGCAGCGTCGCGCTCTCGGTCACCTCGAATTCGAGTCGCGTCGGCGCCAGCCGGTGACGTCGCGCCAGTGCCAGCAATTCGTGCGCCAGCGCGGGTTGACGGAACTGGATCGCGGACAGGTTCAGCGCGAGCGTGATGTGATCGGGCCAGCGGCTCGCCGCCGCCATCGCCTGATCCGCCATCCAGAGCCCGATCGTATCGATACGCCCGCTCGTCTCCGCCAGCGGGATGAACTGATCGGGTCGCACGTCGCCCAGCTCGGGGTGCGCCCAGCGCAGCAGCGCTTCCTGCCCGATCACCTGCAACGTATCGGCATCGACGATCGGCTGAAATGCGAGGTACAGCTCGCCACGCTCGGCGGCGCCGTCCAGATCGCGTGACAACCGCCAGCGCAGCCGTACCTCTTCCTTGAATTGATCGTCGAAGAAGCGTGCGGTCTGCCGGCCCTCCGCCTTGGCGCGATACATCGCCATATCGGCGAGATTGTAAAGCTCCTCGCCTTCCTGCTCGACACCCGACAATGCCACCCCGATGCTCATTTGCACCGGGACGGTGTCACCCGCGGTCGCCTCGCACGCGCGCAGGATGCGCTGCACGAGCAACTCGGCCGCGGCCGGCTGGTCGCCGCCCATCTGGACGATCGCGAACTCATCCCCGCCCAGCCGCGCGACCATGTCGCTGGCGCGCACGCACGCACTCAGCAATTGCGCCGCTGCCCGCAACGCCGCGTCGCCGCCGGCATGGCCGAAGCGATCGTTGATCGACTTGAAATCGTCCAGATCGATCGCGAACACCGCCACGCGTTCGCCGGTGCGCGGCGCGCGCAGCAGGTCGTGCGCCAGTTGCTCCTCGAACAGCAGGCGATTGGGCAGACCGGTCAGCATGTCGTGATGCGCAAGGAACTCGACCCGCCGTTCGGCGCGACGCCGCTCTTCCACTGCGCTGCGATAGTCGGTGATCCCGCGCGCCAGATCGCCGACCTCGTCGCTGCGGTTCGCTCCGGGCACGTCGAGTGGCGCATCCTCGCCGTGGCTGAGCTGCCGAACGCGTTCGGCGATCGCGACCAGCGGCCGGATCACGCGGCGGCGCAGCCACGTCATGCACAGCAGCAGCACGCCCAGCGCCGCGATCGCGCCGATCAATCCTCCTTTGAGATTGGTGGCCAGCCCCCCGGCGCTGCGCCGCAGTTCGGTATCGATCCGTTCGATCAAGGTTCCACGCAGCGCCGAACGCGAAGTCTCCAGCTTGCGCAGCGCAGCGAGGAACTTCGGCATGTGCTGCGAGATCCGCTCCGGCGAATCGCGCGCATCCTGGAGCAGGTGCAAGCTCAGCGTCGCGAACTCGGCCTCCGCCGCTCGCCGGGTGCGTACCGCCGATCCCAGATCGCCGGGTGCCGCCAGGCGCGGCGAGAGATGCGCATTGCCGTGATGGAAGTCGCGAAGTGCGCTACCCACCGACGCCCATTGCGTCTGCGATATCGGTCGCCCTTGCTCGGCCAGCCGGGTAACCTCACCGACACCCAGCCGCAATCGCCGCTGCAACTGGTCCTGCCGCTCCTCCATCTGCAGCAATCTGGTGAGTCGTTCGAGCGTCTCGTTCTCGGCGTAGATCGCGCGGCCGAGCATCATGCCGCCTGCGAGCAATGCCAACCCCAGCACCAGAACGGCGCCGAAGGCAGCAGCAACTCGAGTCGATATGGATGTCGGTAGCACACAACCTCCGCGGTCGTTCGACGTACACGACGAATTATTACTCGTTTATGAGCGACACCCGCCGCCGGCAAACAACCTGCATCAAGGAAACGACCCGCAGAAGCGCCAATGTACCGGGGATTAACGAAGGTCAGGGCCTCCGTTGGTTGACTCCTCCGGACGTCACTAAGAAAGTGACGCATTAACAAATGGATGCAGCTGGATGCTCATGGGAGAATCGATGATCGCCGTCGATGAGACCGCACGACAGGCTGCGGTAGATCGCCTCGATCTCCCGTCGAAGCGTTGGGACGAGCGATTGCAGCGGATCGCCGAACGCGCGGCGGATATCGCGAGAACGCCGATCGGCGCGATCTCGGTGGTGGATCGATCGCGCCAGTGGATGATCGCCAAGCGCGGTCCGGTCGACGACGAGGTGCCGCGCGCACTATCGTTCTGCGCGGCGGCGATCCAGCGGCCGGGCGAGACGATGGTCGTACCCGACGCGGCGCTGGACCCCCGCTTCGCGAGCAATCCTTTCGTCACCGGCTCGCCCCCGATCCGCTTCTATGTCGGCATCCCGCTGGTCGACCGTGCCGGCTATCCGCTGGGGGCGTTGTGCGTGGTCGATCACGCGCCACGCCAGCAACTGCCGGACCTCTACGACCTCAGTGCGCTAGCACGCGAAGCCGAGCGGATCGTAACGCAGCCGAATTAATCACCCGAATTGGCGACGCGGCAACCTCCCCGTCGCTTTCACGCTTGCGGTACATGCGTTGCGCGGGCAGCTAAGCGCATGAAAAAGCGGACTGCTCCGCAAACGATCTCGGAGGACGGGTGCCGCAGCGAAAACGCATCATGCTGGTCGAGGATACGGCCAGTCATCGCAAGCTTTACGCCTCGTGGTTGCGGATCGGCGGCTATGATCCGCACGTTCTTGCCGACGAACGTTCCGCGCGGGAGATGGCGCAGGAAGTACGCCCGGCGGCGATCATCGTCGATATCCGCCTTCCCAATATCAGTGGGCTCGACGTGATCGAGGGACTGAAAAGCGACGAGCGCACCCGCGCGATCCCGGTCATGGCGCTGACCGTCCTCAACAGCGCAAGCGACCGCAGCGCCTGCCTCGCCGCCGGGGCCGACGTGTTCGTGACGAAGCCCGACAGGATCGCGACCTTCCTCGACCGGATCGCGGCCCTGCTCGCCGACGTCAGCGGCGCGAACGCCGCAAGCGCGGCTCGGTAAAGCCAGCCTCCATCAGATTGGCGACCAGCAGGTCGCGCTCGGCGCTGGTGGGCGCCCCCATCACCACGACGATCATCCGCTTGCTGCCGCGCCGCGCCGACGCGGCGAGGTTGAAACCCGCCTCGACGGTATAGCCGGTCTTCAGCCCGTCCATCCCCTCGACCTTGCCGAGCAGCTTGTTGTGGTTGGGGCGCACCTGCCGCTCCCAGGTGATCGTGCGGGTCTTGAATAGCGCATAATGTCTGGCCTCGGCACGGATCAGGTGCCGCGCGAGCACCGCGATGTCGCGGGCGGTAGTGCGCCCGGCGCTCGGCGCGAGCCCGGTGGCGTTGCCGAACCGCGTATGCTCCATGCCGATCGCCGCCGCGCGCGCGTTCATCTTCGTTACGAAGGCGCGCTCGCTCCCCGCCAGCCGCTCGCCCATGGCGACCGCGAGATCGTTGGCGGAAATTACTGCGATCGCGCGCAATGCCGCATCGACGCGCATCGTCCGCCCGCGCCGCAGCCCCAGCCGCGATGGCTGCTGCCGCTCGCCCGCCGCGGTCATCCGCAGCATGCCGCCGGGCTTGAGCGTCCCGTCGTCCAGCGCTTCGAACGCGAGCAGCAGCGTCATCATCTTGGCAAGCGATGCGGGCGGCCGCTCGCGATCGGCATTCTCTTCCTCCAGCACCTGCCCGGTCCCGGCATCCATGACGATCTGGGACACCGGCGCGCGGGGAGCGGCGGTCGTCGGGACGGCGGCGAACAGCGCCAGGCCCGACATCGCGATACGCAACACGTTTGACATGGTGCCGACGCCTAACCGCTCGGTGCACCGACGACAACGCCGCGCCGCGGTTCATACGCCATCGCGAGGCACCATATCGGTCAGATGAACCACAGCTTCTTTGCGCGCGATGTCGTGACGGTGGCGCGCGCGCTGATCGGGACGACGATGACGATCGACGGTGTCGGCGGCACGATCGTCGAGACGGAGGCCTATGACGCCTCCGATCCCGCCTCGCACAGCTTTTCCGGCCCCGGCCAGCGCAATGCCGCGATGTTCGGTCCGGCAGGATCTGCCTACATCTACCGGATCTATGGGCTGCACCATTGTCTCAACGTCACCTGCGGCGGTGGCGCCGCGGTGCTGATCCGTGCGCTCGCACCGACCGATGGCGTCGAGGTGATGCGGATGCGCCGCGCGACGACGCAGGCCGAGGCGCTGCTCTGTGCCGGTCCCGGGCGGCTGTGCAAGGCGCTCGGCGTCGATCTGTCCTTGAACAACGCACCCTTGGACCGCGCGCCGTTCGCATGGCGTGATCGCACCGCCGAACCTTCGATCGCCGCCGGCCCGAGGATCGGCATTACCCGCGCCGCCGAGGTGCCGTGGCGCTTCGTCCTCGCCGGCTCACGGTCCCTCAGCCGCCCGCCCTCAAGAACGCAAAAAGCCCCTCCATCTTCAGCGGAGGGGTTGGGGTGGGGTCTGTCCAAATGTGCCAAGCGCCCGGGACTGACCTACCCCTGAACCGAAGCGCCGACCCCTCAATCCTTCAGCTCGCGAATCCAGATGTTGCGATAGCTGATCGGCTGGCTGGGATCACCGTGGTCCTGCAGCTTGATGGGCGCGCGTCCGTGGGCGACATATTTCGGCTTGCCGATATAGACCGTCCCGCCGCGCACCTCGGTATGGTTCTGCGTCAACACGCCGTTGATATAGGCCGTGACATAGGCCGGCCGCGTCACTGCACCATCGGCACCGAACTGCGGCGCGGACCAGGTGACGTCGACCGTCTGCCATTCACCGGGTTTGCGCGCCGGATTGGCGAGCGGCGGGGTCTGCTTGTAGATCGCGCCCAGCTGCCCGTTGACGTAGGTCTGGTTGTTGTAGCTGTCCATGATCTGCATTTCGTACCCGTCGTCGCCCTTGCCGGTCGACGCCAGGAACAGCCCGCTGTTGCCGCGCGCCTGTCCCTCGCCAGTGATGTTCGCCGGAATGCGATATTCGAGATGCAGCTGATAGCTGCCGAAGCTCTGCTTCGTCTGGATGTTACCGGTGCCCTTCTTCACCGTGAACGCGCCGTCCGCGACCGTCCAGCCCGCCGCGCCACCGGTGTTGACCGCCGACCATTTGTCGAGGTTCTTGCCGTCGAACAGCACCACCGCGTCGGCCGGCGCGTTCCAGCCGGCGAACGCACCCGGCGCGACCACCGGCACCGCCGGCGACCATTGCTCGGTCGCCTTCGGATCGCCCTGCGGCGCCTGCGCGACTCCGGCGGACGCGACGAGCAACAGCCCGCCGCCCAGCACGATACCCTTCATAGCTCCCATCCCTTTCGATACTCCCGATCCAGATAGCGGTTCGCATCCGCGACATTGGTAACGCGGGATGCGCTGCCGTCATAGTCGATTGGCTGCCCGGCCTTCAGCGCGACGACGCCCAGCAGCATCGTCTCGGTGAGCGGCACCGCGGTCGCGAATGGGCTGGAGATCGCCTCCTGCCCGCGGATCGCGCGGATCCAGTTCATTTCATGACCGCCCATCCCGCCCTGGATGCGCGGCAGCGTCTGCGCCACCGCCTGCGCCCGCTCGGCGACGCCGTCACCGATCAGCGTCGGCTTCTCGCCATAGGTTTCGTGCATCAACATGCCCTGCTCGCCGATGTAGAGCACGCCGCCGCCCGGATCCATCCGCGCGCCCGCCGGCATCCCCGGCGGCGTCGGCGGCATCAGCCCGCCGTCATACCAGGTCATGCGGATCGGCCCGCCCTTGGCGTTACCGAAGTCGAAATAGGTAACGGTCGCCAGCGGATAGCTGCCGTCGCCGGGGTTCTTGGGATTGCCCCACACGCTGTGCCGCGTCTCGACGCGCGTCGGCAACCCGAGTTCCAGCGCCCAGACCGGGAAGTCGACCAGATGCGCGCCCATGTCGCCCAGCGCACCAGTCCCGAACGGCGCCCAGCCGCGCCAGTTAAAATGCGCGTAGATCGGGTTATAGCCCCAGTCGACCGGCGCCGGGCCGCGCCATGCGTCCCAATCGAGCGAGGCCGGCGCGGCCACCGCGTCGGGGCGCGCGACACCCTGCGGCCAGATCGGACGGTTGGTCCACACCTGCACCTCGCGCACGCGCCCGATCGCGCCGCCGCGCAGGATCTCCACCGCGCGCCGCCCATCGTCACCCGAATGGCCCTGATTGCCCATCTGCGTGACGAGCTTGGCATTGTCGCGCGCCAGCCCGGCGAGCACGCGTCCTTCGCGTACCGTGTAGGTCAGCGGCTTCTGGACATAGACGTGCAACCCGCGCTGCATCGCCCATTTCGCCGCCACTGCATGATGATGGTCGGGCGCGGCGATCACCACCGCGTCGAGATCCTTGCGACTGTCGAGCATCCGCCGGTAATCGCTATACTTTTCGGCCTTGTCGTAGGCGGCCTTGAGCGCGGCGCGCTTCGGATCGGACACCGACTTGGCGACATGCGCCAGATCGACGTCGCACATCGCGACGATATTCTGCGAGGTCAGGTTGGCCATGTTGGCCGCACCCATTCCGCCGGCGCCGATCACTGCCAGATTGACTCGATCGTTCGCGCCGCGTCGTCGCGTGCGCGCCGCGGCCGAGACGGGCGTGCTGCCCAGCCCCGCCGCCAGAGCCGCCGCCCCGCCCAGCCAGCTTCGCCGGTCGATCGTCATTCGTGCCTCTCCCGCTATGTTGCGGGCACGATGATCGGAAAGGACAGGAAGCACAACCCATTGCGCAAGTCTCCCTCCCCTTCAGGGGAGGGGCCGGGGGTGGGGGAGTCTCGCAACGATAGCGCGCGCGGATCTGCCCCACCCCAGCCCCTCCCCTGAAGGGGAGGGGCTAAGCAATCGCCCTTAAGGCAACGGGTACGGCCCCTTGCCGCCATCCTTGATGAAGCGGTCGACGCGCTGGTCGATCATCGGCAACGGCACCGAGCCGAGGCTCAGCATCGCATCGTGAAAGGCGCGGATGTCGAACTTCTCGCCCAGCGCCTTCTGCGCCTTGGCCTTGGCGTCGAGGAACGCGAGCTCGCCCATATAATAGCTCAGCGCCTGCCCCGGCCACGCGATGTAGCGGTCGACCTCAGTGGTGATCTCGTGGTTCGACAAAGCGGTGTTGTCGCGCAGGTACTTTTGCGCCTGCTCGCGCGTCCAGCCCTTGGCGTGGATGCCGGTATCGACCACCAGCCGCGCCGCGCGCCACATCTGGTACGACAGCATCCCGAACGTCTCATAGGGCGTCTCATACATCCCCATGTCCTCGCCCAGCGCCTCGCAGTACAGCGCCCAGCCCTCGCCGAACGCCGAGATATATTCGTCGCGGCGATAGGCGGGCAGGTCGGTCAGCTCCATCGCGAACGGCATCTGGAAAGCATGCCCCGGCGCGCTCTCGTGCAGCGTCAGCGCCGGCAGCGAGTAGAGCCCGCGCGACGGCAGGTCGTAGGTGTTGACCAGATAGATCCCCGGCCCGCCGCGCCCGCTGGTGTAGAAGGGCGCGATATCGGGCGCGACCGGCTTGATCGCGAAGCGCATCCGCGGCAGCCGCCCGAAATAGGTCCCAGCCTTGCCGTCGAAGGTCTTGGCGATCCACGCCGCGCGGTTGAGCAGGTCCTGTGGCGTCTTGGCATAGAATTGCGGATCGGTGCGCAGATAGTCGAGGAACGCGGGGAGGTCCTTCTTCCATTTCACCTGGCGCATCACCTCCAGCATCCGCGCGCGGATCTTGGCGACTTCGGACAGCCCGATCGCGTGGATCTGCTCGGGCGTCAGGTCGCGGGTCACGAACTCGCGGACCTTCGACTGATAATAGGCGCGCCCGTCGGGCATGTCATAGGCGGCCAGCGACACGCGCGCGTTCGGGATGTACTCGTCGCGCAGGAACGCCTGCAATTTCTGGTGCGCAGGCACCACCGCCGTCGCGATCACGCGCTTCGCCTCGGCACGCAGCGCCGCCTGCTTGTCGGCGGGGATCGTGGAGGGCAGCGTCTTGAACGGCGCGTAGAACGGCGAATCCTCGCCCGCCCCCGCCGCGACAACCTCGGCCACGCCCTTGTCGCGCCCGTCCAGCGTCACCTTGGGCGGGGTGAAGCCGCGCTTCAGCCCGGCGCGCATATTGGCGATCTGCTGGTCGTAATAGCGCGGCAGGCTGGCGAGCTGCGACAGGTAGCGGCGCAGCGCCGGCTCGTCGCGATAGGTCTCGCGCGCCATCCCGCCGACGCTCATCCAGAAGCTGGTGTCGGCGTTGAGCGGCTTCTCGAACTCGCGATATTGCTGCTCGGCGAGCAAGGCGCTGATCTGCCCGCGATAGACGGTGTAATCGTCGCGCGCCTGCGGCGACAGCTTTGCGGGGTCGATCCGGTCGAGCGCCGCCATCGTCTCGGTCCAGCGCTTCGTCATCGCCGCCTGCGCCGCCGGGCCGACATCGGGCAGCGTCGCATTCTGGCTGGCCGGCGCGTCCTCGTCGGGGCCGTTGAGCGTCCGCCGCCACGCATACTCGCTCTCGGACAGCTTGCGGAACGCCGCATCGCTCGCGCGCGCCGCCGTGCTCTTCGCCGCGGGCGGGGTGGCGGGCTGGGCCGCGGCGGGCGCCGCCAGCAACAGCGTCAGCGCAAGCGTGATCGTCATGCCTTCTCCTTCGTCACTTCGTCGATATCGTCGAGCAGCTGGCGCGAGACGAATACGCCGTCCCGCGCGCTGATCGGGCGCAGCCTATGCCGCCGTGCGCCCGAAACTCGTGCCCCCTGCCCTTCGATCGCCGCGAACACCGTCTCGGCGCGCGCGAGGTGCTCCGCCGCCGCCGCGCCGAGGAACCCGGCCGGATCGAGCGCGAGGATCAACTCACCCCCCAGCGGCGATCCCTTGCGACCGGCGTCCCAGGCGATCGACTCCGCGCTGGTCAGGTCGCCGATCAGGGGTCCGGCGAGCAGTTCGACCATCAGCGCCAGCGCCGATCCCTTGTGCCCGCCGAACGTCCGCATCGCGCCCGCCAGCACCGCGGCGGCGTCGGTCGTGTCGCTGCCGTCGGGCGCATGGCCCCAGTCGGCCGGCACCGGCTTGCCAGCGCGACGGTGCAATTCGATCTCACCCCGCGCCACCGCACTCGTCGCGAAATCGAACACGAAGGGTGCCTTGTCCTTGCGCGGCCAGCCGAACGCGATCGGGTTGGTCCCGAACACCGGCTGCGTGCCCCCGGCCGGCGCGACCCACGCATGATTGGGGGTCACCGCCAACGCGACCAGACCCTCCTCGACCAGCGCTTCGACTTCCGGCCACAATGCCGCGAAATGCACGACATGGTTGATCGCCAGCGCCGCGATGCCGTTGGCGCGCGTCGCCGCCACCAATGCCTCGCGCCCGGTCTCGAACGCCAGTTGCGCAAAGCCGCCCTTGCCGTCGACCCGTACGACGCCGCTCGCGCGCTGCTCCAGCACCGGCACCGCGTCAGGCACCACCACACCGGTCGCCACCGAATGCGCCGCAACCAGCAGCCGGTAAAGGCCATGCGCCCCGCACCCGTCGCGCTCGCCCGCCACGATCGTCTCGGCGACCGCCGCGACATGCGCGGGTGCCAGTCCGACGCGCGTCAGCGTGGCGCGCGCATAGGCGCGCACCTCGTCCAGCGTCATCCGGACGTGGCCCTCGCTCATGCACGCGGCTCCTGCTTGGCGGTGAACAGCCGCACGCCGAACACCGGCCCGGCGGTGTTCTTGTCATGCGGCACGAAGCGCACCTTCACCTTCGTCTTGCCCTTGGTCAGCGCCTCCGGCACCGGATAGTCGACGTCGAAGAACGCCCCCGGCTTGTTGGCGTCCAGCGTCTGGGTGGCGATGCGTTGATTGTCGACCAGAATGTCGAACGACCGCTTGGTTTCCTCGCCCCAATAAACCGCCTGCAGGATCAACGGCCCCGGCTTGACCGCCATCGTGAACTCGAAGAACCCGCCCGTGCGCGCATCGCGGCCATTCCGTCCGCGATAGGCGAGCGGGTACGAAATCTCCGACGTCAGATCGTGATCGCGCTCCGGCTGCATTTCGCCCAGATGCATGATGTCGACCGAGCGCGCGGCCAAATCCTTTTGCCGCGCCTGTTCGGCGAGGAAGGCAGCTTCCTCCACCTTCCACTGCGCATCGGTGAAGCGCTTGAAATACACCGCGCTCCGCCGATCGTACTGGCGATAGAAGGGCACGAACGTGAGGTCGGCAGGGCGGATCAGCCCGGCAGTCGCATATTGCGCGCTCTCTTGGTCGACGGGGCGGAAGGCGGCGAGCAGGTCCTGCCCGACCATCGCCGGCTCGGGATGATCCCAGTCGCCATCCGCACGCCCGAGATCGGCGGCGAGCACCAGCGGCCCGCGCAGCACCGCGATCGTCTGCGCGTCGCCCGGCGTCGGTTCCAGCCGCAAGTCGAGCGGCAGCCGGATCGTCACGCTGTCGCCCGTCTTCCAGCGCCGCGTCACGATCGCATAACCGCCGGCCTGCGTCGCATCGGCGGGCTTGCCGTTGACCAGCACCTCGTGCCCTTTCGCCCAGCCCGGCACGCGCAGCGCGACCGGGAAGCGCCCGGGCTTGCCGAGCCGCGTGAAGGTCAGCGTCGCCGCGCCGTCGAACGGATAGACGGTGTCGAGCCCCAGCGTCGCGTCACGTTCCTTCCACGTCGCGTCGGCGGGGATGTAGAGGTTGACGATCAGCGTGTCGTCGCCGGTCCAGAAGATGCTCTCGCCATGTTTGGAGTGGCTTTCCATGCCGGTGCCGACGCAGCACCAGAATTCCTCGCCCTCGCGCTCGGAATAGGCGCGCTTCGCCCCCGACATCAGCGGCATCATATAGGTGAAGCCGCCGTTCACCGGCTCTTGGTGCGCCATGATATGGTTGAGGTGCGCGCGCTCGTAGAAATCGAACAGTGCGCCGTCGGGCTGCCACGCGAACAGGTGCCGCGTCAGCTTGAGCATGTTGTAGGTGTTGCAGCTCTCGCAGGTCTGGTCGGTGATATGCTGCGCGATCGTGTCCGCGCCGCTGAAATATTCGCGGTCGGCATTGCCGCCGATCACGTAGCTGTGGTGCCGCGTCACCTGCTCCCAGAAGAAGCGCGCCGCGGTCGCCTGCTCGGGCTTGCCGGTGATCTCGTGCAGCCGCGCCAGCCCGATCAGCTTGGGCACCTGCGTATTGGCGTGGAAGTTGGCGAGCTTGTCCACCTTCTGCGTCAACGGATCGAGGTTGCGCTTGTCGTAGATGCGCTCCGCGAGCCGCAGCCAGCGCGCATCGCCGGTGCGCACGTGCAGTTCGGCGAAGCTCTCGTTCAGCCCGCCATATTCGCACGCCAGCATCACCTGCACCTGCTCGTCGTTCAGGCTGGCGAACACGCGCTCGATATAGCCGCCCAGCGCGACCGCGATCGCCATTGCCTGTTCGTTCGGGCCGATGTGATCGACGATGTCGAACAGCCCGGTGTAGAGCTTGTGCCAATTGTAATAAGGCACCCAGCAGCCGTTGAGATCGAACCCGGCCGAGCGGATCTCGCCGCGCATGATCTCGGGGAAGATCTCCTTGCCGTTGACGACCGTCCCGTCCTTGCGCTTGCGCGAGAAGCCCGCGACATAACCGTCGCCATGCGCCGCCTGACAGCGCGCCAGCTCGCCGAGGATGTAAGTGGCGCGCTCGACGCAGTCGGTGCAGCCGGTCTGCGCGTGCATCAAGGCCAGCGCCGACAGATAATGGCCGAGCGTATGACCCGCGATCGTGTCGCTCTCCCACCCGCCATAAACCTCGGCCTTCGGAGTCAGTCCGGCGAATGCGTGATAATTGTGCAGCAGCCGATCGGGTGATAGTCGCAACAGATAGGCACGGTTGACGTCGACGGCGCGTGCATAGTCGGAGGGCCGCAAGCGCACCGCCGACAGCGGAAAGGCTTTGGCCGAGCCCGGCAACCCGGCACCCGCCTGTGCTGCCGCCGGAACGGCCAGCATCGGCAACGTCGCCGATGACATCAGAAATCCGCGACGCCCAACAAGCATTTCCATCTCCCCGGAATATGGTATACGATACGGTACGTGGGTGCGAAGTCAATCGAACCGCAAAGAAAAAGGGTGAGCGATGCGACGGGTGGCATATTATCTCGCGGGCGCCGCGCTGGCGAGCGGTGCGCTGCTTCATGCGGCACCCTTGCGGAAAACTGGTGCTGCGGGCGGTGCCTTGACCCTGACGCTCGATCCCGCCAGCCAGACCCTGCGCACGCTGTCGCCGCGGGCCGAGCCCGGCTTCGACTTCTTGCCGAGCGGCCGCGCCGCCAGCCGCAGCGGCGACGGCTTCAACCAGATCGGCGACCTCCATCTGCGCGTGCGCAGCGCAGGCGGCGCATGGCGCGACTTCTCCTCGGCGCAGCATCGCGTGCCGGTCCGCGCGCTCGCCGCCACCGGCAACGTCATCGCGCGTGCGGACATCACCACGACGATGGGCGAAGGTTTCCCGCTCACCGTCGAACGGACGTGGCTGCGCGACGAGGGCGCGCCGGTGCTGCGCTTCACGCTCGCCAACCGCGGCACCACGCCGGTCGAGGTCGGCGCGCTCGGGATGCCGATGGTGTTCGACAACATCATCACCGACCGTTCGCTCGAACAGGCGCATGCGCAGGCGAGCTTCGTCGATCCCTATATCGGCAGCGACGCCGGCTATCTTCAGGTGACGCGCCTCAACGGCAAGGGACCGGCGTTGCTCGTCCTCCCCGACGGCCGCACCCCGCTCGAACAATATCGCATCCTCGACGATGCCCGGCGCAAGACCGCCACGCCGATCTTCACCGATCGCACCCCGCGCCAGCAGACGTTCGAGGGTTTCTACGACTGGATGGTCGCGAGCAGCGCGATGGCCGACAAGGGGCAGCCGTGGAACCCCGCGACCGGCTTCACGCTCGCGCCGGGCGAACAGCGCACGTTCGGCGTGCGGCTGGTCGCCGCGCCGTCGATCCGCGCGATCGAGGCGACCTTGGAGGCCGAGCGCCGCCCGGTCGCGGTCGGCATCCCCGGCTATGTCGTCCCCAACGACAGCCCCGCCGACCTGTTCGTCCGCGCCGCACAAGCCGTGCGCGACGTCGAGGTAACGCCCGCCGACGCGCTGACGCTGACGAAGGTGCCCGGGCCGCAAGGCTGGAACCGCTGGCGCGTCACCGGCACCGGCTGGGGCCGCGCGCGCGTCGCGATCACCTATGCCGACGGCAGCGTGCAGAGCGTCCATTACTACGTCACCAAACCGCTGGCGCAGGTCGCCGCCGACCTCGGCCGCTTCAGCACCACGAAACAATGGTTCGACGACGCCGGCGATCCGTTCAAGCGTGCGCCGTCGATCCTCACCTATGACCGCGAGGCGAACCGCATCGTCACGCAGGACCAGCGGGTATGGATCGCCGGGATGAGCGACGAGGGCGGCGGCGGCGCGTGGGTCGCGGCGACCATGAAGCAGCTCGACAATCCCGACGCGGATGAGGTCGCGAAGCTGGAGCGGATGGTCGACGAAACCGTCCTTGCCAAATTGCAGTCCCCGGACGGCGGCGTGAAGAAGAGCCTGTTCTACTACGATCCCAAGGCGTTCGGCTCTTACTATGACAAGGGCATCGACTGGTCGACCTGGGCATCGTGGGACAAGAAGCAGGCCGACGATCTCGGCCGCTCGTACAATTATCCGCATGTCGCGATCGGTCATTGGGTGCTGTACCGGCTCGCGCGGCATCATACCGGACTGGTGACGCGCCACGACTGGCGCTTCTATCTCGACCATGCGTACCGCACGACCGTGGCGATGATGCGCGACGCGCCGCATTACGCGCAATTCGGGCAGATGGAGGGCGAGATCTTCCTCGAGATCCTCGCCGACTTGAAGCGCGAGGGGCTGACCACACAGGCTGCCGAGGTCGAGGGGCTGATGAAGGCGCGTGCCGACCATTGGCGCACGCTCGCCTTTCCGTTCGGCAGCGAGATGGCGTGGGATTCGACCGGCCAGCCCGAAGTCTATGCATGGATGCGCCACTTCAACCATCCGAAGGAGGCGGCGGTCACGCGCGAGGTGATACTCGGCTACGACCCGACGATCCCGCACTGGGGCTATAACGGCAACGCGCGCCGCTATTGGGATTTCCTGTACGGCGGCAAGGTCAAGCGGATCGAGCGGCAGATCCACCATTACGGCTCGGCGCTCAACGCGGTGCCGCTGTTCGACGCCTACCGTCGCGACCCCGCCGACCTCCATTTGCTACGCGTCGCATACGGCGGGTTCATGGGCGGCATCACCAACATCGACCGCGAGGGCTTCGCCTCGGCGGCGTTCCACTCCGAACCGGACATGATGCGCTGGGACGCCTACACCGGCGATTACGGCATGGGCTATTTCGGTCACGCCTACGCCGCGGCGACCTATCTAGTGAAGGATGCGACATTCGGCTGGCTCGGCTTCGGCGGCACGGTGCGCGAGGACGGCGCGGCGGTCGAGATCGTCCCGCACGATGGCGCGCGCACGCGGCTGTTCGTCGCGCCGGCCGGGCAGTGGATCACGCTGGCGGCGGGCAAAATCGCCAAGGCGCGCTGGCTCCCCGCGACCCGCCGCATTGAACTGACGCTCGACCCGGCAACCGCAACGACGCCGGTGGCGCAGCTCTCGGTGGAGGCACCGGCAGGCGGCGCGGCCTATGCGATCGACAAGGGCAAGGCGGAAGGCGGCTTCACCACAATCGCGCTGTCACCGAGCGCAACCAACGTGACCCTCACGCCCCGCTAACTAACCCGCCGTCGCCCCGGACTTGATCCGGGGCCCCGCTCTTTACTGGCCGTCGAGAAGAAAAGGCGGGGCCCCGGATCAAGTCCCGAGGCAACGATAGATGATCGTCATCCCCGCGAAGGCGGGGATCCAGAACCTCTGACCTCAGCGGGTCAAACGAAAGCCTGCGCGTCTGGATTCCCGCCTTCGCGGGAATGACGAAGAAAAGAACTACCGCGCCCCACCCAGCGCGCGCAGGAAGAAGTCATACTCCCGCCGCTGCCCGTAAGCGACTGGCCCGGTCGACCGCCCCACGGCATGTTCGCCGTTCGGCACCACCAGCAGCTCGAAGTCCTTGTCGGCGCGCACCAGCGCATCGACGACCTGCATCGTCGAGGCCGGATCGACGTTCGAATCCTGCTCGCCGACCACCAGCAGCAGCTTGCCCTGCAACTTGGCGGCATGGACGACCCCCGACGCCGCCAGATAGCTCGCGTCGACCGGCCAGCCGAGCCATTGTTCGTTCCAGTCGATCTTGTCCATGCGATTGTCGAAGCAGCCCGCGAACGCCACCCCGGCCTTGTAGAACTCCGGGTGGAACAGCAAAGCATTGAGCGTGCTCTGCCCGCCCGCCGACCCGCCATAGATGCCGACCCGCGACAGATCGACCGACGCATCCTTCGCCGCCAGCGCCTTCATCCATGCGATGCGATCGAGAAAGCCGCTGTCGGCGAGGTTCTTCCACGCGACGTCATGGAACGCCTTCGAGCGGTTCGCCGTCCCCATCCCGTCGATCATCACGACGATGAAGCCGAGATCGGCGATCTGCTGCATCCCCATCGCCTTGTCGCCGCCCGAGAAAGCGCCGAACGGCCAATAGCCCTTGGGCACGAAGCTGTCGTGCGGCCCGGCGTAGATATTCTCGATCACCGCATAACGCTTCGCCGGATCGTAATCGCGCGGCCGCACCACCAGCCCATAGATGTCTGTCGTGCCGTCACGCCCCTTCGCGACGAACGGCTCGGGCGGGCGATAGCCGGCGTCGGTCAGCGCGCGCACGTCGCCGCGCTCCAGCGTCGCCAGCACCGCACCCGTCGTGGCATCGCGCACGTCCGCGACCTCGGGCACATCGGTACGCGAATGGACGTCGACGAACGTCCGCCCGTCCGGCGCGAAACTCGCCTCATGCGTTTCGTTGCCATCGGTCAGCCGCGTCAGGTTGCGCCCGTCGAAGTCAACGCGGAACCAGTGCTTGTGATACGGATCCTCGCCCGGCGTCACCCCGCTCGCCGAAAACCAGATCCGCCGCTGCCCGTCATCGACGCGTGCAATGTCGCGTAACACCCACTGGCCGCGCGTGATCTGCCGCTTCACCCGACCGGTCGTCGCGTCGACCAGATACAGATGCCGCCACCCGTCACGCTCCGACGCCCAGATCAGCTCGCGCCCCTCATCCCCCACGTCGTGCGCAAAGCGCCGCTCGTTGAAGATGAACGTCTTCGCATCCTCGCGCACCGCCTCATGCGCCGCGCCGGTCGCGGCATCGACCGCGATCACCGCGGCGTGCTGGAAGCCACGCCGCATATAGTCGAACGAAAAGCTTCGCCCATCCTTGCGCCAGCTGATCGCGCCAAGCTGCCACGGGTTCGGGAACAGCGCGTCCGACACGTCGATCCGCCGCCCGGTCGCCGCCTCGAAGAGCACTGGTCGTTCCTGATCGATCGCATCGCCGGGCTTCGGGTACAGCTGCTCGGCGAGCGTCGGCTGCACCTGTCCCTTGGGTGAGGAAATCACCCGCGTCACGATCCGCCGATAGCCGGGCCGCACGCGATACAGCGCCACCCACCTCCCGTCGGGCGACCAGCTGATCGTCTCCGGATCGTAGAAGTCGCCGGGGCTGCCGTCCTGGCTCCGCCACGCCTCCGCGCCGCCGCCCGCCGCGCGCAGCACGAGATTGTCGTCGAGCACCAGCGCCTCGCGCGCGCCATCGGGCGAGCGGTGCGGCACGTTGCGCGCGGGCACCTTCAGATCGCGCACGACCCCGAAACCGCGCGGTCGCGGCCCACCGCCTTCCACCGGGGCGCAGACGTAATCAGTCAATGTGCAACGCCACGGCGCATAATCGATCGCAAAGTCGATCGCGCGCCGCTCGCCGGCGAACGCGAAATGCTCGAACGGCAGCCGGCGCGGATCGACCGGCCGCGCCAGCGCCTTGCCGAGCCCCTTCGCGACCGCCGCCGCGTCGAAGGCCGTCGCTTTGGCACGCGTCGGGGCGTCGACGTCGACGAACGCGAACCCGCCCTCGACGGTCTTGCGATAATGGAAGTGCCGCCCGTCCGCGTCCCATTCCGCCGGGAAGGCGATATCGCGCGTCAGCCATTGCCACTGGTCGCGCAACGCGATCGAGCGTGCCACGCGCGGATCGGTCTGCGCCAGCGCCGGCGTGGCGAGCAGCGCAATCGTCAGCAGCGCGCGCCTCACTGCGCCGCCCCCAGCACATAGGTCCATTCGACCGGCTGGAGCGGCACGCGATATTTCATGTGCGGCCGGCCATCGAGGCTCCAGCCCGTATCGCCACCGACCCCGCTTTGCGCGGCGTCGATCAACAGCGTGCCATCGCCGTGCGCGCGAATGTCGCTGCTATGCGCCTTGGCCGGCGGCTTCTCCATCAGATCGGCATAAGGGAACGGCAGCGCGTTGATCGCCAGCGGCCGGTCACCGCTGACCCGCACCCCCGCGCCGTTCGCGCCGGTCACGTCGAACCAGCGTACATCCTGCTTGGTCCCCGATTCCTGCGGGCGCGCATAATCGTGATATTGCTCGGCCAGCGCGCCGCGCCACTCGCCGATCAGCGCCGCGGTCTTGCGATCCGCGTAATTCTCCCACGGCCCGCGCCCGTACCAGTGCAGCCGGTCGAGCGTCGGGGTCATGTGGAACTGCACGCCGACGCGCGGCGGATCGGGCAGGTCGTCGCGGATCGGCACGAAGCGCACCGCCGCGCGCGCCTGTCCCTTCGTGTCCATCGTCCAGCGCGTGATGACCTTCACCGATCCGACGCCCATGTCGTGCGTCACGACGATCGCATCGCCGTCGACCGCCAGCCCGTCGAGCCGCCGGGCCTTGCTGAACTGCTCCCACACCTTGTGCGTCTTGGTCACGCCGGTGCCGACGTCATTGTCGGTCGGCGCGCGCCAGAAGTCGGGCGCGCCGCCGGTCAGCAAGGTCACCCCGCCGCGCGCATAGCGCTTCACCAGCCCGGTCGCCTTGTCGATCTCCAGCACCGCATCGCCCGCCGCCAGCCGCCACGCATCGCCACCATCGACCGGCGCGACGCTGCCGACCGGCGCGGCGAGCGCGCGCGGTGGCGACAGCGCGAATTGCTCATAGCCGACGACATGCCCCGCCTCGACCAGCGGGATCGCCCCTTTGGTCGCGCGTGCGCGCAGCACCAGCATCCGCTCCGCCCCCGCATCGCGCGCCGCCGGCAATGCCAGCGCCAGCGGCGCGCGCGCGCCCGGCGCGACCTGCGGCATCGGCACCGATCCGCGCGCCACCTCGCGCCCGTCCTCCAGCACCGCATAATCGAGCGTGAAGCGCGACAGATCGATATGATCGTGCCGGTTCACCACCACATAGCCCGCGCCCTCACGCTCGAACTGGATCGGCGCATAGACCTTGGCCAGCTCGTAATATTCCGGGTCCGGCGTCCGGTCGGACTGGATCACGCCGTCACCGACTGGACTGTCGTCGCCATCGGGCACGAAATCGCGCCCCTGCGCCCAATAGTCGCGGCCCTGCGCATCCTTCTTGATGATCGTCTGGTCCACCCAGTCCCACACGAACCCGCCCTGCAGTTTCTTGTGCGCGTGGATGACGTCCCAATAATCCTGGAAGTTGCCGAGGCTGTTGCCCATCGCATGAGCATATTCGCACAGGATCAACGGCTGGGTGAACTCCGGCCGCTCGGCATAATCGACCAGCTTCTCGACATCGTCGTACATCGGCGCGAAGATGTCGACATAGGCGTTGGTCGGGTGCCGCCACCCGCTCATGCTATGGCCGAGAAAATTGATCAGCCGCGTGTTGTCGCGCGCCTTCACCCATTTCGCCGCCGCCTCGAAGCTGCTGCCGATCCCGGTCTCGTTGCCCAGTGACCAGAAGATGATCGATGGATGATTCTTGTCGCGCTCCACCATCCGCTCGACGCGATCCAGATGCGCCGCCTTCCACTCGGGCTTGTAGCCGAGCAACGTGTGTTCAGGATCGCCGTTCTGCTGCGCCTCCGCCAGATAGCCGTGGCTCTCGATATTGGCCTCGTCCATCACATACAGGCCGAACTCATCGGCCAGATCGTAGATGCGCGGATCGTTGGGATAATGCGACAGCCGCAGCGCATTGACGTTCGCCGCCTTCATCAGCTCCAGATCGCGGCGCAGCGTCGCGTCGGAGACGACATGGAAGGTGTGCGGATCATGTTCGTGGCGGTTGACGCCGCGGATCGTGACGCGCCGTCCGTTGACACGCACCTCACCATCCTCGATCGCGACGGTGCGGAAGCCGATTTTGCGCGCGGTCGCCTCGACCACCTTGCCCTTCGCGTCGAGCAACTCGACCAGCAATGTGTAAAGCTCCGGCGTCTCCGCGCTCCACGCGCGCACCGCCGGGATGGTGCCGTCGAGCCGCACGTTGCGCTCCGCATCCGGCGTCCCCTCGCGCGTCAGCAGCACGCGCCCGCGATCCAGCACGGTCGCGCGCACCCGCACCGGCGCCGTGCCGCCGCCGACCGCGACGTTCAGCGCCAGCGCGCCGTCGCGATAGTCGTTGGCCAGCCCCGCGCGCACGTCGATGTCGCGCAGGTGCGTCGCGGGCGCGGCATAGAGCGTCACGCTGCGCTCGATCCCATTGACCCGCCAGAAATCCTGATCTTCCAGATAGCTGCCGTCAGCGTATCGATACAACTCGATCGCCACCGTGTTGCGCCCCGGGCGCATCGCCTTCGTCACGTCGAACTCGGCGGGCAGCTTGGAATCCTCCGAATAGCCGACCCGCTCGCCATTGACGAAGAGATAGTAAGCCGCCCCCGCCGCCCCGACCGTCAGCAACAGCCGCCGCCCGGCAAAATGCGCCGGCACCACCACCTCGCGGCGGTACGAGCCGACCTCGTTCAGCTTGTGGTCGATCCACGGCTGGTTGCGCGGGAAGGGGTAGCCCGCGCCGACGAACACTGGCGTGCCCTGCCCCTCGGCCTGCAGGATGCCGGGCACCGCCACCTTGCCCCATGTGCTCACATCATAATCGGGCTTCTCGAACCCGACCGGCCGCTCTTCCGGCGTCGGCGAGTGATGGAACGACCATTGCCCGTCCAGCGACAGGCGGTAGCGCGACCGCGCCGGATCGTCGCGCAACGCCGCGGCCTTGCTCTCGAACCCCGCGAAGGTCGCATGCATCGGCTCGGCCCCGACGCGGATCACCTCGGGCCGTTCCCATTCGGCGGGGGTCGGAGTCTGGGCCGTCGCCTGCGCGATCGCCAGCGTTGACACCAGCACGGCAAGTGCGACCCGACCCGTCATCATTCTTCCTCCCACGACGACGGCCGACGCTCATGCGCCGGCCGCCCCCTCATTCCACCATCCTCAGAACTCGGCCGACAGACCGACGAAGAAGGTGCGCCCGGCGACGTCGTACACGCCGGGATAGGTGTTGCCATTACCAAAGGACGCCAGAACGCCCTGGGCGATCGCAGGTGGGTCACGATCCAGCAGGTTGTTCACGCCGATCCGGAACGTCAGCTCCTTCGTCACGGTCGCGGTGGCGGCCAGGTCGAAGTAATTGGCGACCGGCAGGCGCGAGTTGATGACATAGGTCGCGCTGCCGGGGAATTGCGCCTTGTCGTTGAACGACACCTTGGTCGGGCCGATGTAGCGCCAGTTGAGCGAGATCGAGCCCTTGTCGTCCGGCGCCGTCCAGGTGAAGCGCGCCTGATGGCGCCATTCGGGGTTCGGCTGGCCGCAGGTGCCACCGAACAGCCCCTTGCAGTCGTAGGACGAGAGACCCGGCAGCGGCTCGGTCGTCAAATCGTGCAGCCACGTGCCGACGAAGCTCGTGCTCAGCGCGCCGATCCCGGTGCGGAACGTGTAATCGGCGGTAAAGTCGATGCCGCTGGTCGCCAGCGAACCGGTGTTCTGCGTCGTCGACAGGACGTAACCCGCCGTGTTGGCGTCGCCGGAGAACAACACGCCGTTGCGCGGATTACGGTTGAACAGCGAGCAGAAGAACGGATTGCCGGTTCCGATGCACTGGTCGATCGTCAGCTGCATCGGGATCGAGTTGATGTAGTTCTTCACCTTGATGTTGTAGTAGTCGACCGACAGCATCAGCCCCCTCACGAAGGCCGGGGTCAGCACCACGCCGGCGGTATAGGTATCCGCCTGCTCGGGCTTCAGCGCCGGATTGCCGCCGAAGAAGCCGGTGCACTGCTCACTCGGGCACTCCGGGATGCGGCCGTACTGCGCGGCTGTTACGCCAGTGAGGGCGCATTGCGCGGCCGTGGCAGTCGGCGTTGCGCCGGCGCACGGGTCCTGCGTTCCGACATTGCCCGGGTATTGCGGCGAGTACAGCTCGGTGATGTTCGGCGCGCGGATCGCCCGATTATACCCGCCACGCAGCCGCAGGTCGCGTGTCGGTGCCCACGCCAGTTCGCCCTTGTAGGTCGAAATGCCCTTGCCGTTGGTGCTGTACTTGGAGAATCGATAGCCACCCGTCAGCGACAACTCCTCGAAGAACGGCCGGTTCTCGACCAACGGCACGCGCACTTCGGTGAAGCCTTCAGTCACGTTGAAGGCGCCGGCATTCTCCTTGGTACCCTTGGCGAGCGCCAGCGCATCGGCCTTGAACTCCAGGCTTTCACGGCGATGCTCGACGCCGACCACCACGCCGATGCCCGTGTCCGCCCAAGGCAGCTTCGCGCCATATTCGCCGCCGTCGAAGGTTACCGTGCCGGACAGCACCGTCTCCTTGTCCAACCCTTCGGTGCTGGTCGGCGCGTAGATGTAGCCGAGCGCCTCGGCGGATGGCCCGCCATACTGGAAGACGTTGAGCGGAACGCAACTCGGGTCCGACTTGTCGATAACCGACTGACAGGTCGGCACGCCGTTGACCAGGTTGACCTTCAGGGCGCGATTGGCTCGCGCCGGGTCAATGTCATTTTGATAGGTCTCGTTATAGATCACGGTCGAGAACAAGGCGTTCGCGTCGTAGCGGATGCCCTTGGCGATCTCGCCACGCACGCCGCCGGTCACGCGATAGTCGGTGTGACGCAGGTCGTCGCGCCGCGGCTGCGCGGGCGCGGCGACCGGACGATAACCGATATAGGTGTCCTGGTTGACGCTCTTTCCGGCATTGTCGCCGCAGAGCAGCCCGGCCTGCTGCGCGCTCATCAGCGGATTGTCGCAATTCACCGAATAGCCATAGCCGTAGAACAGCGCCGATGGCGCGACCTGCGAATTGGTGCGGTCGTCCATGAACATGAAGCTACCGTACATCTCGACGGCAGGCGTCACTTCATACTTGGCGAACGCACCGGCAGTGATCCGCGTATCGTTACGCTGAAAGTAGTTCAGCGGCGAATAATTGTAGCGGAAGCTGTTGTCATACGGCACCCACGTCTTCTGACCGTCCTTGGTGTTGTTGAAGTCGCCGGCACCGTCGCGTTGCGGCGTGAAGCGACCATATTCATTGTTCGACGAACCACCGCAGATCAATGCGGTGCGCGTGCCGTTCGGATCGAGCGCACAGGCGGAAACGTCGCGATTGTATTGCAGGATCGGCTTGACGTCGCGATAGCCGAAATAGGCGGTCACATTGCCACGATTGTCCGCGAAATTCGCGCCCATCGCGATGTTCGCGTCGAAGCGCTGCCCATCGACCGGCGTGTCGGGTGCGCGGCTGAATCCGGCGCCGGCCACACGGTCGCGGTTCGTGGCGTTGTCGTTGTGATGTGCCGAGAAACCATATTGCACGTTGCCCAGCACGCCGTTCAGGTCGTCCCGCAACACGAAGTTGATGACGCCCGATACTGCGTCAGACCCGTAAACCGCCGATGCGCCGCCGGTCACCACGTCGATACGCTTGACCATGAACGACGGGATGAAGTTGAGATCGGTCGCCTGAATCGGCAACAGGCGCTGCCCGTTGACCAGCGTCAGGTTGCGGTTGGAGCCCAAGTTGCGGAGATTGACCTTCGCGGTGCCGTCCGATCCGTTCGAGACGTTCTCGTTCGCGTCCGGCGTGATCTGCGGCAGGCGGTTCAGCACGCTCTCGATGTTGGTGGCACCCTGCAGGCGGATTTCGCCCGCGTCGACGGTCGTGATCGGGCTGTTGCTCAACACGCCCGGCTGCGCGATGCGCGTGCCGGTCACGACGACGCCCTCGCCTTCCACCTCGCTGGCCCCTGCAGCCTGATCGCTCGTCGCAACCTGCGCAGCAGCTGGCAGCGCCACGCTGAGCGCCAACGCGCCGAGTGCGGCCGACGAGAGCCACTTCGTTGCTCCAACCATGGTTTCCCCCTTCTTTTCATCTGCTTGATCCCGCGACCATACAGTTAAGAAAGCGTACATCAAATATATTATACGAAAGATCGTCAAAAAAGTTTCGGTGCATCAACTCGTTGCGGAGCCGTGATGGTTGCTAAGTGACAAACTCGTCGAACTTGACCCGTCGCGATCAGCTACCATCCAGATTGCTGACGCTGCGAAACTCACGCCGCAGGTCCAGCACCGTCTGCTCGATATGCGCGTACATGCGCTCTCGCACCGCCGCGGTGTCACGCGCCATCCAGCTTTCCAGCAGCTGCGCATGTTCGTCGTTGGCGCGCTGGTCACGTCCCAATGGCTCGAGATGCTTGCGCACATAACGTTCGCCCATCACGTGCAGGCGCTCCAGCATCGTCGTCGTGATCGGCTGACGTGACGGACGCAGCAGTGCGAGGTGAAAGGCGCGGTTGAACGCCCCGACGCCGTCGCCGTGCGCGTTCGTCGCCTCGTCGAGCTGCGCCAGCAACTGCACCGCCACGTCGCGCTCCTGCTGGGTCGCGTTCGCGGCGGCCTGCGCCGCGACCTCCGGTTCCAGCTTCAGCCGCAACGCATAGACTTCCTCGGCCTCCGCGATCGTCAGTTCGCGCACGAAATATCCGCGGTTCGCGCGTGAGCGGACCAGCCCTTCCTGCTCCAGCCGGGTCAGCGCCTCGCGCAGCGGGATCTTGCTGACGCCCAGTTCGGCGGCGAGCGCATCCTGCCGGATCGCACGATCCGCCTCGACCTGGCCGGTCAGGATACGGTCGCGAACCAGGTCGACGAGTTGTTCGGAAAGATTGCGGACGATGATGCCGGTCATGTAAAAGCCCCAACCGGCAACGATATACCGGTAAATCATCTAACCCGCCCGTCGCGTGCCGCGCAATGGCTGCCGCGGAACCGGACCGAAATGGGCAAGAATACCTGCCGCTTACGTTCGTCCCCCCACCGGCGACGGGAGGCGCGACGGCATCACTGACGGCGACCTACCCCACAGGGTCGGCGCGGCGTCGGATGGTTACCCGAAGCGTGCCAGATCGAACGGGGTCAAGTCATAGGCCGGCGTCTCATCGTGGAGCAACGCCGCCAGCGCCTCCCCGCTGGTCGCCGACAGCGTGAGGCCGAGATGCTGATGCCCGAACGCATAGGCCACCGCGCCCCGCCGTCCGATCGCGGGCAGATAATCGGGCAACGTCGGCCGCGCACCCATCCACGGTGCGACGGGCTCCTGCAATGGCAACCCCAGCGCCGCGACATGCGCGCGCAACCGCGCCCATTTGCGGGGGTCGGCGGGTGTGGCGATCGCTGCGAACTCGACGATGCTCGCCGCGCGCAGCCGTTCGGCGAAGCGCGTGACGATCATCGCGCGATCCTCGAACACGACCGGCGGTTGGTCGACCGGCCAGTCGCCCGGATCGCCCTCGATATGATAGCCGCGCTCGGCGATCAGCGGCGCGCGCAGCCCCAGAGGGGCGACGAGCGGTGCCGATGCCGCACCCGCCGCCACCACCACGACATCGGCGTCGAGCGGCGCACCCTCGTCCAGCGTGACACGCACCCCGCCGGCACGCTCGATCACGGAGCGGGCGCTGCCATATACCCTTGCGCCGCCCGCCGCGGTGAAGCGCGCCGTCAACGCATCGCCGAGCGCGCCGGTATCGGTGATCTGTCCGCTTCCCTCGACGCGCAGCGCACCCGCGATCGGCAGCGTCGTCAACCGGGCGAGTTGCGCCAGTTCGTCACGCGTCGCGTCACGCACCGTCGCCGTGCCGGTGTCCGCCGCCTGCCATGCCGCACGGCCGCGCGCCGCGCTGTCGGCGGTTTCCCAGACGATGAAATGTCCGTCGACGCGCAGCAGTTCGGACGCCCCCGCCTCGGCCAGCACGCGTTGCCACGCCGGGATCGCGGTGGCGAGCATCGCCGACAGCGCCGCCTTGCCCTTGGCGAAGCGCGCGGGCGTGCTGGCGCGCAGCAGCCGCCCCGTGAACGGCAGCCAGTGCCGGATCGCGCGCGCCGGCAGCGCCAGCGCCCCGCCGCGCGAGAACAGCCGCTTGGGCACGCTCTTCACCGTCGCCAGCGACGCGAGCGGCTCGACCTGTTCGACCGCGATATGCCCGGCGTTGCCCCATGATGCGCCGCGCCACGGTGCGTCAGGCGCGACGATCGTCACCTGCGTGCCGCGCCGCTGCAGCGCAAGCGCGACGTTGAGCGCCACCACGCCATCGCCGACGACGATCGCCGTGCGAATCATGCCTGTGCCCGCACCAGGCTGCGCGCGCGGCCGTAGGCGAGATAGAAGACCACGCCGAGGACGTTCCACAACGCGAACCGCTCCAGCGTATGCGTCGGCAGGCTGACCAGCAGGTAGATGCAGCCGAGGATCGCCAGCGTCCCCACCACCATCGGCGCCGGGCAGCGGAATACGCGCTTCAGTTCGGGCGCACGCTTGCGCAGCACCATCATGCACGCCGCCACCGCGATGAACGCCAGCAGCGTGCCCGCATTCGCCAGCTCGGCGATTTCGTCGAGCCGGAAGAACCCCGCCACCGCCGCGACGAACACGCCGGTCACCATCGTCACCAGCGCCGGCGACCCGGTCCGCGCCGACACGCGGCTCAACGATCGCGGCAGCAAGCCGTCGCGCGACATCACGAAGAAGATCCGGCTTTGCCCGTACATCATGACGAGGATCACCGACGGCAACGCGATCAGCGCCGCCAGCCCGATCGCCCATGCCGCAAACGGATGCTGAAGCGTGCGCAACACATAGGCGAGCGGCTCGGCCGACTTGCCGAGATCGATATAACTCACCGCGCCAATCGCCGCGATCGCGACGCCCATGTAGATCGCGGTGCACGCCGCCATCGATCCGACGATCCCGATCGTCAGGTCGCGCCCCGGATTGCGCGCCTCTTCCGCCGAGGTCGCGACCGCGTCGAAGCCATAGAAGGCGAAGAACACGATCGCCGCCGCCGCCATCACCCCGCGCGTCGCGCCATTCTCGACATGGCTGCCGAAGCCATAGGGCATGAACGGCTCGAAATTGCCGCCGTTGAACGCCGGCAGCGCGAAGACGACGAACACGCCCAAGGCGACCATCTTGATCGCGACCAGCACGATGTTGAAGGTCGCGCTCTCCCGGGTGCCCGCGACCAGCATCCCCGCGATCCCCAGCGCGACGAGCACCGCCGGTAGGTTGACGATCCCCCCGCCATGCGGTCCCGACAGCAATACCGCGGGCAGATGCACGCCCGCGCTCTGCAACCAGCCGACCAGATAGGCCGACCAGCCGACCGCCACCGTCGAACAGGCCAGCGAATATTCGAGGATCAGGCTCCACCCGACGATCCAGGCGATGCTCTCGCCGATCACCGAATAGGTATAGGTATAGGCACTGCCCGCGGTCGGGATCAGCGTCGCCATCTCGGCATAGGCTAGCGCCGCGCACGCACAGACCGCCCCGGCGATCGCGAACGACAGGATCACCGCTGGCCCCGCCCGATCCGCGCCGACCCCGGTCAGCGTATAGATGCCGGTGCCGACGATCGCGCCGATCCCCAAAGCGATCAGATGCGGCCAACTCAGGGTCTTGCGCAGCTTGCGGTCTGGATCGGCTTCCCGCGCGTCGAGCGGCTTCAGCGGCCCCAACAATCCTCGTGCCAAATGCCCCTCCCCGTTACTCGTTTGTTTCGCACCTCTGTCCGTCATCCCCGCGAAGGCGGGGATCCAGAACCTCTGACCTTTCGGCACTTGCGAAGACCAGCGCGTCTGGATTCCCGCCTTCGCGGGAATGACGGAGAGGACGCTCACACCACCGTGAACCCGCCCCAGAACGGATCCTCGCGGTCAATCCAGATCGTGTTGAACCCGGTCGCGATCGCCGAACCCTCGATCGACGGCACGATCGCCGGCTGCTCGCCGATCATCGTCTCCGCCTCGACCCGCCCGATGAAGCGGCTGCCGATATAGCTCTCGTGCACGAACCGGTCCCCGACCGTCAGCCGCCCGGTCGCCGCCAGATGCGCCAGCCGCGCCGAGGTGCCCGTCCCGCACGGGCTGCGGTCGATCGCCCGCTCGCCGTAGAACACCGCATTGCGCCCGTCCGCGCCCTCGCCCTTCGGCGTGTCGGCCCAAAGCACATGACTGACCCCGCGGATCGTCGGCTCCAGCGGATGGACCGGCTCATACACCGCGCGCACCAGCTCGCGGATCGTCCGGCTCAGCTCGACGATCCGCGCCGCGCCGAGGTCGTCGAGCCCGGTGTACGCGCCCTGCGGCTCGATGATCGCATAATAATTGCCGCCGTACGCGACATCGATCGACAGCGCGCCGAACCCCGGCACGTCGATCTGCAAGCCTCGCGTCGCGAGATAGGCAGGCACGTTACGGATCTTGACCGATCGTACCCGGTTGCCCTCCGCGACGTAATCGATGTCGATCACCCCGGCGGGCACCTCGACGCGCAAGCGTCCCGGCTCGCGCGGGGTGATCAGGCCGTTCTCCAGCCCGAAGGTGATCATCCCGATCGTCCCGTGCCCGCACATCGGCAGGCATCCGGACGTTTCGATGAACAGGATCGCCGCATCCGCATCGCCGCATGGCGGATACAGGAACCCGCCCGACATCATGTCGTGCCCGCGCGGCTCGAAACACAATCCGGTGCGGATCCAGTCGAACCGCGCGAGGAAGTCCTGTCGCCGCTCCGCCATGCTGGCGCCCCGCAACAGCGGGGCGCCGCCGGCCACCAGACGGACGGGATTGCCCGCCGTGTGGCCGTCGATGCAGAAGAAGGTGTGGCGCATCAGGCCGCGACTGCCTCCTTGAGGACCGGACGCGTGGCCGCACACTTTTCGACCATCGCGATCACCTCGGCGCGGCGCGCGCCCTCCAGCGGGAGACGCGGCAGACGCACGCGCTCCGACCCGCGGCCCATGATCTCTTCGGCCAGCTTGATCGACTGCACCAGGTCATGCTCGGCATCGAGGTGCAGCAGCGGCATGAACCAGCGATAGATGCGCCGTGCCTCTTCCCAGTCGCCACGATAGACCGCTGCGATCAACGCCACCGACTCCTGCGGGAAGGCGCTGGTCAGCCCCGACACCCAGCCGCTCGCGCCGAGCAACATGCCCTCCAGCGCGACGTCGTCCAGCCCCGCCATCACGACATACCGGTCGCCGAAGCGATTGATGACGTCGGTGAAGCGACGCGGATCGGGCGCGCTTTCCTTGACCGCGACGATGTTCTTGACCGGCTCCAGAAGCTCCAGCGTGTTGAAGTCGACCGACACGCGATAGGCGGGCGGGTTGTTGTAGAGCATGATCGGCAGCCCGGTCGCCTCGGCGACGGTGCGGAAATGCGTCGCCAGCTCGTTGGGCGTCGGGACGTAGACCATCGCGGGCAGCAGCATCAGCGCGTCGACGCCGATCTCCTCGACCTCCTTCGCGAACGCCGCAGCGCGACGGGTGGTGAATTCGGAGACACCGCAGACCAGCGGCACGCGCCCGCCGACCGCCTCGACGCCCGCGCGCAGCACCGCATGCTTTTCCTCGACGTCCAGCGAGTTGTTCTCACCGCAGGTGCCGAGCAGGATCAACCCGTCGACGCCATCCTTGACCAGTGCCACGAGCCCGCGTTGCGTCGCATCGATGTCCACCGAACCGTCAGCCGCGAACTGCGTCGTCGCCGCAGGGTAGACGCCCGTCCACATGCTCGAACCAGAAACCACATTATCCTCCTGAATAGTGGTATTCGTATACGATATAAAGTCGAACGTACCAAGCTATTTATTGAGGGGCAGCGCAAAGGTGCGCGCAAGGCCGTGATACAATTTTTCGCGGCATATGAATTGGCTGGCGCCATCGGCTACGAAGGCGGTGGCGAACATCGGCAGCATCAGCCCGCGACTGCCTGTGGTTTCGGCCAGAATGATGACCGCCGTCAATGGCGCGCGCACCACCCCCGCGAAATAGCCGACCATCCCCAGGATCACGACGGCGGAGGCGGGCGAGTCTGCGAACAGCGGGCGCAGCAGATTGCCGATCCCCGCCCCCACCGCCAGCGATGGCGCGAAGATTCCACCCGGCAGCCCCGCGACTGCGGTCGCCAGCGTCGCGAGCAGCTTTGCAGGTCCGAACCACAAGGGCGCGTCGACACCACCGATCATCGCCCGCGCCGCGCTATAGCCGGTCCCCCACGTCAACCCGGTCCCACAGCCCAGCAATGCGACGACCACGCCGCACATCACCGCGAACCGGATCGGATAGCGCTTGCTCCACGCGGCGAGCGGATGCGCCCCCTGCGCCAGCGCCAGCATCGCGCGCGCGAACGCCCCGCCTGCAACACCGCCGACCAGCCCGGCCACGCCTGCCACCACCAGCGCGGAACCGATCGGCATGTGCGCGCCGACCAGCCCGAAATACAAATAATCGCCCTGGACCGATTGCGCGACCATCCCCGCGATCACGATCGCGCCGACCACCAGCAACGTCACCTTCTGCTCATAGGCGGAGGCGAGTTCCTCGATCGCGAACAGCAATCCGGCCAGCGGCGTGTTGAACGCCGCCGCCACCCCTGCGGCGCCACCTGCGATCAGCACGCCTGCGCGCAACGGCACGCGCAGGATACGATGCGTCAGCCCCATCACGGCCGCGGCGATCTGCACCGTCGGCCCTTCGCGTCCCACCGACGCACCCGCCAGCACCGCCGCCAGCGTCAGCGCCGCCTTCCCGATCACGGTCGGCAACGACACCAGCGAGCGCGTCGCCGCCTCGGGATCGGCCTGCGCCGCCATCACCTGGGGAATGCCCGATCCGCGCGCCAGCGGCACGTACCGCCGCGTCAGCCACGCCAGCGCGCCGAAGGTCAGCGGAGTCGTCAGCATCGGCACCCAGCGATGCTCCCGGGCGAGACCGGCAAACAGCTCCCCGCACGCGTCGGCGGCCAGTGCGAAGACCGTCGCCGCCAGCCCGATCGCCACCGCACCGATCAGGATCGCCAGCCGCGCGCGCAGCCGTCGCGCGCGTGGGCGTTGCGAGCGGAGCAACGCGCGCCATCGCGCCGGCGTGCCTTCGAGACGAGGGCGACGCGATGAAGATTGCTCCGACATATCGATGCCTTACACGTCCGCGCCGCAAATTGGCCAGCATGGACCCCGCCGCGCCACCGACCGTTTGATCGCTTCACGGGTGTAACGAACCGGCAGAACGAGCCTTGACCGACGAACCGACGACGACGAAGACGCTAACGCCGGGCGCCCGGCGCCAGAAGCTGCGGCGCTGGTGGTCGATGTGGGTGACGGGCGGGGTCGATCACGACGCGGTGCTGCGCCAGATCGCCGGCGATTCGGGCTGGTCCGGGCGCTATGCCTTCCTGATCGTCATTTCCGCGGCCATCTCGCTGCTCGGTTTGCTGATGCCCTCGGTGGCGGTGCTGATCGGCGCGATGCTGCTGTCGCCACTGATGATGCCGATCATCGGGCTCGGGTTCGGCATCGCCACCTTCGATACCGTCGCGATGCGGCGCAGCGCCACCGCGCTGCTCGCCGGCTCCGCACTTGCGATCGCGCTGTCGGTGGTGTTCGTCGCGCTCTCCCCGATCCAGACCATCACCGGCGAGATCGCCGGGCGTACCCGCCCGACCCTCTTCGACCTGCTGGTTGCGCTCCTCTCGGCGGTCGCCGGCGCCTATGCGTTGATCCGCGGCCGCGGCGGCACGGTGGTGGGCGTCGCGATCGCGATCGCGCTGATGCCGCCGCTGGCCGTCGTCGGCTTCGGGATCGCGACCCGCAACTGGACCGTCTTCGCGGGTGCGACGCTGCTGTTCACCACCAATGCCGTGACGATCGCGCTGACCGCCGCGCTGGTCGCGCGTCTTTACGGCTTCGGCGGGCACCTGTCGCGGCATCACACCGGATGGCAACTCGCCTTGTTCGTCGGCGCAGTCGGGCTGCTGTCGGTTCCGCTCGTGTCCGCGTTGCGGCAGATCGCGTTCGAGGCGGTCGCCCAGCGGCAGGTGCGCGACACGATCCGCAACCGCTTTCCCGACGCGGCGCGGCTCAGCCAGCTCGATATCGACTATGCGCGCGATCCGATCCGCGTGCGGGCGGTGGTCCTCACGCCATCGCTCGATCCGCAGGCCGATCGCGTATTGGTCGCCGATCTGCGCGCGCGGCTCAAGCGCCCGATCGACCTCCACGTCGACCAGTTGCGCGTCAGCCCTGACGCCAACGGCGTGGAGGCCGCGCAAATCGCGCGCGCCGCCGAGCCCCGCGACGATTCCGCCGGCGCGATCCGCGACCGTGCCGTCGCCGACCTCGCGCTGATCGCGGGCGTCACGCCTGACAAGATTGCCGTCGATACCGGCGACCGAACGCTGCGCACCACCGCCGCGCCGCTACCCGGGCTGGGGCTGGCCGGCTATCGCGCGCTGGAGGCGCGGGCGGACCGGCTGCTGACGCAATGGCGAATCCTGCTCGCGCCGCCCGACGACGTAGCGCCGTCGCCGGTCCCGATCGTCGAGGGTGTGGTCGACATCACCGCACTCGACGCGCTGGCCTGGGGTGCGATCCGCCTCGCCCGTCCGCTGGCGATCGACGGCGGCACGCTCGCGCAACGCCGCGCCGTCGCGGCGGCGCTGATCGCCCGTGGTGCGCAAGCGACGGGCGGCACCGCGGGAGGACGCCTGCGCGCGTCATGGCAGGTCGAGCCTGCCACGCCGGCCCAGCAATCAACCGGAGCAGCGGCGGGGCAAAGCGTGATCCCTCAAAGCTGAAGCGGAGCCGTCAGCCGCTACGTCATGCCGGACTTGTTCCGGCATCCACCGTTCCGCCAGCACATGAGGCGGTTGCTCTTGCGGAATGGTGGACCCCGGAACCACTCCGGGGTGATGGGGAGAAATGGTTCAAGCGGGAGAGATTACACCCTCGATCATGATGACAGGAAACCGATACCGGTCGTCATTGCGCTTTGGAAGCGCCGGGCGCATGGCAGGCTCGGCCGCTCAGCCGTCACATCTCCCCGCGCGCCCGCCGGATCGCGTACCACTTCTTCACATTGGCATTATGCTCGGCCAGCGTGTCCGCGAACACATGTCCGCCGCTGCCATCCGCCACGAAGTACAGCGCCTTGGTCTGCGCCGGGTCGAGCACCGCGTCGATCGACCGCCGCCCCGGGTTCGCGATCGGCCCGACCGGCAGCCCCGCAGAGGCATAGGTGTTGTAGCCGTTCTTCGCGCGCAACTCCGACTGCCGGATCCGCCGCCCCAGCGGCCGCCCCTTGGTGATCGGGTAGATGACGGTCGGATCGGCCTGCAACGGCATCCCCATCCGCAGCCGGTTGCCATAGACTGCCGCCACCGTCCGCCGCTCTTCGGGCTTGCCGGTTTCCTTCTCGACGATCGAGGCGAGGATGATCGCCTGTTCGGGCGTCCTGACCACCGCACCCGGCTTGCGCGCCTTCCATGCCGTGGCGAGATACGTCTTCATCGCCGCCTGCATCCGGGCCAGCACCGCCGCACGCGCTTCGCCACGCTCGAACGTGTAACCGTCGGGCAGCACCGAGCCTTCGGCGGGCACTTTGACGTCACCGGTCAGCGTTTCGGCCTTCAATATCGCGTCGCGAACCAGCACCGACGGCAGTCCTTCGGGCACCACCACCAGCCGCTGCACCGCCTTGCCGCCCTGCAGGATCGCGAGCACCTGCGCCGCGCTGGCATGATCCGGGAACGCATATTCGCCCGCCTTGATCGGCGCGTCGGATCCGAAGATGCGCGCCTGCAAGCGGAATTTCCGGGCCGAGCCGATCACCCCGGCCTTCTCCAGCGTCCGCGCCGCTGCGGCCAAACTCGACCCTTCGGCGATCTCGACATTCGCGGCGCGCGGCAACGGCCCCGCGCCCTTCCAGCCGTACCCGACCCAGAAGCCGGCCGCGATCAGCAGCAGGCCGGCGACAAGAGCGAAGCAGCCGAGCCTGCGCATGGGTCGAGCCTCAGATCGCCTTCATCACCAGCGACGCATTGGTGCCGCCGAAGCCGAACGAATTGTTCAGCACCGCGCGCACCTCGCGCTTCTTCGCATGGTGCGGCACCAGATCGACCCCCTCGGTCCCCTCGTCGGGATTGTCGAGGTTGAGCGTCGGCGGCACGATCTGGTCGCGCAGCGCGAGGATGCAGAAGATGCTCTCCACCGCCCCCGCGCCGCCGAGCAGATGCCCGATCGCCGACTTGGTGCTCGACATCGACGCCCCAGACAGATCGTCGCCGAACACGCGCTTGGCCGCCGCCAGCTCGATCGTGTCGGCCATCGTCGAGGTGCCGTGCGCGTTGATATAGTCGATGTCGGCGGGCTCCATCCCCGCCTTGCGCAGCGCCATCCGCATCGCCAGCTCCGCGCCCTTGCCCTCGGGGTGCGGCGCGGTGACGTGATAGGCGTCGCCCGACAAGCCGTAACCGACCACCTCGGCATAGATTTTCGCGCCGCGCGCCTTGGCGTGCTCATATTCCTCGAGCACGATCACCCCCGCGCCCTCGCCCATGACGAAGCCATCGCGGTCCTTGTCATAGGGGCGGCTGGCCTGTTCCGGCCGATCGTTCATGCTGCAGTTGAGCGCACGCGCCTGCGCGAAGCCCGCCACGCCCAGCGGGTTGACCGTGCTCTCCGCACCGCCCGCCAGCATGATGTCGGCGTCGTCGTCGCGGATCATCCGCGCCGCGTCGCCGATCGAATGCGCGCCGGTCGAACAGGCGGTGACCACCGCGTGATTCGGCCCCATCAGCCCGTATTTGATCGAAACCTGCCCCGAAATCAGGTTGATGAGGCGACCGTGCACGAAATGCGGGCTCACCCGCCCCGGACCGCGCTCGTGAAGATTGACCGACTCGATCTCGATCCCCGGCAGTCCGCCGATCCCCGAGCCGATCGACACGCCCGCGCGCATCCGCGTCGCTTCGTCCATCTCGGTCAGCCCGGCGTCTTCCAGCGCCTGCCCCGCGGCGTCGATGCCATAGACGATGAACGGATCGACCTGCCGCTGGACCTTGTGGTCGACGCGCTTGTCGGGATCGAAGCCGAATTCATGATCCTTCGGCTTCACCTCGCACGCAATCAGGCATTTCTGCCCGGTGGTGTCGAAGCGCGTGATCGGACCCGCGCCCGATCTACCGGCGATCAGGTTCGCCCAGGCGGTTTCCACGTCCGCCCCAAGCGGGGTGACGAGGCCAAGTCCGGTGACGACGACGCGACGCATAGGCTTCCCTTCTTCCCGCCCCTTGCGCCTCTCCCACGCATCCGGCGGCCTTCATAAACGAAACGGCTCCCCATCCTCTAGCGAAGGATGGGAAGCCGCTCAAATCGTTCGACGGCCGGGCGATGGCAAGGGCGAAGCCCCCGCAGCCCGGCGCATCAGGGCGTCAGCCCTTGTGCTCGTCGATATAGGTGATCGCGTCCTTGACGGTCGAGATCTTCTCGGCGGCATCGTCCGGAATTTCCACCCCGAACTCTTCCTCGAACGCCATGACCAGCTCGACGATGTCGAGGCTGTCCGCGCCCAGATCGTCGATGAAGCTCGCGTCCTCGGTCACCTTGTCGGCTTCGACGCCGAGATGCTCGACGACGATCTTCTTCACGCGGTCGGCGGTCTCGCTCATAACTTTCCCTCTTTCGATTTGGGGGGGTGATTTAAATTTCCTGAACGCAGGTAGAGCCCGTGAACCCGCCTGACAAGTCCGCGTGTGCGGCGCCCGGCAGGCAGATGGCTCAAACCATCGCCATCCCGCCATTGACGTGGATGGTCTGCCCGGTGACGTAGCCGGCCTCCTTTGACGCCAGATAGACGACCGCCGCGGCGATATCCTCGCCCGTTCCCAGATCGCCCGCCGGGATGCGCGCGGTCAACTGCGTCTTCTGCGCCTCGGGCAGTCCGTCGGTCATCGCCGACCGGATGAAACCGGGCGCGACGCAATTGACGGTGATGTTGCGGCTGGCCAGTTCCTGCGCCAGCGCCTTGGACATGCCGACCAGCCCGGCCTTCGACGCGGCATAGTTCGCCTGCCCCGGATTGCCCGTCTGCCCGACGACCGAGGTGATCGAGACGACGCGGCCGAAGCGCTGCTTCATCATCGGCTTGGCCGCAGCGCGGATCAACCGGAACGCCGCCTCCAGATTGACGCGGATCACCTGATCCCATTCGTCGTCCTTCATCCGCATCGCCAGATTGTCGCGGGTGACGCCAGCATTGTTGACGAGGATATCGAGTCGTCCGCCGAGCGCCGCCACCGCCTGCGGCACCAGCGCGTCGACCGCGGCGGCGTCCGAAAGGTCGCAAGGAACGGCGACATGCCCATCGCCGCCCAGTTCGCCCAGAAACGCCTCCAGCTTGGCGACGTTCGATCCCGACACCGCCACCCGCGCGCCCTGTGCCGCAAGCCCTCTGGCGATCGCCGAACCGATCCCTCCCGATGCGCCGGTGACCAATGCGGTCATGCCTGACAGGTCGAACATCTCTGATCCTTCACAATGACACGCCCGCTTTATCGCCTCGCCGCCGCCCGACAAGTCCCGCAACGGACAAGCGGGCGTAACGGCACGCTGGAAGTCCGGCGCTTATCGTCCTAGGCCAACAGGATCGTCCGGGGGGACGTTGACAGGGGAACAAGGCGGGTGACGTTCAATCCGGCCGGCGATGCGCTCGCCGACGACATGCCGCACGCCGATGACCGGCCGCATCGCCGGCACCGCGGCATCGACGGCTGGCGCGCGATCGCCGCCGGGTTCGTGGTCTTCTCGCACGCGATCAACTTCCGCTTCACCGTGCCGCCGGGTGCGGCGATGCATCTGGTGCAACGCGTGTCCGGACCGCTCGCGCAGATCGGCGTCCAGCTGTTCTTCGTCATCAGCGGCTTCATCATCACCTCGCTGATGCTGCGCGAAGAGACGAAGCGTGGCCGCGTCAGCATCGCGGCCTTCTACGCGCGCCGCTTCTGCCGTATCTTGCCGCCGCTACTCGCCTATTTTGCGGCAGTCGGCCTGCTGACCGCCACCGGTGCCCTCACGCTTCCCGCAGACAGCTTCGCGAGCGCGGCGACCTTCACCTGCAACATCGGCTTCGTCGACTGTGACTGGTGGGTGGCGCACACCTGGTCGCTGGCGGTCGAGGAGCAATTCTATCTGGCGTGGCCGCTGCTGATCGTGCTCGCCCCGCCGCGCTGGCGCGTGCCGTTGCTGATCGCCGCGCTGATCGGCTGCACGATCGGGATTTCGGCGAACCCCTTCGTCTTTCACAGCAACTACACGTCCTTCGGCTGCATCGCCGCCGGCGCGCTCTACGCGCTCAGCCCCGTGGTGCGACAGGCGTGCCAGCGCGCAACCGCCACGCCATTGTGGCTGGCCGCGATCGCGCTGCTCGTGCTCGGACCGCTGACGAGGCTCGGCGTGATCGCGATCGTCTCGCTGCCGTTCCTCGTCACCTACATCATCTTCGCCGGCAACGCGCTGCGCTGGGTGCGCGCGATCCTCGAATGGCGCGTGCTTCAGATCATCGGTGCGGGATCGTACAGCCTGTATTTGTGGCAGCAGCTCTTCCTCGCGCCGCCCGCCCATTACACGTCAGGACCGTTCCCGATCGTGCTGCTCCCGATCGTCGTCTTATTGTCGGTCTATCTGGTCGAGCGCCCGTTCATCCACCTCGGCCGCCGCCTCTCGCGGCGGTTCGAGGGCGCGCCCGGCTAACAACCGATATCACCCGCGCCGTTCGTGCTGAGCTTGTCGAAGCACGTGCCCGACAACCCGCCCTCGAAAAGGCGGGGCGCGAACCGCGCGCGTCGACTCACAACCGCTTCAGCAACGCCTCGATGTCGTCCATCGATACCACGCTCACCGCCTCGACGTCCGGCGCGATGCGCTTGACCATCGGCGACAGCACCTTGCCGCCGAACTCGACGAACTCGGTCACTCCGGCCGCGACCATCGCCAGCACCGATTCGCGCCACCGCACGCGCCCGGTCACCTGCTCGACCAGCAAGCGCCGGATCGCGCCGGGCTCGGCGACCGCCACCGCGTCGACATTGGCGAACACCGGCACCAGCGGCGCGCGCAGATCGGCCTCGGCCAGCGCACCCTCCATCACCCGCGCCGCATCTTCCATCAACGCGCAGTGGAACGGCGCCGACACCGGCAGCAGCACCGCCCGCTTCGCGCCCATCTCCTTGGCCAGCGCCACGGCGCGCTCGACCGGGACACGATGACCGGAGATCACCACCTGCGACGGATCGTTGTCGTTTGCGACGGTGCACACCAACGTTTCGCCGGTTTCGGTCAGGGTCAGGTCGACCGCCGCGCCGGCGATCGCCTGTGCCTTCTCGACGTCCGCTCCCAGCAGCGCCGCCATCGCGCCCTCGCCGACCGGCACCGCCGCCTGCATCGCCCGTCCGCGTGTCTTGAGCAGCCGCGCGGTCGTGCCGAGGTCGAGCGCCTCCGCCCCGCACAAGGCGCTATATTCGCCCAGCGAATGTCCGGCGACGTAGTCGGCCTTCTCGGCCAGCCGCACATTGCCCTCGCGCGTCAGCACGCGGAGCGTCGCGATCGCATTGGCCATGATCGCCGGCTGCGCATTCTCGGTCAGCGTCAGCTCGTCGGCCGGGCCTTCCGCCATCAGCCGGCGCAGATTCTGCCCGAGCGCCTCGTCGACCTCGCCGAACACCTCGCGCGCCACCGCCGAGGCGTCGGCCAGCGCCGCGCCCATGCCGACCGCCTGGCTGCCCTGACCGGGAAAGATGAACGCGCGCATGAGGATCTCCGTGACAATCGCCCGCGCTGCTAGGCCGCACGCGCGCATCCGGTCAACCACTGGCGAGTCGGCGCGCTTTCTGGTATCAGGATGTCACAAGGCCGGAACGTTGAATCCAACGCGCGATCGTCTCAACATTCGCAACATTCGCGCCTCAACATTCGGTTGCGTCGGACGCGATTTGGCGTCATAGCGCGACGGCGTCGGGCGGAAGGGAATCACCCTTGCCGCCCTTTGCCGTTGGAACGACAGCCGGAGGGGCGTTGCACATGGGGTGCGCGTCAGCGATCGGCCAACATGAAGGTACATGCATGGCTCTGTACGAGCATGTGTTCCTTGCGCGCCAGGATCTGGCACAGGCGCAGGTGGACACGCTGGCGGAAACCGCCACCAAGATCGTCGAGGAACGCGGCGGCAAGGTCGTCAAGACCGAGACCTGGGGCCTGCGCTCGCTCGCCTATCGCATCGCGAAGAACCGCAAGGCGCACTACGTGATGCTCGAGATCGACGCACCGGGCGACACCGTCGCCGAGCTGGAGCGTCAGACCAGCATCAACGAGGACGTGATCCGCTACATGACCGTCCGCGTCGACGGCCATGAAGAAGGCCCGACCGTGATGATGCGCAAGCAGGAGCGCGATCGTGAGCGCCGCAGCGACCGCGAAGGCGGCCGTGGCGAGCGTGGTGACCGCGGCGATCGTGGCCACCGTCGTGACCGTGAAGAGGAGGCCGCATAATGGCGCGTCCGTTTTTCCGCCGCCGCAAGTCGTGCCCGTTCAGCGCCAAGGATGCGCCCCGGATCGACTATAAGGACGTCCGTCTGCTCCAGGGCTTCGTGTCCGAGCGTGGCAAGATCGTTCCGTCGCGCATCACCTCGGTGAGCGCCAAGAAGCAGCGCGAGCTGGCGCAGGCGATCAAGCGCGCCCGCCACCTGGGCCTGCTGCCCTACGTCGTGAAGTAAGGAGAAGAGCAGATGGATATCATCCTGCTTGAGCGCGTCGAGAAGCTCGGCGGCATCGGCGACGTGGTGAAGGTCAAGGACGGGTTCGCCCGTAACTACCTGCTCCCGAACAAGAAGGCGCTGCGCGCCAACGAAGCCAACCGCAAGGTGTTCGAGGCGAACCGCGCCCGCATCGAGAGCGAGAACGCCAACCGTCGCGGCGAGGCCGAGAAGGAAGCGGGTTCGTTCAAGGACGCGCAGATCACGCTGATCCGCCAGTCGTCGAACACCGGCCAGCTGTACGGTTCGGTCGCGGTGCGCGATCTGGTCGAGGCGCTGGTGGCCGACGGTCACAAGGTGACCAAGAGCCAGGTGGTACTGGACCGTCCGATCAAATCGATCGGCCTGTACGACGTCAAGGTGCAGCTGCACCCGGAAGTCGCCGTGACCGTCAAGGTCAACGTCGCGCGCTCGCCCGAAGAGGCCGAGATGCAGTCGGCGGGCGTCGACGTCATGCAGCAGGTCTTCGAGGAAGGCCGGGATCAGGGCGGCTTCACCGAGGATTACGATCCGAATGCCGAGCCGGGCGCGACCGCCGAGGTTCAGTCGGACGACGCGCAGGGCTGATCGGCCCGGCGCATCGCCCGCAGCAAGAAAGGCCCGCCCGGATCGCTCCGGGCGGGCCTTTCCTTTTGGCGCCGCCATTTCGGGGGGGGGGGGGGACGGCGGCACCTCGGGGGGGGCCGGGAATTAGTGGTTTAAGGAACGTTCCAGACGGCACCAACCACTGCGACCAGCGGAAGGAGCGCAAGAGCGAGCGGTGTGAATTGCTTCAGCATGGCGACCTTTGCGAGCCATTATCGTTGATGGCTGCACAATCGTCGCCGTCGCCAAAGGTTGCGGCAGGGTGAACAAAATTGATCGGCTCGCCAGCATCATAGGTGCGACGAAGCGAGGGGTGGTGAGGGAACACAGCGGCAGGCGGCAGGTTCTTTGCCGGACAGCCACCGATTGCGCCGTGGCTTCAATGTCGAAGCGTAGGAATATCGTCGTGCAGGCCAAGGAGCGGGAACGTCGCGAGCAAGTCAGCACGATGGGACGTGCGCTTCGGTCGAGCCTGCGGGTGCCCACGGACACCTATATCACCGGCGAAATACCTACCTTGTTGACGCTATTGTCGCAGATACCGGCGGTTCCGGAGCGCAAACGCGACTGATCGGTCGCGTTCAGTCACAAAATCGTCGCGGTGCATAGCGCCCGGCATCCAGCCCCGCCGGCACGGCCGCGTCCAGCAGCAACGCCGCACCGATCCGCGCGGCGGCGGGAGCGGTCTGGATCCCGAACCCGCCCTGCCCGGCGAACCAGAAGAATCCGGCCTCCGCCATGCCGTAGACGGGCAGCCGGTCCGGCGCGAACGATCGCAGCCCCGCCCAGCGTCGCTCCACCCGCATCACCCGCCAGTCGACGGCTGTCTCGAGCCGGTCGATCGCGACCGCGATATCGAGTTCCTCCGCCGCGACATCATGCGCCACGACCGGATGCTCGTCATGCGGGCTCAGCCACAAGCGCCCGCCCGCCTCGGGTTTGAAGTAGAAGCCGCCGCGCACGTCGATGACGAACGGCAGCGTCGCGGGCACCGGCGGGTCGGTCTGCAACTGCGCCATCGTCCGACGATACGGCGTGATCCCGATCGGCCGCACGCCGCTGCGCACCGCGACGTCATCGGCCCACGCGCCCGCCGCATCGACGAGAACCGACGCGTCGAACGTGCGGCCATCCGCGATTTCGATCCGCCATACGCCGTTGCGTCGGGCCGCGGACGACAGAAGCGCCGAGGTCACCGTGGTGGTCCCGCTCCGTGTCGCCTGCGCCAGATAGTCGCCATGCAGCCGCGCCACATCGATATAGGCGCAGGTCGGCTCGCTGACCCCGAGCGTCCACGCCGCGCGCAGTCCGGGGATCAGTGGCTGTGGATCGACCGCCGAAAGCGCAACCGGGGTCGCGGCGAATTCGTCGAGCAACGCCGCGATCGCTGCGGCATCCCCATCGCGGCCAATATGGACCGCGCCGAGCGGATCGAGGTAGCCGCCTGCGTGCAGCGCCGGGCCGGATGCGGTGGTCAGCGGCTGGATATCCGGCCCGCCATAGGTTTCCGACCAGAAGGCGGCCGAGCGCCCCGTCGCGTGGTAGCCGGGACGCTCCTCGCCTTCGAGCAGCAACACGCGCGCGCGGTCGCCGATCGCCGCGGCGAGGCTGGCGCCGGCGATCCCGGCCCCCACGATCGCAATGTCGTACGTCATGCCGCGTGACGATCGAGAAAGGCGTCGATCGCCGTCATCGCCCGCATCCGAACCGGATCGGCTTCGCGCAACAGTTCGTGCGCCGCCCCGGCCCCGAACCGCACCAGTGTCGCATCCGGCAGACGGGCCGCGACCTGCACCGCAGCCCGTGGATCGACGAGCCGGTCATCGTCGGCGAGCAGCATCAACACCGGCGTCGACAGCGTGGCGAGTCCGGGATCGGCCCGCAGCCGCGCGGTCGCCGCAAACGCCTCCGCCAGCCACGCCCAGCTCGGCGGGCCGAGTCGCAGCTCCGGCTGGGCGGTCAGCCACCATTCCTCGTCGGCATAGCGCGCGTCGTCTCCGGTCAGCAGCCGTTGCCGGGGCATCATGCCGGGCCGCTCATGGCTCTTCCACGCCGGGCGCGCCGGATCGCCGAACCGCCGCATCGCCTGTGCCACGCGCGTCCCCAGCCACGCGCCGACGGGTGAGCGCAACCCGAGCATCGGTGCGACCAGCACCGCCGCATCGGCGCGAATGACGCCATCGAGCAGCGCGCGCAGCACCAGATAACCGCCCATCGAATGCCCGACGATCACATGCGGCCCATGCTGCTGCGCGGTCCAGCGACGCCAAACCTCGGCCAGATCGGCGATCAACGGTGCGAAATCGTCGCAATGGCCGACATGCGGGTCGCCGCCGAGTCGCCCCGACCCGCCCTGCCCGCGCCAGTCGAAGGCGGTCACCGCCCAGCCGCGATCGTGCCAGTCGCCGAACGCCTCCAGATACTTCTCGATCATGTCGCCGCGGCCAGCCTGGAACATCAGCGCTCCACGCCCCCGCCCGTCGCGCGCAAAGCGCCGTAGCCGCCATCCGTCCGCCGCGACATCGAAGGACAGCCGCGCGTCGGCCGGCAGGGCGCGGCGTACCGCGGCGGGATCGGTCGTGATCGACATCGCCGGCATGGTTACGGTTTCTCAAACCATTCCGTCTAGCGCCATGCGGCATGGGCTGGGGATTTCTTACATGGCTGTTGCCCGTGCTGATGGGGGTGCTGCTGCTGTCGGCAGGGATCCAGGACGTGCGCTCGCGTGAGATCGCCAATTGGAAGAATGCCGCGATCGCGCTGCTCGCCCCGCCATGGTGGATCGCGATCGGACTCGATCCCTGGCCGGGCATGGCGGTACAAGTCGGCGTCGCAATGCTGGTCTTCGCGCTGTTCGTCGGCGCGTTCGCGATGGGGCAGATGGGCGGCGGCGACGTCAAGCTGATCGGCGCATTGTCGCTGTGGCTCGCGCCGCTGCACCTGCTCGACATGTTGCTGGCGATGTCAGTGATCGGCGGCGCGCTGACGCTGGCGATGCTGATCGAACATCGCGTGCGGCGCAGCGCCGACGCGATCGAGGTGCCGTACGGCGTCGCGATCGCGATCGCCGGCCTGCTCGCGCTCCGCGAACCGCTCTTTAACCAATTTATCCAATAATCGCAGTCACACAGGCGCTGCAGGTGCGGCGCGGGGACAGGGTCATTCATGGACAGTCGCAAGCTCATTCTGCTGGTCGGTGCGCTGATGGTCGCCGCGATCACCGCGTTCGCCGCGCGCACGATGCTGGTCGGCTCGCCCGCCCCCGAAGCCGCCGCGATGGAGGCTGCCGCGCCGCGCATCGACGGACCGGAGGTGCTGGTCGCCACGCGCGCGCTGCCCGTCGGCACGATCCTCGACGCCAGCGCGCTGAAGTTCCAGCCGTGGCCCAAGGAGCTGGTCGAGAACGCCTATTACCTACGCAGCGGCACCGACATGGCGAAGCTGATTGGCACGGTCGTCCGGCTGCCGATCACCGCCGGGCAGCCGGTGACGCAGGGGCAGCTGGTGAAGCCGGGTGATCGCGGCTTCCTGGCCGCGGCGCTCGGCGCGGGGATGCGTGCGGTAACGGTGCCGGTGTCGGCGCAGACCAGCGTGGCGGGGTTCGTCTTCCCGGGCGATCATATCGATCTGATCCTGACCCAGTCGGTCGAAGGCGACGGACCGCCGCTGCGCGCCAGCGAGACGGTGATGCGCAACCTGCGCGTGCTTGCGACCGACCAGCGCACCACCGATCAGAAGGACGAGCAGGGCAATACCGTCGTCCAGACCTTTTCGACGATCACCGTCGAGGCGACGCCGAAAATCGCCGAGCAGATCGCGGTCGCGCAGACGATCGGCACGCTGTCGCTGTCGCTGCGGTCGCTCGCCGACAATGCTTCCGAACTCGATCGCGCGATCGCCTCCGGTGCGGTCAGCGTCGGCGAGGCGCATGACGCGAATGCCGAGGAAGCGGCGATCGACCGGCTCGCCAACATGCCGCAGACCGGCAACACCACTTATGCGGTCGGTGCCGATGTCTCGCGCTTCCAGCGGCGTACCGCGCCGCCGCGCAACAACGCATCGGCTCCGCCCCCATCGATGCCGGGGATGCCGGTGGCGGTCGCCGCGTCCGGCGCGATCGCCGCCGGTCCGAAGGTCCGGATCGCCCGCGGCAATGCCGTGACCGAAGTCTCCGTCGCAGGAAAGAACTAAGATGCGCTCCTCCCTGTTTCACGGCGCGGCGCTGGCCGTGGCGCTGACGGCGGCGCTCACGCCGGGCTCGATCGCTGCCGCGCCGCGCGCGGCGCAGCGTCCCGCCGCGGCGACGCGGCCGGTGGTGCGCAGCGGCCTGCCGCCGGTCGGCGTGACCAAGCCGAGCATCGAGAAGTGGCTGTCGATCGGCGAGGGCGAGCTTATCACCCTTCCCGCCGCGGTCAGCGAAGTGTGGACGTCAAACGCTGCCGCAGCGGACGTCTATGTCGCCAACCCGCGCCAAATCCACCTGTTCGGCAAGGCCGATGGCGAGGCCACGATCTTCGCCACCGATCGCGGCGGCGCGGTGATCTATGCCGCGACGATCCGCGTCGCGCAGAATTCGACGCAGATCGACCGGATGCTTCAGGCGGCGCTGCCCGGCAGCGACTTCCACGTCACGCTGGTCGGGCAGATCGCGGTCCTCAACGGCAATGCCGTTGCGCCGGCCGACGCCGAACAGGCGCAACGATTGGTCACCAGCCTGCTCAATCCCGGTGTCGATCCCAGTGCGGACAACGCTTCTCTCAAGATGGCCGTCATCAACCGCATCAAGGTGGCGACGCCGCTGCAGGTCAATCTGCAGGTCAAGTTCGCCGAGGTGAGCCGTTCGTTCCTCAAGAACATCGCGAACAACATCACGACGCGCACGCTGGGGAACCGCAACCCGATGCTCGGGCTCGGCTTCGGCCGGCAGGGCACGATCACCAACGTCCTGCCCGGCACCGATCCGAACATGCCGAACGGCGGCACCAGCTTCACGCTGCCGTCGGTCAACAGCGGTGGCGGGACGTTCAGCCTGTTCGGGCGGCTGCTCGGAACGGACTTCATCAACGCGCTCGACCTCGGCGAGACATTGGGTCAGGTGACGACGCTCGCCAACCCGAACCTGACCGCGCTGTCGGGCGAAACCGGCACGTTCCTGGCGGGCGGTGAGATCCCGATCCCGATCGCGCAGGCGCTGGGCACCAATTCGATCGAGTACAAGCAGTTCGGCGTCAGCCTCGCCTATACACCGACCGTGCTGTCGGACGGGCGGATCTCGCTGCGCGTCAAGCCCGAGGTGTCGCAGCTCGACTATGGCAATGCAGTGTCGGTAGGCAGCGCGCGGGTCCCGGCGCTGACCACGCGCCGCGCGGAGACGACCGTCGAGCTGGGTTCGGGGCAGAGCTTCATGATCGCCGGCCTGATGCAGAACACGCACAACAACAGCTATACCAAGACGCCGGGTGTCGGCGATCTGCCGATCCTCGGCGCGCTGTTCCGGTCGAACGGCTTCCAGCGCAACGAGACCGAGCTGGTGATCGTCATCACGCCGTATCTCGTCCGGCCGGTCAACGCCGCCGACGTCAAGCTGCCGACCGATGGCTACAAGGCACCGACCGATCTCGAGCGCGCGTTCCTCGGCAAGCTCGACAGCGGCAATCGTGCCGCCGACCGCCCGAAGCCGAAGCTCGACACCCCCGCCGCGCCCCCGGCGCCCGGCTTCTCGATCAAGTGAGAGAGCATCCCATGACCTCGCGTCCGCTCCTGCTTCTCCTCACGCTCGCCGTCGCGACACCGCTTTCGGGGTGCGGCGGCTATCGCGGGGTGGAGACCGTCCACCAGCCGGTCGTCTCGCACGCCGATTACGCGCTCGATCTGCTCGCAGGCCCCGATGGTCTTGGCGGCGGCGAGGCGCAGCGCCTGCGCGGCTGGCTCGATGTGCTTGCGCCCGCCCCCGGTGCGATGATCGCGATCGACGATCCCGCGGCCTCGCCCACCGCGCGCAGTGAGATCGCGGCGCTCGCCGCCGCCCGCGGGCTTCGGATCGCGAGCGACGCGCCGGCGCATGGCGCGACGCCGACGCCGGGCACGCTGCGGGTCGTCGTCACGCGCAGCACCGCGTCGGTCCCGAGCTGTGCGGTGCCGGCCGCGACCGCCACGCTGGTAAACTTCGATGCCCATACCAGCAGCGCGTTCGGCTGCGCGATCAACGGCACGCTGGCGGCGATGATCGCCGATCCCGACGATCTGATCCGCGGCAAGAACGATGACGGTTCGATGCCCGCGATCACCGCCACCAAATCGATCGGCGTGTGGCGCAAGGCAGCGCCGACCGGCGGCGGCGGCGCCGTCGTGAAGAGTGAATCGACGGGGGGCCGCTGACATGAACGCACCGTGGAAAGTCGCGGGCGCGGCGGCACGCGCGCCCTTTCTCGCCTTCTGCTGCGACGACAATGCCAGCATGACGCTGCGCGCGGTCGTCGACGAGCTCGGCTGGCCGCAGGAGAACGTCTACAAAGGCGGGCTGCGGCAGGCGGTGCAGACGCTCGCGGTGTCGTCGAGCCCGCAGCTGCTGTTCGTCGACCTGAGCGAAACCAGCGATCCGCTCGCCGACATCAACAGCCTCGCCGAAGTCTGCGAGCCGGGGACGATCGTGATCGCCGCCGGGCAGGTCAACGACGTCCGCCTCTATCGCGACCTGCTGGCGAGCGGCATCCACGACTACCTGCTCAAGCCACTCGGCGTCGATGCGGTGCGTGACGCCTTTGCGTCGGCGCAGGCGATGCTCAACTCGCCGCGCTATACCGATCCGTCCGCGGAACGCGTCCACTCGGCGCTGGCGGTGATCGGTTGCCGCGGCGGCGTCGGCGCGTCGACGATCGCGACCTCGCTGGCGTGGCAGATGAGCGAGGCCGGCAAGCGCTCGACCGCCCTGCTCGACCTCGACGTGCACTTCGGCACCAACGCGCTGGCGATGGACATCGAACCGGGGCGCGGCCTGATCGACGCGATCGACAATCCCAGCCGCATCGACGGGCTGTTCCTCGAACGCGCGCTGGTCCGCGCATCCGACAAGCTCTCGGTGCTGTCGGCGGAAGCGCCGATCAGCCATCCGATCGTCACCGACGGCACCGCTTACTATCAGCTGCAGGAGGAGCTGCGCAGCGCCTTCGACATGAGCATCATGGACCTGCCGCGCGCGATGCTGATCCAGCATCCGCACCTGATGACCGAGGTGCAGGCCGTGGTGCTGGTGACCGACCTGACGCTGGCGGCGGCGCGCGACACGATCCGGCTGCTGTCGTGGCTGCGCACCAACGCGCCGCAGGCGCAGGTCTGCGTCCTCGCCAACCGCGTCCAGCCGGGTGCGCAGCAGGAGGTGACGCGCAAGGATTTCGAAGGATCGATCGAACGCAAAATCGACGTCGTGCTGCCCTACGATCACCGGCTGGCATCGCAGGCCGCGAAGCTCGGCAAGACGATGGCGGCGGTCGGCAAGGGGTCGAAGACCATGGCGCCGCTGGTCGAACTCGCCGGGCGATTGCTGGCGGCGACCGGCGACGATCCGATGCCGCTGAACCGCGGCGGGGCGCGTGGCGGCTCGCTGATCGCGCGCATCGCCGAGCTGATCGCGAAGAAGCCGGCCCAGAAATGACGACCCACGCCCCTCATCCCGCGGAGCCGTCATGTCGCCGCTGATCCTGCTGATCCTGGCCGCGGGGATGACGCTGGGGCTGTTCGTCTTCGCGCTGGCCGGACCGTCGACGCAAAAAGCTGGCGCGCGTCGCCTGGCGGTGCTGCGCGAGCGGCACGTTGCCGCACCGACGAACACGATCGAGGCGCAGATGCGTCGGATCACCGGGCGGAGCGCGACGCGCGCCGACCTGGCCATGACGCGCATCCTGCCCAACGCCGCCGAGTTGCGGAAGCGGCTGTCGATGACCGGCAAGGCGTGGACGGTCGGGCAATATGGCATCGCCGCAGGGACGATCGCGGTGGTGACGCTGCTGCTGCTGCTGGTGCAGGGCGTGACGGTGCTGATCGCCTTGCCGGTCGGCATGATGCTGGGCGCGATGATCCCGCATGTCACGGTGGCGTTCCTCATCAAGCGGCGGGTCACGGCGTTCATCGCCAAGTTCCCCGATGCGATCGAATTGCTGGTCCGCGGGCTCCGCTCGGGCCTGCCGATCTCGGAGACGATGCAGGTCGTCGCCGCCGAGGTGCCGGGTCCGGTCGGCGAGGAATTCCGCTCGGTATCCGACAAGATGCGGATCGGCCGCGGGATGGACGTCGCGTTGCAGGAGACCGCCGACCGACTGATGACCGCCGAATTCCAGTTCTTCGTCATCACGATCGCGATCCAGCGCGAAACCGGCGGCAACCTGGCCGAGACGCTCCAGAACCTCGCGACGGTACTACGCCAGCGCGGGCAAATGAAGCTGAAGATCAAGGCGATGTCGTCGGAATCGAAGGCGTCCGCCTATATCATCGGGTCGCTGCCGTTCATCGTCTTCGCACTGATCTATTCGATCAACCCGCCGTACATGCAGACGTTCTTCAGCGACGCGCGACTGTCGATCGCGGCCGTCGGCGGCCTGATCTGGATGTCGATCGGCGCCTTCATCATGTCCCGTATGGTAAGCTTCGAGATCTGATATGCCCACGCTGTTCGGCCTCGATGTGCTGCTACTTGCGACGCTGCTGCCCGCGCTTGGCGCCGCACTGCTCGTCGGTGGCTATGCCACGCGCGCGTTGCGCGATCCGATGACGCGGCGCGTCCGCACGCTCAACGATCGCCGCGAGCAGCTGAAGGCGGGCATCACCGCCTCGACCGCGAAGCGGCGTACCAAGCTGGTCCACCAGAGCAATGCCGCCGACCGCGTCCGCGCCCTGCTGTCGTCGCTGCGCGTCTTGCAGGACGAACAGGTCAAGGATGCGCAACGCAAGCTGATCCAGGCCGGCATCCGCAACAAGGAATGGGCGGTCGCGGTGATCTTCGGCCGGCTGGTGCTGCCGATCGTGTTCGGCGGCCTGATGGTGATCTGGGTCTATCTGCTCGACGCCTTTCCCGAATGGGGCGCGCTCAAGCGCTACGGGCTGGTCGCGGGCACGTTCGTGCTCGCCTACAAGGCACCCGACATCTATCTGAAGAACAGGATCACCAAGCGCACCGACGGGATCCGGAAGGGGCTTCCCGACGCGCTCGACCTGCTCGTGATCTGCGCGGAGGCCGGCTTGACCGTCGACGCCGCCTTCCACCGCGTCTCGCGCGAGCTGGGCAAGGCCTATGCCGAACTGGGCGAGGAATTCGCGCTGACGGCGATCGAGCTGGGGTTCCTCACCGATCGGCGGCAGGCGTTCGAGAATCTCGCCAGCCGGGTCGACCTCGATGCGGTGCGCGGCGTCGTGACGACGATGATCCAGACCGAAAAGTACGGCACGCCGCTCGCCAGCGCGCTGCGCGTGCTCTCGGCGGAATTTCGTCACGAGCGGATGATGCGTGCCGAGGAGAAGGCGGCGCGGCTGCCGGCGATCATGACGGTGCCGCTGATCATGTTCATCCTGCCGGTGCTGTTCATCGTCATTCTCGGCCCGGCGGCTTGCTCGCTCAACGACTCCTTCATCAACGCCAAGCCGTAGGAACAGCCGCTCCACTGCGTCGTTCAGCCACGATCACGAGTGGAGGTCCGTCATGCTGTTCACCACGACGACGCAATATATCGCACTGGCGATCGCGCTGGTCGCCGGCTGGTTGTTCGGTCTGGCAAGTCATCCCGGCGGGCGGAAGTGGAAGGCGCGCTATGTCGCCGAACGCGACGCCCATGCCGTGACCAGCAAGCGGATTACCGAACTCGAGCGCGATCACGACACCGCCACCCGCCGCGCGACGGAATTGGAACGCGACCACGGTACCGTCGGGACGCGGGTTACCGAGCTGGAACGCGAACGCGATCTCGCCAACGAACGCGTCGCGGAGCTGAAGCGCGAGAACGACGAGCTGGAGCGCGAGAACAGCCGCCTTTCGGCCGCGCGTCCCGTCGCCGAGGATCGCTTCATTCGCGACGACCGGCCGTATGATGGCGATCGCTACGATGGCGATCGGCTGGCACCCGGGCATCCGCGCGATCGCGGCTTCATCTGACAGGGTTTCAGGGTGTGATCCTTCCAAGCTGAAGCATCACCCCGGCGAAAGCCGGGGCCCAGTTGGGGACGCTGATGATGTAGGTCGCGCCTTAATTTCGTAGACCTTTCCAACTGGGCCCCGGCCTTCGCCGGGGGTGACGATGGGAAGTGGTTCAAACCGGGTGAATTACACTCTAGGGTGTGATCCATCCCGCCTCAACCATCTCCCGCCGTCATCTCGGCATGATACCTGAGGTGAGATGACGTAAGGTTGGATACACGGTTCGTCATTGCGAGCGTGGCGACGCAATCCCGTGCCGAACCAGGACGCTCTGGATTACTTCGCTACGCTCGCAATGACGGATCAATTAGACCTTATCATGCTCTGGGGGACTGTGTGGTGCGATCGGCTTCGATCAGTCGATGCGCCAACGCGCGCGCGATGGGTTGGCCGGTTGCATCCTCGACAAACAGCCACTGGCCGGCCGGATTGACCTCGAGGAACACCCATTCGTCATTGTCGGTCACGCGAAAGTCGGCGGCACCATAGACGATCCGCAATGTGCGCATCAGCGCCATCATGGCGGTCCGTACCTCTTCAGGCACATCGATCGGCGTGATTGCCGTGTTGAGCACGTCCATGCGGAAATCGAGCGGATAGCGGCTTTGCTGGCTGTGGATCGCCGCCGCGAACAGTTCCTCTCCGACGATCGTCAATCGCACGTCATAGCGTGCCGGGACGAACGCCTGAAGGATGAGCGGAGCGAAGCGGAACGCGGACAGGTCTCCGGTCTGCTCGGGGCGAAGCAACCGCGTCTCGCGCCAGTCCGCCTCGGTTCCGCCGAACGCCTTGTAGATCAGCGCCTGACCCGCGTGCTGCGCGATGAACGCGGCTGCGGCGTCGGGATCGCTGGTCATGCACGTCGCGGGGACGGTAAGCCCGCACTCACGGGCAAGCTTCAGCTGCAAGGGCTTGCGATGCGCGCGCTCGTCCCACAGCGGCGGATTGATCCACTCGGCGTCCAGGAGATGCCAGAGTCCTGCGATCGCATCACCGCATTCGCCGGCCGCGAACGAACCGTAGCCCGGGTCGGCGAGTTCCGGGTGCAGCCGGAACGGCTGTGGTCGTCGCCACCACACGGCACCGACCGCATCGAAATCGAGCGTCTCGCCGTCGTCGGGCCAGCGCATCGACAGCGCCGGATCGGCGACACCGTCCATCGTCATGGTCAGATGCGCGCGACACGGGAAATCGGAGAGGTTCAATATTCGTGCGCTGCCGCCCGCGCCAGCGATCTCGGCGATCACGGCGCGGGCGTGCACGTCGTCCGGGTGACTGACGATCAGGATCACGGCGTCGGGCGCTGACCGTAAGCCGCGACCAGTTCGCTGTAGCTGGCCGCCACGGCATCGAACTCGGAGGTCACTTCCGCCAGTTGCGCCTGCGCCTGAGCGATCGTCTCCGACAATTCGTGCGCGGTTTCGTTGCACTGCTGAAGCTGCGCTTCATAGCTTTCGATGATCGCCGCATATTCCGCCGCCTCGGGACCGCCGTCCGCCGCGTCGTCACCGAACGGCGTGTCGGTCGCCTCATGCGGGTGCTGGAGAACAAATGGAGAAGGGCCTCGCCCACTACCATTCGCTCCGAACTCCTGCCCCGGGCGTCCGGGATCGATCGGGATGCGCGGTCCGACATCGCCGGAAATCGATGTCGTCGGACGGTCGATCGCACCGATCGTGCCGCGGTCGGCGGTGACGATGGTGATCCGGTCGGTGACCGGGCTGGTCGCAATTCGATCGATGATCGGGCGCGTGATCGTATCGTTGATGCTGCCAGTGATCGTGTCGCTGGTCACGATCGTGATGCGGTCCGATGTGGGCGAGGTGATCCGGTCCGCAATGATCCCGGTCAGCACGTTGCCCTTGATATGGGCGACCGCCGCCTTGCCCTGGACGATACCGCTGCCAGAATGCTGGTCCCACCCGCCGGGGCCGATGTTCTTGGCGGTGGCCTTGAGGCTCGCCTTAATCTTGGCCTGCGTCGCCGATGGCTTGGCCTGCTTCATCAGCGCCACCAGCCCTGCCACCACCGGGCAGGCGGCGGAGGTGCCGCTGTCGGATCCGAAGAACCCGGTGAAGTGGGTGATGCCGCAGATATCGGGCTTCTGCGGATGCAGGGCAGCCGGGCCCTGACTGCTATAGCCGACAAATTGTTCCAGCCGATTAACCGCGCCGACGGTGATGACCTTCTCGTGCCCGTTCGCGCCCCAGATGTCCTTGCCCGGGCCCTTGTCCGCGGCGCATTTGGTGCCGCCGCACGTCAGCCCACAATTGCCCGCGGCGAACAGCACGATCATCCCGGCGTCGATGCACTCCACCACCTTCTTGGTGAAAGGGTGGTCGGGATTGGTGGCGTAATCCGGTGCCCAGGCTTTCTGCCACATGCCCCAGGAATTGGACAGGATCTGGGGCTTGCCGGTCGATTTGAACAGGTTGAGCGCCCATTGATAGGCCTGCAACGCCTGTCCCACCGATTCGCCATCGCTGATGCGCATGTCGTAGATCTCGGCCTCGGGTGCCATGCCCAGCGCGTCGGTGGCGGTCATGTTGCCGTGCCATCCCCACGACGCACCGGTCGTTCCCCAATCGGCGACCGGCCAGCCCTTGGTGACTTGCGGGATCAGCTTGTTGGGCCAATCGGGATGCGTGGTGTCGCTGTTCCTGATCGTCCGCCCCGCCGCGGTGATGCCGCCGTCGACGATGCCGATCGCGATACCGGCCCCCTTGGTCCCCTGTGCCCAGACCTCGTTGATCTTCAGATACGCGACCACATCCGCGATCGTCCCCTTCGGCACGTTCGATGCGCAGTCGCACGGCGGGATCGGACAATCACCGGGAGCGAAGCTGCTATCGTTGCCGGGACCATCGACCTCGTCCGTGCCGAAATGGTCGATCGGTGCATCGCTCCAGACCGCCACGACATCGGGCTGCGCGCGGAGCGCCTCGATCTGGTCGGCATCGATCGTACCGCGGACCGTGTAGGTCGTGTCCTCCGCCCCCATGCCCGCGGCAGCGATCCCGGCCGGTGCGGCGCCGGGGACCGGCTGGAACGATGGATCGATCTCGACCGGTGGTCCGCCCAGCCCGCGCGCGCTTTCCATCGCGAGGATGCCGGGCGTACCCGACTGCACGCGCATCTCGATCAACACGGTCATCCGGCCGCCGTCCTGGCGCGCCATTTCTTCGGTCATCATGCCCTCCCTCGATGAGTTGCCGGCACACGAACGCCACCACGACCGGTTGCCGGAACCGGTCGGCCGCAATAATCCTATTTGTTCACTTCACGAAATCACGCGCAAGTCGAAGAACGCCGAGTCTTTCTTGCTTTACGCTACGGAAAGTACACCCGTCGAAAGGTCGCTGGAACAGCTTTTATTTACATGATCTTCGCGGCACAGAAGGTGATCTTTTCCATGAAGTGGCAGCCCTTCTGCCACAGTCACGGTTGCTGCCGGGGCGAACGTCGACAGCTTTCCCATAAAGAACCGCTTCGGGCATCACCGACCCGTCTGCGTCGGGCTACGTTTGCGACATGGGAGGATCGTGTCGGCAAGACTTGCCGAAGCCGCCGACCGCCTTGCGGTGCGCACTCGGCACAGCCGGCGGGCGAACGACTGCGATGAGGCACGACGGGCCGCGATATGGCTCCGCCGCCCGCGACGCCGGCGTCGTCCGAGCCGATTGCCTTTGCCGGGGTATCGGGTCTTACAGAGCCCTGAAGGGCTGGTCCGTCTCGATCGACGCCACGCCCGGAACGCGGCGCATCGTGGCGAGGTCGGATGTCCGAGCCTCGCCGGCGATCACGCCGCCGAGTTGGAAGGTCTCCACGTCGTCAAGACCGCATTCGGCGAGCCTGGACGCGATCTGATGCAGAGAGCCCTCGACGCTTTGCTGCTCGACAGTGACGAGCACCCGCTGCTTCTCTTCGGCTCGGTTGACCATTTCGCGCACCATGCAGTCGATAACCTTAGCGAATATAGTGTCTCCCGCTCGTTTCGCCTAGGGGCGATCAGACTTGCGCCAGCCCCGCGCCCGTATCGCTGGCGGGGAAGGACAGCGGGCTCGCGCGCGACACGAGCAGGCGCCAGAGGTCCCCGGCCGACATCGTCGGGTTGGCCTCCTTCAGCAGCGCGGCGATCCCGGCGACATGCGGCGTCGCCATGCTGGTGCCGCTGATCGTGTCGTATTGCGCGGCCCATTGCCGGAAATGGGGAGGCTGGATCGGTGCCGTCGGCTCCGGGGCCGAGGAGTAGATTTCCACGCCGGGTCCGGCGATATCGACCGCGGCGTCGGGATTGATCGCGGCGTTCGAGAAATCCGCGACCCGCAGGTTACGGTCGACCGCCGCCACCGCCATGATCGACGGGCAATTGGCGGGATTGCTGACCGGCTTGATGACGCCCTGGCTACGGCGACTGTCGTTCCCTGCTGCCGCGATGATGAGCGACCCTTGCTGAAGCGCAGCCCGCGCGGTGTTCTCGAACGCCGCCGAATAGCTCTGCCCCGGCAGCACCAGCCCGCCGAGCGACATCGAGATGATGTGGCAGCCGTTGCGGACCGCCCATTCGATCCCGGCCAGCGTCGACCGCCCGAGAGCGGAGCCCTGGTTGGTGAGCACCTTGCCCACGAAGATCTCGGCCTCGTGCGCGATGCCATAGCGTGGCCCGCGGATCGGCGTCTTCGGACCGCACGCGGTGCCGGCGCAATGGGTACCGTGTCCGTTGTCGTCCTGCACGTCCTGCCCGGGGATGAAGGAGGCGTGCGTCACGGCCCGTCCGCGAAAGTCGGGGTGATCGAGGTCGAGCCCCGTGTCCAGGATCGCGACCCTGACGCCGCGGCCTGATAGCAGCGAGGTGTCCACCTTCGTCGCCTGCAACCCCCATGTCGTCTGCTGACTGTCCGCATAGCCCCCGACGCCGCTGCCGGCGATCAACCCGGGCGTGGCGCCTCTCCCTTCGAAGGCCCGGCTGTAAAGATGGTCGACGGCATCCTTGTAGCCGCGCAGATACGCCCCGAAGTCGTTCGGAAGATCGTCGGCGAAGGCGAAGAAGATCGGTTCCGGCTCGACCGCGCGCACCGGCGCGGGGGACGCCGGAAGGCTGGCCACGCCGACCTCCTGATCCGGATCGAGTTCGGCGATGGCGACTCCCAGATTGGCGAAGACGGTCATGCCGGCACCGCGAAGCCGCTCCACGTCGACGGCGGTGCTGAAGTCCGCCGCATAGGCGACATCCTTCACCCCGGCGCTGTTGGTGATCGCGGCGACCGCATCGCCGACCGACTCGGGCTCGAAGGTAATGAGCATACCGGGCGTGAGATCATAGCCGCCAACCTTGATCGGCTGGGCGCGCGTGCCGGGTCGTCTCGACATGTCAATGCTCCTCGCTGTGTGCCGGGGTGTGATAGACGCCCCACGGATCGCCGTTTTGCCACCGCGCCTGTCCGTAGCGGCGCAGGCACGCCATCACCGTGGGGCTGAACACCTCGCTCTCTTCGTCCTGCGGCGCCTCGCAATCATGCCCCGCGGCGGTCGCGACCTTGGTGGTCATCCCGGGGAAGCGGCTCGCAACCGCGAAGACCGAAGAAAGCTCGACCTGGTTGAAGACGATGCTTCTGAGGCGATTGACCGTCGGGAGCAGCTTGGGCGGAAGCGCGGCCACACGCGTCGGCGTCACGTCGCCGTTCATCAGCACGTAGATGGTTCCCTTGCGCGCGCCGGCATCGAGCGCGCGGCCGGCGGCCTCCTGGATCTCGGTCACGAACACCGACTGCCGGACTCCGCCATCCAGATACGGCTTACCCGAAACCTGAACTTGCCTGAAGACGATCGGAACGGCAGCGGAGGAAAGCAGCGCGCCGACGTAGCAATCCTCGCGCTCCGGACCGGTCAACTCGCGCGCCATGCGCGTCAGATCGAACGCGTACATCCTGCCGTCGAGCCCATCGACCGCACCGACCAGCAGCCGCCGCCCGGCATTCTCCGGGGCCGCGACCTGATCGAGCAGCGGGCGCAGTCGTGTGCGCAGGTATCCTTCGAGCGGGCCGATGTCGGCCATCGACGCATGGTTGAGGAAGAACAGGTTTCCATGCCGTCGCACCAGCTGACGCTCGTTCGTGATCGAATAGGCGTCGAGCAGGGCCTGATCCTGCCCGCGACCGAGGAAGGCGAAGGTCGCCTGAAGCGCCCCGGTACTGACGCCAGTCACCACGTCGAAGCGCTCGGGTCTCGTCGAAGCACCCGTGCCCCGCTCGGACCAACCCTTCAGAAAGCCGGCACCGAATGCTCCCCACTGCCCGCCTCCGGAAAGCACCAGAAAGCTGGACGAACCCTCGCTTCCGGCGGCCGCGGTCTGCGGGAAGGATTGCGCGAAGACCTCGACGAGCGGCGAACCGACGGTCGCGGCACCGATATCACCGCCCGACCCCGGCGTCTCGCCGACCGGTATGCGAAACCGGTCGAACGAGCCGCACCTGATCGCGAGCGGACGATCCGTCGCACAGCCCGCCAACCCGAGCGCCAGGAAGATCGTCAACAACTTGCCCTGCATGTCTATGCCCCCTGCTTGTCGACACCATCGACGCGTGCGACGACCTGCGGCGCGATCCACGCCCAGACGAGTGCGAGCGCGGCTGCCACCGCCCGGGCGGCCTGCGTCGGCTCGTTGCCGGGAAGGATCCAGTCACCGAGCATCACGACCCAGATCAGGAACGAAACGACTGCGGCGATCACGGCCGCATATTGCGGCCGGCCGCCAGCGACCGGCTGGGTCGCGATCCACCGCACCCATGCGACCGCAACGGCCACCACCAGCGCGAACCACCAGCGCGGGACGTCCACCATCCGAAGGAAGGCAGCGCCGGCCGGGTAGACCGAGAGCGCCTCGGCCGGAAAGAGCTTGGCCAATTGCGCCAGCATCTGCTCGCGTCCGCCCGCTTCGCCGGGCGCGCCCTGCGCCGCCATCCCGCCGCGCCCTTCAGGGCCGACCCGCAGCGCTCCACGCAGCGCCCATTTGCCACGCGGCTCCCCGGCGGCGTTCGCGACGGTCCGGCTGGTCGCCACGTCGATCGCCGCGGCCGCCTTGTCACATGCCGTCAAGGCGGCGTTGAGCGACCGATCGTCTTGCGGATCGGCCGCGCCCACCACCGTCGTGGCGTCGCGGCACAGGGTCACCAAAGGATCATAGGTGGGCGAGTCGCCACCATGCGCCGGCGACGCCGAGAAGTCGCGCATGACGGTGACGAGCCGCAGATGATGCGTAAGGACGATCTGCCGCCGGTCGAAATCCAAGGCCCGCCCGGACATGGCGTACATGGCGTCCGACACCGTCCCGGCCGCAGCCACCACCTGAGCAACGCTTGCCATGCTCTCCTCCCCTCAGAATGCCGAGACGATCGCGCCGACGGCAGTGAATGCCCGCCAGAGCCGCTTGCGAACGAGCGCGGCGCGCTCGCGCTTCTCCTTTTCATTGAATTTGCCGGCGAGAACCCGGCGCAGGTCGCGCTGCGCATCGAGCACCCGGTCCAGCGACCCGGTCAGCGCTGCCCCCAGCGCGTCGGCCGAGTCGGCGGCACGCCGCGCTTCGACAAGACCGACGATGAGCACGCGCCTGCTCTCGAAATCCTGCGGCCGCCACGGAGCGCGTTCGGCGATCGCATAAGCCTGCGCGGCGTGCTGCAGGTCGGGTTTCGCCCAGACCGTTTGCCATTCCATGATCTGGGCCTTGAGCGAGGCGACGACGGTGTCGAGTCGACCCGCATTGTCGGCCTCGAGCCGTCGAAGCCGTCGCGCCTTGGCTTGCTCGACGGAAAGATCGGTCGCGAGTTGCAGCAGGTCGGTGGCGGCCTTTACCTGTGCGTCCGACAGGCTCTTCAGCTCGGGCAGCTGCACCCCCACCGCCTGCGCCGTGGTTCTCGCGTCTGCGATGTGCCCTTTCAGCTCCGCGACGTCCTTCGCGACGTCGGGCGTCTTGACCTGCAGGATGGTGTCGAGAATTTCCAGATATTCCGACATTGCCACCACCAGCGCCAATGTCGGCTCGAGCGTCCGCTTGCTGATCGGCGCGATGGGGAGATCGAACGCGCTGTAGCCCGGCGGTACGGGCGCTCCGCGCGCCAGACACATCGACCGGACCATTTCGCCGGTCACGAAGCGATCCCGCACGGCGATGCGGATCTTGTCGCCCCATTCGCAGCCCGGATCGCTGGCGACGAGCGCGACGTTCGTGGCAAGGTTTTGCTGCTGGACCCGGTCCAGATAGGCGCGCACATCCCGTGCTGCCGCCGCCCCGGCGACGGACACGTCCTGCCCGCGGTCGAGCACGATCGCGTTTCCCGCGCAGCCCGCCAGAGCGACAGACAGAGCCACTGCCATCAGCGGCCGGCGTCGTCGTCCGGCCCGTACAGGTCGCTTGCTTTCCGCCCCCAGCATCCGACTTCCCCCTCCGTCGCCCGGGTGGAGGACATGCACCAGACTCAACCGCAACGCGTGAATGCGGAGTCCGCCAGGCGTGAAAAAGCGATGGCGTTCAGCAAAGTAGCTGCTAGCCTTGTGCAAACCGCAGAGGGGGGCTCTGACAGGTGGGGGGAGTTTTTCGACTCAGGTTGCTCGGGCCATTCGCGCTGTTCGCGCCATCCGGCGCGCGCGTGGCGATCCCGAGCCGCAAGTCCGTGGCCCTGCTCTCGCTCGTCGCAATGGCACGGGCCGGTGAGCGGGATCGCGCGTGGCTCCAGAACCATCTCTGGTCGAACCGTCCGGTCCAACAAGGCCGCGCCAGCCTTCGGCGCGAACTGGCGAATCTTCGGACGCAGCTCGTCGCCGCCGACGCCGGTCACCTGCTGGAAACCTGCCATTCGCGCGTGCGGCTCAATCTGGTCGACCTGATCGTCGACGTTCGCGAGCTTGAACGGGAGTTGGCAGCGACCGGGGGCGCGACAAGCGCCGTGCCCGACGAATTGCTCGAAGGCATCGACTTGCCCGGCGAGGAACCTTTCGAAGACTGGCTCCGCGAGCAGCGGTTGTGGATCACGGAGGTCGTCGGTCGCGCGTCGCGGGAGGCTCGCGCTCGCCAGACGCCCGGTGTCGCGAAGGACAGCGGATCGGCGGCCCCTTCCTGCGACGACGCCCCGGTCGCGATGCACGTGCGGCCGTCGGTTGCGGTGCTTCGCCTTTCCTCCGCGTGCGACATTCTGGCCGACGCGGTCGGCGAAGGCATTACCGACGAAATCGGCGTCGCGCTGTCACGCTTTTCGACGCTGTCGGTCGTAAGGGGCGGGCTGCCACCCCCTGCAAAATGTGCCGACCGCGCACAACTCTGTCGCGAGTTGAAGGTGCGCTATCTCCTCGAAGGTGGCATTCAACGGTGCGGGGGCGACGTGCGCGTGAACGTCAGGCTGATCGATGGCGTGGCGGGAGAGCAAGTCTGGGCCGAGCGGTTCGACGGCAATCTGGCCGAACTCTTCGCCTTTCAGGACCGCATCGGCGAGGCGGTGTCGCTGCTTGTCGATGCGTCGATCGAGCAGGCGGAGCGGCAAAAGGCCGTGCATGGCCCCCTCGCGCCTGACGACGCCTGTCGCCTTTATTGGCGTGCCAGCGCGCTCCTGCGAAGCTTCGATCGCGACTCCATCGTGCAGGCAGCAAGACTGGCCGAGCAGGTACTCGACGTCGAGCCGGACAATGCATGGGCATCGTCGCTCGCGGCCTTCTGCCACGCGATTTCGTGGGCCGACGATGCGGCCACCGCACGGGCGCGTGCGCTCGCGCTCCACGAGCATGCGATGCGCCACGGCGGGAATGACCCTGTCGTGCTCGGCTATGCCGCCGGTACGATCCTGGCGCTGTCGGGCGACGTTGCGCTCGCCGATCATCATATCGAGCGAGCGTTGAAGATTCAGCCACGCTCGGCGACCACGTTGTTCTGGGGCGGCTGGGTTGACCTCGCAGCCGGACGGACGGCCCGCGGCCTGCTACGCTTCGAAGCGGCGCTCGGCCTCCATCCGCGTTCGGGGGTCAGGCCACTCGCGCTGACCGGCATGGGGCTCTGTCTGCTGCTGTCCGGCAGGTATGACGATGCAGTCGTGCCCCTCCTCGAAGCCGAGCAGCATCTACCAGGGCACGGCCCGATCGTGGCGGCGCGGGCTCTGGCGCTGCTCGGCACCGGCAGACGGGCGGACGGCATGGCCTGCCTTCAACAGCCGAATGCCGTCGGTGGCGTGACGACGATCGCTCGCTTCCTACGCTCGGCACCGCATGTCGAGCTGCTGGCGACGTTGCTGGCGCCGCTACGCATCGAAGGCGAACCCAACGCTCGCGGGCGAAAGGTGGGATCGTAGCGCCGTTCGTGTCAGGCGGTCACGGCTGCCAGTTCGGTCGATAGCGCGGATCGAGGCATCGGTCGGTGAAATAGGCCGCGCTGATGAAGGCGAGATGCGTCAGCGCCTGCGGGAAGTTGCCGAGCGGCTGGCCACGTCGATCCAGCTCTTCCGAAAACAGCCCGAGCGGATTGGCATAGGCCATTCCCTTGGCGAGCACCAATTGCGCCTCGTCGGTGCGGCCGGCGCGCGCAAGGCATTCGGCGTACCAGAAGGTGCAGGTGGTGAACGCCCCCTCCCCTCCTTCCAGCCCGTCGGCGTTGCAATAGCGGTAGATCAGCCCATCGTCGCGCAAGTGCGTGCCGATCGCGTCGAGCGTCTTCAGCCACACTGGATCGGTCGACGACACGAACCGCACCAGCGGCATCATCAGCAACGCCGCGTCCAGCTCGGTGCCGCCACGCGACTGGACGAAATAACCGTGTTCGGGATGGCGGAAGTTCGCCCAGACATCCGCGACGATCGCATCGCGGCTTTCCGCCCAGGCGACCAAAGGCGCAGGCAACGAGCGCTTCTTGGCCAGCCGGATCGCGCGATCGAGCGCCACCCAGCACATTACCCGTGAATGCAGGAAATGGCGGGGCTCGCCGCGCATCTCCCAGATGCCGGCGTCGGGCGCTTCCCAATGCGCGATGACGTAATCGACGACATTGCAGAGGTGCAGCCAGCCATCGTGGCTGATCGCCGCGCCGTATTTGTTCGACAGGTAAACGCTGTCCAGCAATTCGCCGAAGATATCGAGCTGGCTTTGCGCGTGCGCTGCGTTGCCGATCCGCACCGGTCTGCTGCCGGCATAGCCCGCCAGATGCGGCAGTTCCTGCTCGTCAGCCGCCTCGCTACCGTCGAGCGCATACATGATACGGATGGGGTCGTCGGGTCCTGCCGCCATCACGCGCGCACCGGCCCAGCGGCGAAAATGCTCGGCTTCCTCGATGAAACCCAGCCGCATGAACGCGTAGACGGTGAAGGACGCATCCCTGATCCACGTCGCGCGATAATCCCAATTGCGTCCCGCGCCGGTCGCCTCGGGCAACGAAAAGGTCGCCGCCGCCGCGATCGAGCCATGCCGCGCCGATGTCAGCAACTTGAGCGCCAGTGCCGACCGCAGCATGTCCTCGCGCCACCGTCCGGTATACGTCGAGCGCCCCACCCAGCGCCGCCACGCCGCGGTGGTCGATATCACTTCCGCCTCGATCAGCGCGTCGTCGGGCGCGACGAGCGTGTCTTCGCCCAAGACGAACCAGGCGCTCTGCCCCGCGGCCAAGGTGAAGTCGGTCGCCGCGCGCCCGTCGTCGCAGCCGAGCGGCACCGACGCCAGCAACCGCATCGCCAGATCCTTACCGGCAAAGCGCACCCCGCCGTCGATCGGTGCGACCTGCGGCACCTCACGCGCATAATCGAAGCGCGGCGCGCACGACGCGGCGAACGTGATCGTCCCGCGCGTTACCGTGACCCGCCGGATCACGCAGCGCGCGCCGCGATCGGGATGCACGCGCGCCTCGGGATGCGGCATCAGATCGACCAGTTCGGCGCTGCCATCCTCCGCCATCCACCGCGTCATCAGGACGTTCGTGTCGGGAATATAGAGCTGCATCACCTCAGGTTCGGCGAGATCCGGCCGGATCGAGAATGCCCCGCCCTCGCCATCGAGCAGATCGGCGAACACCGTCGGACTATCGAGCGAGGGCCAGCACAGATAGTCGATCGTCCCGTCGCGCGCGACGAGCGCGGTGGTTTCGAGATCGCCGATGATCCCGTGATCGCCGATGCTGCGCAGCGCCGGCACGGTGCCGCCGCGGCTATCCATTGTCGCGGAATTCAGGGTAGAGCGACATGCCGCCGTCGACGAACAACGTCGTCCCCGTGACGTAATCCGCCGCATCCGATGCCAGCCAGACCGCGGCGCGCGCGACGTCCTCCGGCTCGCCGATCCGCCCGTACGGGATCAGCCGCAGCAGCTTCTCGAGCGCCGCGTCGCTCTCCCACGCGTCCTTGTTGATCGGAGTGCGGATGGCGCCCGGCGCGATGGCGTTGACGCGGATGGCGTCCCCCGCCACCTCCTGCGCCAGCGAGCGCGTCAGCATCCGGATACCGCCCTTGGCGGCGGCATAATTGACGTGCCCGGCCCATGGGATGACCTCGTGGACCGAACTCATCGCAATGATGGTTCCCGCGCTGCGCGCCGGGCGCGCTGCCGCGGGCTGCGCACGGAAGCGACGCACCGCTTCGCGCGCGCAAAGAAACTGGCCGGTCAGATTGATGTCGATGACGGCATTCCAGTCGGCGAGCGACAGGTCGGCGATCGCCGCATCCTTCTGCACGCCCGAGTTGGACACCAGCACGTCGACGCGCCCGAATGCCTCGGCAGCAGCGTCGAACAACCGCACGACGTCCGCCTCGTCGGACACGTCCGCCTGCACGGAGATCCCCTGCCCGCCGCGCGCGACGATCCGCGCGGCGAGCGCCTCGGCACTGTCGCGATCGGACCGGTAGTTGATCACGACCGCCGCCCCCGCGCCCGCCAGCGCGTCGGCCACGGCGAGCCCGATCCCCGAACTCGCCCCGGTGACGATCGCCGTATGCTGCGCCAACGGCTGCTTCGCGTCGGACATGACCGATCCTTTCGTCGCCAGAACTCGATCAGTCACCGGTCGGTGGGGCGGCGTTGACAGGATCGGGCGCCGACACCGCCCGCAGCGTCTGCTCTTGAACATCGGGATCGATCCGCCGCGTGCGCCCGACCGAGGCGATCTTCACCGCCTGCTTCGTCTCGAGCGCCGCGACGATCGCCTCGATCACCAGCAAGTCGGCAAGCCCCTCTTCGCCGTCGGGCTCAGGCAGGCGATCCTCTAGGATGCAGTCGGAGAAATATTTCAGCTCGCCGCCGAACTGGTCGGTGGCCTTGAACGTCTCCGCACTGTCCTTTTCACCGATACGACGACGATGCGCGAGACCCTGGCCGAAGCCGAAGGCCGGATCCATCTGGATCGAGCCCTTGGTGCCGGCGATCGTCAGGATGTCGACGTTATTGGCATAATAGCTGACCGTGAATTGCGCGAGGCGGCTCCCCGGCATCCGCAGCGTCACCGCAAAAGTGTCGTCGAGGTCACCGAACCCCGCGTCCGGATGGCGCGTCGCGACCGCCGACACCACCTCGAGCGGTTCGGCCCCGAACAGATAGCGGATCGCGTTGATCGGATAGGGTGCCATGTCGAACAACGGCCCCGCCTCGATCCCGTTGGTCACGCGATGGTTGGCGGGATCGACCATCTGCGTGAAACAGGCGGTGAAGGCGATCAGCTCGCCCAGTTCGCCGGCCCGTATCCGCCGGATCGCGTCGAGCGTCGCCGGCTCGAAATGCAGGCGGTAGGCGGTCATCAGCTTCGCCTTGCCCCTGTCGGCAGCCGCCATGATCTCGCGCGCCTTCTCGGACGACACGTCGAGCGGCTTTTCGCTCAACACATGGATGCCCGCCTCAAGCGCCGGCACCGCGAATTCCGCGTGTCGCCAATTGGGGGTGGCGAGATAGATCGCATCGATCTCGCCCGATGCCAGCAGTGCCGGAAACTGATCGTAGCTATAAAGATGCTTGATGCCGTAATGTTTACCCAGCTTGTCCAGCTTCTCGGGATCGCCCGACACGAGCGCGGTCATCGTCGAATTGCCGGTATGCGACACACCCGGCATCAACGCTTCCTGCGAAATGTCGCCGAGCCCGACGATAGCGTAGCGGACCTTTCGGCCGCCAAGGCCGAGTGCCGAAGCGATGCTCATACGTAACTCCTGATCGGGCAAGTCGGGCGAAACCGCGCCACCCCCGCGGATGGTTCCCGCGGGATCAAGGTTTTGTATGGCCGCGCGCCCGGCCGCTACGTCAGGCGTGGGCCTTCAGCGCCGCCTGCGCCGCCGCCAATCGTGCGATCGGTACGCGGTAGGGCGACGCCGAGACGTAATCGAGCCCGACCTGTTCGCAAAAGGCGATCGATGCCGGATCGCCGCCGTGCTCGCCGCAGATACCCAGCTTGATGCCGGGGCGGGTCTTGCGCCCGCGCTCGGCGGCGATCTCGACCAGTTCGCCGACCCCCTCGACATCAAGGCTGACGAACGGGTCGCGCGCGTAGATGCCCTTTTCCACATAGGCGCCGAGAAAGCGGCTGGCATCGTCGCGGCTGACGCCCAGCGTCGTCTGCGTCAGGTCGTTGGTGCCGAACGAGAAGAACTCGCCCGCCTCGGCGATCTCGCCCGCGCGCAACGCCGCGCGCGGCAGCTCGATCATCGTACCGACCAGATAGTCGAGCGTCCGCCCGCGCTCGGCGAATACCGCTTTGGCGGCGGCGTCGACGACGATCTTCATCAACTCCAGCTCGCGCTTGGTGCCGACCAGCGGGATCATCACCTCGGGGATCGGCGCCTCGCCGGATTTCTCGGCAACGTCGATCGCCGCCTCGAAGATCGCGCGCGCCTGCATCTCGTAGATTTCGGGATAGGTCACGCCCAGCCGGCAGCCACGATGCCCGAGCATCGGGTTGAATTCGTGCAGCTCGGCCGCGCGGCGCTTCAGCTGGTCGACCGACAGCCCGGTCGCACGCGCGACCTCGGCGAATTCGTTTTCCTCGTGCGGCAGGAATTCGTGGAGCGGCGGGTCGAGCAATCGCACCGTCACCGGCAGCCCCGCCATCACCTCGAAGATCGCGGTGAAATCGGCGCGCTGTTCGGGGAGCAGCTTCTCCAGCGCCGCCCTCCGCCCCGCCTCATCCTCGGCAAGGATCATCTGGCGCACCGCGGTGATCCGCGCCGCGTCGAAGAACATATGTTCGGTGCGGCACAGCCCGACGCCCTCCGCACCGAAATCGCGCGCGGTGCGGCAATCGAGCGGCGTCTCGGCATTGGCGCGGACCTTGAGACGGCGCACGCCGTCAGCCCATTCCATCAACGTCCCGAAATCGCCGGCCAGCTCGAGCTGGATCGTCGCCACCTCGCCGACCATCACCTCGCCGGTCGCGCCGTCGATCGTCAGCGTCTCGCCCTCGCGCACCTCGCGGGCACCAACGCGCAACACCTTGTCCTTGGCGGAGATCGCCAGCGAGCCAGCGCCCGACACGCACGGCCGCCCCATTCCGCGCGCCACCACCGCGGCGTGGCTGGTCATCCCGCCCCGCGCGGTGAGAATGCCCTTTGCGGCGTGCATCCCGTGGATGTCCTCGGGGCTGGTCTCGGTACGGACGAGGATCACCGCCTTGCCGTCCGCCGCCATCCGCTCGGCGGTGTCGGCGTCGAACACCACCAGCCCGCTTGCCGCACCCGGCGAGGCGGGCAGCCCCTTGGTCAGCACGTCGCGCGCCGCCTCGGGATCGAGCGTAGGGTGGAGCAACTGGTCGAGCGCCTGCGGCTCGACACGCGCGATCGCTTCCTCGCGCGTGATAAGTCCCTCGCTCGCCATCTCGACCGCGATCTTGAGCGCGGCCTTGGCGGTGCGCTTGCCCGAGCGGGTCTGGAGCATCCACAATTTGCCGCGCTCGACCGTGAACTCGATGTCCTGCATGTCGCGGTAGTGCGTCTCGAGCTTGTCGAAGACCGCCGCCAGCTCGGTATAGACCTCCGGCAGCGCCTCTTCCATCGACAGCGGCTTGGCGCCGGCTTCCTCGCGCGCCGCTTTGGTCAGATATTGCGGGGTGCGGATGCCAGCGACGACGTCCTCGCCCTGCGCATTGATGAGGAATTCGCCGTAATAAGCGCGGTCGCCCTTGGCGGGATCGCGGGTGAAGGCGACGCCGGTCGCGCTGGTGTCGCCCATGTTGCCGAACACCATCGCCTGCACGTTGACCGCGGTGCCCCAGTCGCCGGGGATATGGTTGAGGCGGCGATAGACCTTGGCGCGCTCCGACTGCCACGAGCCGAACACCGCGCCGACCGCGCCCCACAGCTGGTCATGCACGTCCTGCGGGAACGGCTTGCCCCATTCCTGCTCGACCAGCCGCTTGTATTCGGCGACCAGTTCGCGCCAGTCCGCCGCCGACAGCTCGGTATCGAGCGTGTAGCCGCGGTCTTCCTTGGCGATCTCCAGCGCTTCCTCGAACGCGCCGTGGTCGAGTTCGAGCACCACGTCCGAATACATCTGGATGAAGCGGCGATAGCTGTCCCAGGCGAAGCGTTCGTCGCCGCTCGCCGTCGCCAGCCCCTCGACCGTCTGGTCGTTGAGCCCGAGGTTGAGGACGGTGTCCATCATCCCCGGCATCGACACCCGCGCGCCCGACCGCACCGACACCAAAAGCGGATCGGCGGCGTCGCCAAACCGCTTGCCGGTCACGCGCTCGATATGCGCGATCCCCTCGGCGACCTCGGCCTTCAGCGAGTCGGGGAAGCGCTCGCCTTCCTCATAGTAACGCGCGCACATTGCGGTCGAGATCGTGAAGCCGGGCGGCACCGGCAGGTCGATCGACGCCATCTCGGCGAGGTTCGCGCCCTTGCCGCCGAGCAGGTTCTTGTCGCCCTTGCCCCCGTCGGAGACGCCGCCACCGAAGCGATAGACGTAACGCTGGGTCATCGTGCCAAGTCCTTGATCTCGCGTCGATTGCCTACGCGAATGTTGCGAAAGTTGAGACGCTGGCGCGGTTTGTCGTCAGCCCTCGATTCTCGAGAAATCGGCGACCTTGTGCACTGCGGCGCGGATGCGCGCCAGCAGGATTAAACGTGTTTTACGCTTTTCCTCATCCTTGTCGTTGACGGTAACGCTATCAAAAAACGCATCAATTGGCGCGCGGAGTGTCGCGAGCGCGGCCATCGCGCCCTCGAAATCCTCGCGCGCGATCGCCTGCGCCGCGGCGGGCTCGGCGGCGTCGAGCGCGGCGATCAGCGCAGCTTCGTCCTTTTCGGGCGTGTAGGACAGGGGGTTGTGGGTTCCCTCGGACGACACCGACTGATCGAGAGAGACATGGGCCCCTGCCTGCGCAGGGGCGACGGGGACGTTTTCTTTCTTCAGGATGTTGGCGGCGCGCTTGTAGCCGGCGAGCAGGTTCGCGCCGTCGTCGGTGCCGATGAACGACTGGAGCGCGCGGACGCGGGCGAGCAGACGGACGAGATCGTCCTCGCCGCCGAGTGCGAAGACCGCGTCGATCAGGTCGTGGCGGACGCCGGCCTCTCGTTGCTGAACCTTGAGGCGGTCGGCGAAGAAGTCGAGCAGGTCGGCCGGCACACGATAGCGCAGGTTGTTTTCGGTCATCAGGCGGATGACACCCAGCGCCGAGCGACGAAGCGCGAACGGGTCCTTCGAACCGGTCGGCGCCTGTCCGATCGCGAAGAACTGCTGGAGGCTGTCAAGCTTGTCCGCCAGCGCCACCGCCACCGTCACCGGATCGGTCGGCACCTCGTCGCCCTGCCCGACGGGCTTGTAATGGTCGCGGATCGCGTTCGCGACCGCTTCGTCCTCGCCCTGCGCGGCGGCGTAATAGCCGCCCATCAGGCCCTGCAATTCGGGGAACTCGCCGACCATGCCGGTGACGAGATCGGCCTTTGCGAGTCGGGCGGCGCGTTCGGCTTTAGCGGCGAGTTGCTCCCTCTCCCCTGCGGGGAGAGGGAGGGTCGGGTCGTCCATGCTCCCAGCATGGACTGAACGATGCGGGGCATCGTTCACCCGACCCTGGTGAGGGGTTGGTATCTCATCGAGACCGGGCTCTCGCTGAGACACCGGCCCCTCACCCACACCCTCTCCCCTGAGGGGAGAGGGCTTAATGACACCCTCTTCCACCAGCCAGCGCGCCAGCTTGGCGACGCGCTCGACCTTATCCGCCACCGTTCCCAGCTTCTCGTGGAAGACGATCCGGTCGAGCTTCGTCGCCTGCTCCGCCAGCGGCACCTTCAGATCGGTGTCGTAGAAGAAGCGCGCGTCGCTCAGCCGGGCGGCGAGCACCTTGCGGTTGCCCTCGACGATCTTCGCGCCGCCGTCGTGCGCGTCGATGTTAGCGGTACAGACAAACGCATTCGCCAGCTTGCCGTCAGCACCGCGGCACACGAAATATTTCTGATTCACCCGCGCGGTCAGCTGGATAACCTCGGGCGGGACCGACAGGAAATCCTCGTCGAAGCGGCCGAGCAGCGGCACCGGCCATTCGGTCAGCCCGGCGTTCTCGGCGACCAGCCCCTCGTCCTCGACCAGCACCAAGCCCGCTTCGGCGGCGAGCGCGGTGGCGCGGTCGCGGATCAGCGCGGCGCGCTCGTCCTGGTCGACGATGACGTGGCAGGCGCGCAGCTTCTCGACATAATCCGCCGCCGAGCCGATCGTGATCGCGCCGGGATGGTGGAAGCGGTGCCCTAGCGTTGCCGCGCCGCTCTCGACCCCGGCGATCGACACCGGCACGACCTCTTCGCCGAACAGGGCGACGATGCCCTGCAGCGGGCGCACCCAGCGCAGGCTCTCGGTCGACAGTGAGGCCGCGCCCCAGCGCATCGACTTCGGCCACGGGAAGGCGCGGATTACCGCCGGGACCGCCTCGGCGAGCAATTCGGCGGTCGCACGGCCGGGCTTTTCGGTGATCGCGTAGAGCACGCCGTCACGCTCGGTAAGCTGCCCGGCGGTCAGTCCGGTCTTGCGGAGGAAGCCTTCCAGCGCCTGCGGCGGCGCGGAGGCGCGCGGGCCCTTCACTTCCTCGCTGACCGCCTGCGTGGCGTCGGGCAGGTCGCGCAGGATCAGCGCCAGGCGGCGCGGCGTCGCATAGGTAACGGTCGCGGCGGCGGTGAGCCCGGCCTTCGCCAGCTCGGCTGCGAACAGCCGCGCGAGATCCTCGCGCGCCTTGCCCTGCATCCGCGCCGGGATTTCCTCCGAGCGGAGTTCGAGAAGAAAATCGCTCACGCCGCCCACCCGTTCTTTTCCATATATGCGGCGCACGCCGCCTTCGCGAGATCGCGGACGCGGCCGATATACGCCTGCCGCTCGGCGACCGAGATCACGCCGCGCGCCTGCAACAGGTTGAAAGTGTGGCTGGCCTTGATCGCCTGTTCATAGGCGGGGATCGGCAGCTTCGCCTCAAGGCTACGCTCGCACTCGGCCGCGGCCTTCCTGAACAGGTCGAACAAGGCGTCGGTGTCGGCGACCTCGAAATTCCACGTCGACATCTGCCGCTCGTTGTCGAGGAACACGTCGCCGTACGACACGCCGGCATCGTTGAACGCCAGATCGTAGACGTTGTCGACGTTCTGGATATACATCGCCAGCCGTTCGAGCCCGTAGGTCAACTCGCCCGCGACCGGCTTCATGTCGAACCCGCCCATCTGCTGGAAATAGGTGAATTGCGTCACCTCCATCCCGTCGCACCAGACCTCCCAGCCCAGCCCCCAGGCGCCGAGCGTCGGGCTCTCCCAATCGTCCTCGACGAAGCGGATGTCGTGCAGCCCGGTATCGACGCCGATCGCGGCGAGGCTGCCGAGATACAGTTCCTGCAGATCGGGCGGGCTCGGCTTCAGGATCACCTGATATTGGTAATAATGCTGGAGCCGGTTGGGGTTCTCGCCATAGCGGCCGTCGGTCGGGCGGCGGCACGGCTGGACATAGGCGGCGTTCCACGTCTCCGGCCCCAGCGCGCGCAGCGTGGTGGCGGGGTGGAAGGTGCCGGCCCCCATTTCCATGTCATAGGGCTGGAGGATCGCACAGCCGCGCTCCGACCAATATTGGTGGAGCCGCAGGATCATCGCCTGAAAGCTGAGCGGGCGGGGAGCGCTGATGTCGGTCATGGTGTCGGTCACAGGGCCGAGCCTGTGGCGCAAGGGCAGCACGGAATCAACAAAAGGGTGACGCTTCCCTTTCGTGTTGGGGCTCGGCATGGAGAGCGCCATGAAGATCACCGCTCCGCTGTTCGCGCTGTTGCTCGCCTTGCCGCTGCCCGCCTGTGCGCAGCCGGCCCCCGCGCCCGCCGCGACGGCGCAGGATGCCGATCCCGCCTTGTGGGTGGTCAAGGACAAGGACACGACCATCTATCTGTTCGGGACGATCCATGTCCTGAAGCCGGGGCTGTCGTGGTTCGACGAGGCGGTGAAGAGCGCGTTCGACCGCTCGCAGACATTGGTGCTGGAGATGGTCGAGCCCGACGCCGCCACGCAGCAGCGCGTGGTGAGCGCCGCCGCCTTCGACCCGAACGGCACGCCGCTGACGCAGCAGCTGTCACCCAATTATCGCGCCGCCTTCGCCAAGGCGATGGGCGACGGGCAGGTCCAGCCCGCGGTGTACGAGAAGATGCGTCCATGGTTCGCGGCGGTGACGCTGTCGCTGCTGCCGGTACGCCAGCTCGGCTATGATCCGGCGAACGGACCGGAGAAGGTGCTGACCGACGCGGCGAAGGCGGCGGGCAAGCCGGTCGTCGGGCTGGAGACGTTCGAGGGGCAATTGGGCGTGTTCGGCAAGCTGTCAAAGCCTGCGCAGGTGCAGTTGCTGGAGAGCACGCTCGACGAGCTGCCCAAGGTCGATGCGACCTTCACGACGCTGGTCGATGCGTGGGCGAGCGGCGAGCCCGAGGGCGTGGCGAAGGAGATGAACGAGTCGCTGAAGGACTCGCCCGAGGTCGCGAAGGTGCTGCTCACCGACCGCAACAAGCAATGGGCGGCGTGGATCGCGGAGCGGATGACGCGGCCGGGGACGGTGTTCATCGCCGTCGGCGCCGGGCATCTGGCCGGCGCGGGCAGCGTGCAGGACCAGCTGGGGGCGTACAAGCTGAAGGCGGTGCGGGTGACGTATTGAGGCCGTAGGATGCCGTCGCCCACGTATCGTCGCCCCTGCGGAGGCAGGGGCCTATGGCTGTGTCGTGCTCGTGCGACTTGGACACATAGCCCGATCGCTTTGTGTCAGACCTTGATGCGCGACGATGCAGACATGGGCCCCTGCCTTCGCAGGGGCGACGGCGTGGGGGGGGCGATGGTGTATGACGGCGTATATTGCATTTCCCGCCCTGCCCGGCTAAGCGCGCGGGCTTCCGGTCATGGTCATCCCTGGAGGCGTGGTCCGGAAAGCATATCACCGTATTTCGGAGCATTTGAGATGAGCGACACCATTACGCTCGCAGCCGAGACGCGTGACCGGGTTGGCAAGGGAGCCTCCCGTGCACTCCGTCGCGACGGCCGCGTCCCCGCCGTGATCTATGGCCAGAACAAGGAGCCGACCTCGATCCATCTCGAGGAGAAGGCACTCGTCAAGGCGCTGATGACCGGCCACTTCATGAACTCGGTCATCATGGTCGACGGCACGCGCACGCTGGCCAAGGACGTGGCGTTCCACCCGGTCACCGACCGTCCGACGCACGTCGACTTCCTGCGCATCGGCGAGCACGAGACCGTGACGATCGCGGTGCCGGTCGTGTTCACCGACGAGGACGACGCGCCGGGCATCAAGAAGGGCAATGGCGTGCTCAACATCGTCCAGCATGACGTCGAGCTGGTCGTCGACGCCGCCGACATCCCCAGCGAGATCACCGTTTCGCTCAAGGGTCTCGAGATCGGCGACACGATCCACATCTCCGACCTGAAGCTGCCGAAGGGCGCGAAGCCGGCCGCTGAGGGCGAGGTCGCTGTCGCCACGCTGGTGGCGCCGACCGTCCCGACCGCAGCGGACGAGCAGGCCGACGCCGAAGTCGCCGAGGCGCAGGCTGCCGAAGCCGCCGAGGAAGCCGGCGAAGGCGAGGACAAGGGCGAGTAATCGCCGGTCCGCCGGTTTCGTGCGGACCATCTTCGGGGGCAGGGCAGCGGCGACGCTCCCCTGCCCTTTGCTTTTGGAGAGAAGGATCAGCGATGCACTTGTGGGTGGGGCTCGGCAATCCGGGCGCGCAATATGCGATGCACCGCCACAATGTCGGCTTCATGGCGGTCGACGCGATCGCCGAGGTCCATGGCTTTGCTGCGCCGTCAAAGAAATTCCAGGGCTGGTTGCAGGAAGGCCGGATCGGCACGACCAAGGTGCTGCTGCTCAAGCCCGCGACCTTCATGAACGACAGCGGCCGCTCGGTCGGCGAGGCGCTGCGCTTCTACAAGCTCGGCACCGACGCGCTGACCGTCTTCCACGACGAACTCGACCTCGCGCCGATGAAGGTCAAGGTGAAGCAGGGCGGCGGCACCGCCGGGCATAACGGGCTGCGCTCGATCGACCAGCATCTGGGTGCGGACTTCCGCCGCGTGCGGATCGGGATCGGGCATCCCGGGCACAAGGATCGCGTGACCGGCCACGTGCTCGGCAATTACGCCAAGAGCGAGATCGACGCATTGAGCGACGTGCTGGGCGCGCTGGCCGCGGAGGCGGCGTGGCTCGCGCAGGGGGACGACGTGCGGTTCATGAATGACGTGGCGCTGCGGTTGGGGTGAGCGCCCCCTTCCGTTCGCCCTGAGCTTGTCGAAGGGCGTGTGCCGGGCCCGTGCTTCGACAAGCTCAGCACGAACGGCGGGAAAGGTCGCGGCGTCGCGAAAACCGTCGTAAGGACCCCCATCATGCCGACCCGCCAGCTCTTCCCGACCCTGTTCTACGAAGCCGATGTCGCCGACGCCGATCTGCTCGCCGACCTCGACACCTCGTGCCGCGCGCTGGCGGACGAGGATGTCGCGGGGAAGCGCTGGTCGAAGGCGCATGGCTATCGCGGGTACACCAGCTACGCCTCGCTCAACGATCTGCCGATGCGCGATCCGGTGTTCGCCGACCTCAAAAAGCTGCTCGACCGCCATGTCGCCGCCTTCGCCAAAGAAGCCGGGTTCGATCTCGGCGGGCGCAGGCTCAAGCTCGACAGCCTGTGGGTCAATGTCATGAAGCCGGGCGGCACGCATTCCGGGCACCTGCACCCGCACAGCGTCGTCTCCGGCACCTTCTATGTCGCGGTGCCCGAAGGGTCGGGGGCGCTGAAGCTGGAGGACCCGCGGCTGCCGATGCTGATGGCCGCCCCGCCGCGCGACGGCACGTTCGTCTATGCCGAGCCGCGCGACGGCGCGCTGTTCCTGTGGGAAAGCTGGCTGCGGCACGAGGTGATGACCAGCACCGCCAAGGCCGAGCGGATCAGCGTCAGTTTCAACTACCGCTGGTAGCGTCGGGGTAGTCAGCGCCGAGCGCTTCGTCGCGCAGCCCCTCGATCTCCGCGACCCGCGCGCGCAACCGCTCGGTCACCGCATCATAGCCCCATTTGCCGAGCACCAGATGCCGCGGCGGCGCCTCGCGCATTACCGCGGCGATCATCGCCTCGCCCGCGCGCACCGGGTCGCCCGGCTGGTTGCCCGAATAGCCCTTGGTGGTCGCCATCCGTGCCGCGGCGGTATCGGCATAATCGGCGATGTGGCTCTCGGTCTGGCGCAGCGAGCGGCCCGCCCAGTCGGTGCGGAACGGCCCCGGCTCGACACAGGTCACGGAAATGCCGAGCGGCGCGACCTCGGCGGCGAGCGCGTCGGAGAAGCCCTCCACCGCATGTTTCGAGGCGGCATAATAGCCCGACGACGGGAAGCCGACGAGCCCGGCGACCGAGGTGATGTTGACGATCGCGCCCTGCCGGCGCGCACGCATCCCGGGCAGCACCGCGCGCGTCATCGCGAACAGGCCGAAGACGTTCGCGTCGAATTGCGCGCGGATCTCATGCTCCTCGCCCTCCTCGACGCTCGACTGGTAGCCATAGCCGGCGTTGTTCACGAGCACGTCGACGCGGCCGAAGCGATCCTCGGCGACCTTCACCGCAGCGGTGATCGCGGACGCATCGGTGACGTCGAGCGCCAGCGCGAGCAGCCGATCGTCGTGACCCGACGCGAGGTCCGCAACCCGCGCCGCATCGCGCGCGGTCGCTACCACGCGCCAGCCTCTCGCGAGCACCAGCTTCGCCAGTTCGCGACCGAAACCGGTCGAGCAACCGGTGATGAACCAGACCGGATCGGCGGGAGGCGTCATATGAAAATTCCATGATGGGCAGGAGTGCTGTCGCAACGCGACGCCGTCCCCTGCGTTCCCACTGGCAATTGTCGGCTGAAAGGTCCATGTGGGAGCCTTCATGGACTTTCCGAATCTCCCCCCCGCGCTCGCCAGCGCGCTCGCCACGCGTGGTTACACCGCGCTCACTCCCGTTCAGGCCGAGGTGACCGCCGAGGTCGCGCATGGCCGCGACCTGCTCGTGTCCGCACAGACCGGCTCCGGCAAGACAGTCGCCTTCGGCCTTGCGATGGCCGAGCAATTGCTGGGCGAGGACGGCAATCTGCCGGTCGCCGGCCCGCCGCTCGCGCTGGTGATCGCGCCGACGCGCGAACTGGCGTTGCAGGTCGCCAAGGAACTGACGTGGCTCTACGCGGGCGCGCGCATCGCGACCTGCGTCGGCGGGATGGACGCCAGCCGTGAGCGTCGCGCGCTCAATCACGGCGCGCATATCGTCGTCGGAACCCCCGGCCGATTGCGCGACCATGCCGAACGCGGCGCGCTCAACCTGTCGCAGATCCGCGCCGCGGTGCTCGACGAAGCGGACGAGATGCTCGACATGGGCTTCCGCGACGATCTGCAGGCACTGCTCGACCAGACGCCGACCGAGCGCCGCACGCTGCTCTTCTCCGCCACGCTGCCGCGCCCGATCGTCGCGCTGGCCAAGGCGTACCAGCGCGACGCGCTGCGCATCTCGACGGTCAGCGAGCAGCGCGGGCACGGCGACATCACCTATCGCGCGGTGACCGTCTCGCCGTCCGAGATCGAGCACGCCGTCATCAACCTGCTGCGTTTCTACGAGGCGGAAACCGCGATCCTGTTCTGCGCGACGCGCGACAATGTCCGGCATCTCCACGCCGGGCTGGTCGAGCGCGGTTTCGCGGCGGTCGCGCTGTCGGGCGAGCATTCGCAGAACGAGCGCAACCATGCGTTGCAGGCGTTGCGCGATCGCCGCGCGCGGGTGTGCGTGGCGACCGACGTCGCCGCGCGCGGGATCGACCTGCCGACGCTCAGCCTCGTCATCCACGTCGAGATGCCGCGCGATGCCGAGGTGTTGCAGCACCGCTCGGGCCGCACCGGGCGCGCGGGCAAGAAGGGCACCGCGGTGCTGATCGTCCCCTATCCGCGCCGTCGCCGGGTCGAGATGATGCTGCGCGGCGCACGGATCGCCGCCGAGTGGGGCGATGTACCGAGCGCCGAGGCGATCCGCGCCAAGGACCGCGAGCGGTTGCTGGAGCGGCTGCTCGCGCCGGTCGAGGTCGACGACGACGATCAGGCGCTGGCGGCGGAACTGCTCAAGCAGCGCAGCCCCGAGGAAATCGCGGCGGCGCTGGTCGCGGCGCAGCGCGCGTCGCTGCCTGCGCCCGAGGAACTCGCCGATCGCAGCGAGATGACCGAGCGCCAGCAGAAGGGGCATCGCGACGGCTTCGACGACGTGGTGTGGTTCCACATGAACGTCGGGCGGCGGCAGAATGCCGATCCGCGCTGGGTGCTGCCGCTGCTGTGCCGCCGCGGGCACGTCACCAAGGCCGAGATCGGCGCGATCCGCATCGGCGCGACCGAGACGCAGTTCCAGGTGCCGAGCGCCCTCGCCGCACGCTTCGCCGCGGCGGTGAAGGCGACCGCCAATGCCGATGGCGAGGACGAGAGCGGCATCCGGATCGAGCGGATGCCGAGCGGCGCCACCCCGATCCGCAACGCCGGCGGCCCACCGCAGCGACGGCACGGCGGTGGTGGTGCGCCGCGTGGGGGGCCGCGTCCGCGGCGCTAAGAAGACCGCATTTACGCACCAGCTGTCATTGCCGCGCAGCCATTCCGTCATTCCCGCGTAGGCGGGAATCCAGAACCGCTGACGTGAAGGCCATTCACGCGAACTTGCGCGTCTGGATTTCCGCCTGCGCGGGAATGACGAAAGACGCAAACGGCGACCGTAGCCCTTCCGCTACAGTCGCCGTCTTCACATCGGCTGCGGACGTTACAGCCCGACCACCCCGCCGTCGTTCTTGGTGATGACCACCGTGGCCGAGCGCGGACGGCCGGTGCCGGTGCCGGTCGCCTGCGTCTGCGGCCAGTGCGAGGTGATGTTGTTGTAACCGCCGTCTTCACCCGGATGCTGAATGTTGATGAAGATCGAGCGGCCATCGGCGGTCGAGGTGATGCCGGTGATCTCGCACTCCTTCGGACCGACCAGGAAGCGCTTGAGCTTCGCGCCGGGCTTCGCACCGATCCGCGCGGTGGTGGTGGCGGTCCCGCCCACGGAGCTGGTGACGGACTTGGTCGTGCCGTCGCCGACGCGACCGGGCATGCCGATCAGCAACATGCAGTTGGTCACGTCGGTATAGGCGCTGTCGTCGGTTTCGACGAACAGCAGCGGCGACACCTGCCCGCCCGCGTTGGTCGGCAGCCCGAACCACAGGCCGTCCGGCGACGAGAAGTCGTTGGTGTCGTCGAGCCCCGACAGGTTGACGTTCGCCGCATCCGCCCCCGAGCGCGCGCCGAACGCATAGACGTCCCAGGTGAAGGTCAGCGATTCGGTCGAGTCATTGGCTTCGCGCAGCCGGACGATATGGCCGTTGGCATTGCCCGAGTTGGTCTTGGCGTCGGTGCGGGTGTCGACATAGGCACGGGGGTTGGCGGGATCGATCGCGCGCTGGTTGCTGCTGGTCGGGACGCCGACACGGTTCGAATTGTTGGTCAGCGTGCAATACATCTCGCCGTTGACCGGGTTCACCGCGGTCCATTCCGGGCGGTCCATCGGCGTCGCACCGAGCGCGTCACCCGCTAGCCGCGCATTGGCGAGCACGTCGGCCTGATTGGCGAACGGATAGCGCGTGTTGTTGGCGTCGAGCCCGTTCTGGCCGAACACCAGCGGCAGCCACTGCCCGGTGCCGTCGGCGTTGAACTTGGCGACGTACAGCGTGCCGGTGTCGAGGTACTTGTCGCCGGTGGCGAGGCGATCCGACGGGGTCGCGTCCGCTGCCGACCAGGCGGTGGCCGAGACGAACTTGTAGATATATTCGTTCCGGCCATCGTCGCCCATGTAGAACGCCGGCTTGACGCCCGCGATCACCCGGCCCGGCATCACGCCTTCATGCGCCATGCGGCCGAGCGCGGTACGCTTGCGCGGAGTCGAGGCCGGATTGAACGGATCGATCTCGAGCACCCAACCGAAGGTGTACGGCTCGTTGCGGAAATCGGCGGTGCCGTCCGCCGCCAGCGACGCCGAGGCGGTCGCGTTCCAGCGGCGATAGACGGTGCTGGTGGCATCGGCCGGCGTCACCGTCGACCACAGGTGGTTGCCCTTCGCCGCTTCGCCGATGCCGTAGCGCGACAGCGAAACGTTCTGCTTGGTGTTGCCGGCGGCGACGCGCACCGCGGCGTCGCCGGTGTCGCGTCGGAAATAGCCCGCCCAATTCTCCTCGCAGGTCGCGTAGTCGCCCCACGGCAGCGCGCCGTTCGCGCAATTGTTGATCGTGCCGCGGCCGGTGGTGCCGTCCTTCGAATAGACGGTGCGCAGCATCGCGTCGCCCTTCACCGGGCCGCTGAACGCGACCGGCGTGTTCGGGGTGACGCGGCGGTTCAGGCTGCTGGCCTGGACATAGCTCCACGCGCCGGTGTTGCCGGCGCGGGTGACCTCGACGACCGAGACGCCATGTGCCTCGATCTCCTTGATGACCTCGGCCTCGACGGTGCGGACGCCGTTGACGATCGTCTGCCCGGCGGCGTGCAGATAGTTCGGGTTGATATATTCGTGGTTCAGCACCAGCAGCCCGCGCGTGCTGTTGCTGGCATCGGGGGTGGTGCCGCTGGCGGCGAGGCCGAAGAAGCTCATGCCGTCATGGTTGTCGCCGGCCCGCTGCGCGAAATTGCTGTCGGTGCCGTCATTGGCATAGGCCGCGACGCTGCTGGCGAGCGGGTCGCCGAGCCGATACAGGACCGAGGCGGTATAGCCGCTCGGCACCGTCACGATATCGTTCTTGTTCTTGGCGACCGCGGTGAAGTCCAGCGTCGCCGGACTGATGACGACGGTCGAGCGCTCGGTGCTCGAACCGGCGCCGCCGGTGGCGGTGAAGGCCAGCACGACGTTCGTCGGCGTGGAGACGTTCGGCGCGACGAAGCTGACCGAGGTGCCGCTGGTCGTAAGCGCGACGCTGGGACCGCTCACTTGCGACCAGCTCGTGGTCTTGGCGTTGCTGCTGGCGGTGGCGGTCAGCGTCACGACCCGGCCGCCCTGCGTCTGGACGGTGGTGCCGTCCGACACCGTGATGACGTCGCTCTTGTTGTCGTCCGACCCGCAGCCCGTGAGCATCGACGCACCGAAGGCGGCGGTGGTCATCGCGCTCATCCCGCCCATCATCTGGCGGCGCGAGTAACGCTGCTCGACCAGCTCGCCGAGCGTGGTGGTGGTGGACGGATTGGTGTCGACGTCGCCGTCGGTGAAGACGATCATGTCGTCGTGGCGCAGGCTGGTCATTTTGGCGTTCCCCGATTTGGTTCCTTCCGGCGGCTATCGCGGCGAAGAAAGGCACCGCCGTGAACGTTCGACGACGCCGGCACGACAGTTCGGCGTCAGATACGTGACACGCCGTTCGCACTTGACCGGCCGCCGCGATCCGCTATAGGCCGCCGCGTCGCCGGACCGCTCGCGGGCATGGCACACCGTCCGAGACAGCGGGTGGCCCCTCGGGCCTTAATTCCCCGCCGAGACGGGGACAGGATCGACGCTCCCCGCGCTGGCACGATCATCGTGCGGCCGGCCGCCGGTCATTTTCCCCATCGCTGGACAATGCCGCCGTTCGCGCATCCGCGCGGCCGGCGGTTCGTATCCGGAAGGGCTGCGTGTTTCGGCACGTTCCTTCCCAATGTGGAGAATGGCATGGATCGTAGTCAGAAGACCGCGGCCGTCGCCGAGCTCAACCGTACCTTCTCCGAGGTTGCCGTGGTGGTCGTCACCCGCAACCTGGGGATGACGGTGGCGCAGTCGACCGACTTGCGCAACCGTATGCGGGACGCCGGCGCGACCTACAAGGTCTCGAAGAACAAGCTTGCCAGGATCGCACTCGACGGCACCGATTACGGCTCGATCAGCGACATGCTGACCGGTCCGGTCGGCCTGGCGACCTCGACCGATCCGGTCGCGGCCGCCAAGGTCGCCGCCGAATTCGCCAAGACGACCGACAAGTTCGAGATCGTCGGCGGTGCGATGGGCACGACCCCGCTCGACGTGGCGGGCGTGCAGGCACTGGCCACGCTGCCGTCGCTGGACGAGCTGCGTGCGAAGATCGTCGGCCTGATCGTGGCGCCTGCCACGAAGCTGGCGACCATCACCCAGGCCCCGGCCGCGCAGATCGCGCGCGTGCTGGCAGCTTATTCGGAGAAGGAGGCGGCCTGATTTCGGGCGGCATCCTGTTGATGTTTGGAATTTGGGGCACCTGTCCCCGTTTTAGATAGGAAGTAAGATCATGGCAGACCTGAACGCGCTGGTTGACCAGCTGAGCGAGCTGACCGTCCTCGAGGCCGCCGAGCTCTCGAAGCTGCTCGAAGAGAAGTGGGGCGTCTCGGCCGCTGCGGCGGTTGCGGCTGCGCCGGCAGCTGGCGGCGGCGCTGGCGCCCCGGCCGCTGAAGAGAAGACCGAGTTCGACGTGATCCTGACCGGCGACGGTGGCAAGAAGATCAACGTCATCAAGGAAGTCCGCGCGATCACCGGCCTGGGCCTGACCGAAGCCAAGGCGCTCGTCGAAGGCGCGCCGAAGCCCGTCAAGGAAGGCGTGAGCAAGGACGAGGCCGAGAAGGTCAAGAAGCAGCTGGAAGAAGCCGGCGCGACCGTCGAGCTGAAGTAAGCCGCAGCGGCGGAGACGGGCCACGGCCCGCCCCGCCACAAGGCCGGCCGACGAGCGGCCCAAGCCCGCTCGTTCGACGTCATGGGGTTTAACCCCATGACGTGGCCGCCAGCAGAAAAAGGGGCGACACCTTCGCAGGTGCCGCCCCTTTTCCGTGCGCGCTACCTTGCCGCGCGACCGTCATGCCGGACTCGTTCCGGCATCCACCGCTCCGCGAACCCGCAAGCCAATGAGTTCGAGGAACAGTGGACCCCGGAACAAGGCTCTCCTGAGCTTGTCGAAGGGTCCGGGGTGACGGGGCATTGGGGACGACGTCCGGACATTCGCAGAGGTGTCGCTCATGCGGCGCGGTGGATGCCGGAACACGTCCGGCATGACGGAGTCGCCGGCACAGGCTCGAGCCTTTCCGGCTGCCCTTGCCGGTGCGGTTTGACACGCCCCCTGCGCGCTCCTATATCCGCTCCATCACCACAGCTTCCGGGAAACGGCGCGCCTTGCGCAGCGTGTCGATCGGATTGGGAAGCCGCGGTTCAGGACGCTGAAAGCCGACGCATCTCTGCGATCGGCTTTTCTTCGTTCCACCCTGCGCCTGCATTTTGACGGCTGACGAGGCACAAGCTCCTATGGCGACCAATCCGATCGACGCGGGCACCGCGCGGACCGAAAAGGCGGGCACGCGCAAGCGTCGCATCCGCAAGGTTTTCGGCAACATCCACGAAGTCGTGCAGATGCCGAACCTGATCGAGGTCCAGCGCGAGAGCTACGAACAGTTTCTACGCTCCGACGCTTCGATCGGCTATGTCTCGGGGCTCGAGAAGACGCTGCGCAGCGTGTTCCCGATCCGCGACTTCGCCGGCACCGCCGAGCTGGACTTCGTCAATTACGAGCTGGAGCCGCCGAAGTTCGACGTCGAGGAATGCCGTCAGCGCGGCATCACCTACGCGGCGCCGATGCGCGTCACGCTGCGCCTGATCGTGTTCGAGGTGGATCCGGATACGGAAACCCGCTCGGTGCTCGATATCAAGGAGCAGGATGTCTACATGGGCGACATGCCGCTCATGACCGAGAACGGCACCTTCTTCATCAACGGCACCGAGCGCGTCATCGTCAGCCAGATGCACCGTTCGCCGGGCGTGCTGTTCGATCACGATCGCGGTAAGACGCACGCCTCGGGCAAGTATCTGTTCGCGGCGCGCGTGATCCCGTATCGGGGCTCGTGGCTGGATTTCGAGTTCGACGCCAAGGACATCGTCAACGTCCGTATCGACCGTAAGCGCAAGCTGCCGGTCACCGCGCTGCTGTACGCGCTGGGGATGAACGGCGAGGAAATCCTCAACCATTTCTACAACCGCCTCACCTTCGTGCGCGGCGCTAGTAATGTGGAGGGGGGCGGCTGGCAGATCCCGTTCCAGGCGGAAAGCTGGCGCGGCGTGAAGCCGACGTTCGACATCGTCGACGCCAAGTCGGGCGAAGTGATCTTCGCCGCCGGCACCAAGATCACCCCGCGCGCGGCGAACAAGGCCGGCAAGGACGGTCTCGAGACGCTGCTGATCCCGACCGAGGAAATCTACGGCCGGTACAGCGCCTATGACCTCATCAACGAGGCGACCGGCGAGATCTACGTCGAGGCCGGTGACGAGATCGGGCCGGAGAGCCTCGAGAAGCTCGACAAGGCGGGGATCGACCGCATCGAGCTGCTCGACATCGACCATGTCGCGACGGGTCCGTGGATCCGCAACACGCTCAAGGCCGACAAGGCCGAGGAGCGCGAGCAGGCGCTGTCGGACATCTATCGCGTGATGCGCCCCGGCGAACCGCCGACGCTGGAGACGGCGGAGTCGCTCTTCGCAGGGCTGTTCTTCGATCCGGACCGCTACGACCTGTCGGCGGTGGGCCGCGTCAAGCTGAACATGCGCCTCGACCTCGACGCCGAGGACACGGTGACGACGCTGCGCACCGAGGACATCCTCGCGGTGGTCAAGACGCTGGTCGACCTGAAGGACGGCAAGGGCGAGATCGACGATATCGACAATCTCGGCAACCGTCGCGTGCGTTCGGTGGGCGAGCTGCTGGAGAACCAGTATCGCGTCGGCCTGCTCCGCATGGAACGCGCCGTGAAGGAGCGCATGTCGTCGGTCGACGTCTCGACGGTGATGCCGAACGACCTGATCAACGCCAAGCCCGCGGTCGCCGCGGTGCGCGAGTTCTTCGGGTCGTCGCAGCTGTCGCAGTTCATGGACCAGACCAATCCGCTGTCCGAAGTGACGCACAAGCGTCGCGTCTCGGCGCTCGGGCCGGGCGGCCTGACGCGTGAGCGCGCGGGCTTCGAGGTCCGCGACGTTCACCCAACGCATTATGGCCGCATCTGCCCGATCGAGACGCCGGAAGGCCCGAACATCGGTCTGATCAACTCGCTGTCGACCTTCGCGCGCGTCAACAAGTATGGCTTCATCGAGACGCCGTACCGCAAGATCATCGACGGCAAGGTGACGGGCGACGTCGTCTATCTGTCGGCGATGGAAGAGCAGAAGCACACCGTCGCGCAGGCGTCGGCGGAGCTGAACGAGGACGGTTCGTTCGCCGAGGAGCTGGTCTCCGCGCGGCAGGCGGGCGAGTTCCTGATGGCGCTGCCGGAAACGGTGACGCTGATGGACGTGTCGCCGAAGCAGCTCGTATCGGTCGCGGCGTCGCTGATCCCGTTCCTCGAGAACGACGACGCCAACCGCGCGCTGATGGGCTCGAACATGCAGCGTCAGGCGGTGCCGCTGGTGCGCGCCGAGGCGCCGTTCGTCGGCACCGGCATGGAAGAGACCGTGGCGCGCGATTCGGGCGCGGCGATCTCGGCTAAGCGGGCGGGCATCGTCGACCAGGTCGATGCGGCGCGTATCGTGGTCCGCGCGACCGGCGAGGTCGATGCCGGCAAGTCGGGCGTCGACATCTACACGCTGATGAAGTTCCAGCGTTCGAACCAGTCGACCTGCATCAACCAGCGTCCGCTGGTGAAGGTGGGCGACGTGGTCAACGCGGGTGACTGCATCGCCGATGGCCCGTCGACCGAGTTCGGCGAGCTGGCGCTCGGCCGCAACGCGCTCGTCGCGTTCATGCCGTGGAACGGCTACAACTACGAGGACTCGATCCTCATCAGCGAGCGGATCGTGAAGGACGACGTGTTCACGTCGATCCACATCGACGAGTTCGAGGTGATGGCCCGCGACACGAAGCTCGGGCCGGAGGACATCACCCGCGACATCCCGAACGTCGGCGAGGAAGCGCTGCGCAACCTCGACGAGGCGGGCATCGTCTATGTCGGCGCCGAAGTGGAGCCGGGCGACATCCTGGTCGGCAAGATCACGCCGAAGGGCGAGAGCCCGATGACGCCGGAAGAGAAGCTGCTCCGCGCGATCTTCGGTGAGAAGGCGTCGGACGTGCGCGACACGTCGCTGCGCCTGCCGCCGGGTGTTGCGGGCACGATCGTCGACGTGCGCGTCTTCAATCGCCACGGCATCGACAAGGACGAGCGTGCAATGGCGATCGAGCGCGAGGAGATCGAGCGCCTGAAGAAGGACTCGGACGACGAGCGCACGATCCTCAACCGCGCGACCTGGTCGCGTCTGCGCGAGATGCTGCTGGGTCAGGTCGCGACCGCGGCGCCGAAGGGCGTCAAGAAGGGCGTGACCATCGACATGGAGGTGCTGGACAGCGTCGAACGCCACGAATGGTGGAAGTTCGCGGTGGCCGACGATGCGGTCCAGTCGAACCTCGAGGCCGTGAAGGGCCAGTATGACGAGGCGGCCAAGCGCATCCGCGACAAGTTCGAGGATCGCCGCGAGAAGCTGGAGCGCGGCGACGAGCTGCCACCGGGCGTGCTGAAGATGGTCAAGGTGTTCGTAGCGGTGAAGCGCAAGCTGCAGCCGGGCGACAAGATGGCCGGCCGTCACGGCAACAAGGGCGTCATCAGCCGCATCCTGCCGGCGGAGGACATGCCGTTCCTCGCCGATGGGACGCCGGTCGATCTCGTGCTCAACCCGCTGGGCGTGCCGTCGCGCATGAACGTCGGGCAGATCTTCGAGACGCACCTCGGCTGGGCAGCGCGCGGACTTGGTCAGCAGATCAAGCACGCGCTGGAGGACTGGCGCGAGGCCAATCCGGACGCCAAGGCGGGCGACATGCCCGACGCGGTCAAGGACCGGCTGCGCACCGTCTATGGTGAGCACTATCTCGACGACATCGACTCGCGTGACGCGAACGAGATCGTCGAGCTGGCGCAGAACCTGACGCCCGGCGTCCCGATGGGCACCCCGGTGTTCGACGGCGCGGTGGAGCGTGACGTGTCCGACATGCTGGAGCTGGCGGGTCTCGATCCGTCGGGCCAGTCGGACCTGTTCGACGGGCGCACCGGCGACAAGTTCGACCGCAAGGTGACGGTGGGCATCATCTACATGCTCAAGCTGCACCACCTCGTGGATGACAAGATCCACGCCCGGTCGATCGGGCCGTACTCGCTCGTCACCCAGCAGCCGCTGGGCGGCAAGGCGCAGTTCGGCGGCCAGCGCTTCGGCGAAATGGAAGTCTGGGCGCTCCAGGCGTATGGCGCGGCGTACACGCTCCAGGAAATGCTGACGGTGAAGTCCGACGACGTGGTCGGCCGCACCAAGGTCTATGAGGCGATCGTCAAGGGTGACGACACGTTCGAGGCCGGCATCCCGGAGAGCTTCAACGTGCTCGTCAAGGAAATGCGCTCGCTGGGTCTCAACGTCGACCTCAAGTCGATGGAAGAGGCGGAAGGCGACGGCATGGCCGAGGCCGCGGAGTAACCAGCCCTGTCCCCCTCCCCTTCAGGGGAGGGGCTAGGGGTGGGGCTGTGCCCTGAACAATTTCCGGGGTGGTCCGCTTGTGCGGCCCCCACCCCAACCCCTCCCCTGAAGGAGAGGGGCTAAGGAGTTCAAGATGAACGAACTGACCAATTTCGCCAATCCGCTCGCGAAGGCGGAGACCTTCGACCAGATCCAGATCGGGATCGCGTCGCCGGACAAGATCCGCTCGTGGTCGTTCGGCGAGATCAAGAAGCCCGAGACGATCAACTATCGCACGTTCAAGCCCGAGCGTGACGGCCTGTTCTGCGCGCGCATCTTCGGTCCGATCAAGGATTACGAATGCCTGTGCGGCAAGTACAAGCGCATGAAGTACAAGGGCATCGTCTGCGAGAAGTGCGGTGTCGAGGTCACGGTGTCGAAGGTCCGCCGCGAGCGGATGGGCCATATCGAACTCGCCGCGCCGGTCGCGCACATCTGGTTCCTGAAGTCGCTGCCGAGCCGCATCGGCCTGCTGCTCGACATGCAGCTCAAGCAGCTCGAGCGCGTGCTGTACTTCGAGGCGTATATCGTCATCGAGCCGGGCCTGACCCCGCTCGAGAAGTATCAGCTGCTTACCGAGGATGAGCTGCTCGAGGCGCAGGACGAATATGGCGAAGACGCCTTCTCGGCCGGGATCGGCGCCGAGGCGGTCCGCATCATGCTCGAAAGCCTCGATCTCGAGGGCGAGAAGGTGCAACTGCTCGAAGAGCTGGCGACGACCAAGTCGGAGCTGAAGCCCAAGAAGATCATCAAGCGCCTGAAGGTCGTCGAGAGCTTCCTCGAATCCGGCAACCGTCCGGAGTGGATGATCCTCGAGGTCGTGCCGGTCATCCCGCCCGAGCTGCGCCCGCTGGTGCCGCTGGACGGCGGCCGCTTCGCGACGTCGGATCTCAACGACCTGTACCGCCGCGTCATCAACCGCAACAACCGCCTGAAGCGCCTAATGGAGCTGCGTGCGCCGGACATCATCGTCCGCAACGAAAAGCGCATGTTGCAGGAAGCGGTCGACGCGCTGTTCGACAACGGCCGTCGCGGCCGCACGATCACGGGCGCCAACAAGCGTCCGCTGAAGTCGCTGTCCGACATGCTCAAGGGCAAGCAGGGCCGCTTCCGCCAGAACCTGCTCGGCAAGCGCGTCGACTATTCGGGCCGTTCGGTGATCGTCACTGGTCCGGAGCTGAAGCTGCACCAATGCGGGCTGCCCAAGAAGATGGCGCTCGAGCTGTTCAAGCCGTTCATCTACGCGCGCCTCGACGCCAAGGGCCTCAGCATGACGCTGAAGCAGGCGAAGAAGTGGGTCGAGAAGGAGCGCAAGGAAGTCTGGGACATCCTTGACGAGGTAATCCGCGAGCATCCGGTGCTGCTCAACCGCGCGCCGACGCTCCACCGCCTCGGCATCCAGGCGTTCGAGCCCGTGCTGATCGAGGGCAAAGCGATCCAGCTCCACCCGCTGGTCTGCTCGGCGTTCAACGCCGACTTCGACGGTGACCAGATGGCCGTGCACGTCCCGCTGTCGCTCGAAGCGCAGTTGGAAGCGCGCGTCCTGATGATGTCGACCAACAACATCCTGTCCCCCGCCAACGGCAAGCCGATCATCGTGCCGTCGCAGGACATGGTGCTGGGTCTGTATTACCTGTCGCTCGAGAAGCAGAACGAGCCCGGCGAAGGCATGTTGCTGGGCGACATGGCCGAGGTGCATCAGGCGCTGTTCGCCGGCGCCGTGACGCTCCACACCAAGATCGTCAGCCGCGTTCCGCAGACCGACGAACAGGGCAACCAGTATCTCAAGCGGTATGAGACCACCCCGGGTCGCATGTTGCTGGGCGAGTGCCTGCCCAAGAGCCACAAGGTCCCGTTCGACGTCGTCAACCGCGTGCTGACCAAGAAGGACGTCGGCGAGGTGATCGACGAGGTCTATCGTCACACCGGCCAGAAGGAGACGGTGCTGTTCGCCGACGCGATCATGGCACTGGGCTTCCGTCACGCGTTCCGCGCCGGCATCTCGTTCGGCAAGGACGACATGCTGATCGCGCCGGACAAGGACAAGCTGGTCGACGAGACCCGTGATCTCGTGAAGGACTTCGAGCAGCAATATCAGGACGGCCTGATCACGCAGCAGGAGAAGTACAACAAGGTCATCGACGCCTGGAGCCGTTGCGGCGATCAGGTCGCGAACTCGATGATGAACGAGATCAAGGCGGTGCGCCATTACGAGGACGGCCCGATGGTCGGCCGCGAGCGCGACATCAACTCGATCTACATGATGGCGCACTCGGGCGCGCGTGGTAGCCCCGCGCAGATCAAGCAGCTCGCCGGGATGCGCGGCCTGATGGCCAAGCCGTCGGGCGAGATCATCGAAACGCCGATCATTTCGAACTTCAAGGAAGGTCTGACCGTCCTCGAATATTTCAACTCCACCCATGGCGCGCGTAAGGGCCTCGCGGATACGGCGTTGAAGACCGCGAACTCGGGATATCTCACCCGCCGTCTGGTCGACGTGTCGCAGGACTGCACGATCGTCGAGCTGGATTGCGGCACCGAGCGCGCGCTCGAGATGAAGGCGATCGTGCAGGGCGGTTCGACGATCGCCTCGCTGGGCGAGCGTATCCTGGGCCGTACGACGGCTGAGGATGTCGTGGATGCCAAGACCGGCAAGGTCGTCATCCCGATCGGCACGCTGCTCGACGAGCCGATGGTGGCGCAGATCGAGGCGCTGGGCATCCCGGCGATGAAGATCCGCTCGCCGCTGGTCTGCGAGAGCAAGGTCGGCGTGTGCGGCAAGTGCTACGGGCGTGACCTCGCGCGCGGTACGCCGGTCAACATCGGCGAGGCGGTCGGCGTGATCGCGGCGCAGTCGATCGGTGAGCCGGGTACGCAGCTGACGATGCGGACCTTCCACATCGGTGGTGCGGCGCAGCTCAACGAGCAGTCGAACCTCGAATCGCCGGTCGACGGTACGGTCGAGTTCCGCGACCTGCGCCTGATCGAGGATCAGCGCGGCCGTCGCGTGGTGCTCAGCCGTTCGGGCGAGATCGCGATCGTCGACATGGACGGTCGCGAGCTGGCGGTGCACAAGATTCCGTACGGCGCGTACGTCATGTTCGATGATGGCCACATCATCAGCAAGGGCGACCGGATGGCGGAATGGGATCCGTTCACCATGCCGGTGATCACGGAAACCGGCGGCACCGTGAAGTTCCAGGACCTGATCGAGGGCAAGACGCTCACCGAGCAGGTCGACGAAGCGACCGGCATCGCGCAGCGCGTGGTGATCGAATATCGTGCGACCACCAAGTCGAAGGAGGATCTGCGTCCGCGCATGACCCTGCTCGACGAGGGCTCGGGCGAGGCGGCACGCTACCTGCTGGCGCCGGGCGCGGTGCTGTCGGTCGAGGACAATGCCACCGTCCATGCCGGCGACGTGCTGGCGCGTGTCGCGCGCGAAAGCGCCAAGACCCGCGACATCACCGGCGGTCTGCCGCGTGTCGCCGAGCTGTTCGAGGCGCGCATCCCGAAGGAAGCGGCGATCATCGCCAAGGTTTCCGGCCGGGTGGTGTTCGGCAAGGACTATAAGGCGAAGCGCAAGATCGGCATCCAGCCCGAGGATGGCGGCGAGGTCGTCGAGTATCTGGTGCCGAAGTCGAAGGTGATCGACGTTCAGGAAGGCGACTACGTCAAGCGTGGCGACAACCTGATCGGCGGCTCGCCCAACCCGCACGACATTCTGGAGACGATGGGGATCGAGCCGCTGGCCGAATATCTCGTCAGCGAAATCCAGGAAGTCTATCGACTGCAGGGCGTGAAGATCAACGACAAGCACATCGAGACGATCGTTCGTCAGATGCTGCAGAAGGTCGAGATCATCGAGTCCGGTGAGACCACCTTGCTGGTGGGCGAGCAGGTCGATCGCGAGGAAATGGACGCGATCAACGAGAAGCTGGAGGACGGTCAGGCGCGCGCGGCGGGCAAGCCGGTCCTGCTGGGCATCACCAAGGCGTCGCTGCAAACCCGCAGCTTCATCTCGGCGGCGTCGTTCCAGGAAACCACCCGCGTCCTCACCGAGGCGGCGGTCCAGGGCAAGCAGGACACGCTGATGGGCCTCAAGGAGAATGTGATCGTCGGGCGGCTGATCCCGGCGGGCACCGGCGCAGGCATGAACCGCCTGCGTGTGGCAGCCTCGTCGCGCGATGCGGCGTTGCGCGTCCAGCAGCGCAAGTTGCAGGAAGCGATGATCGCGGCGGGTTCGGCGGGTACGGCGTCGCAGACCCGCGCCGCCGAGGAACAGCGCAGCCCGCGCGAGGACGTCGGCACCGGCAGCGATCCGCTCGCCGCGGTCGTCCCCTCGGGCACCGGCACCGACGCCGACGCGGGCGAGTATCTGAACGAGGAGTGATCCTCGTTCAGGCCACGCGCCTGACGTGAAAAAGCCGCCGTCCGGGATGCCGGGCGGCGGCTTTTTTTTTAAAGATTGGTTTGATGTGGTCCGGTAGTTCGTCATTCCCGCGCGGGCGGGAATCCAGACGCGCAGGACTGTCGATGGAAGCGCACCCCTCCGAGGTTCTGGATTCCCGCCTTCGCGGGAATGACGATCAGGCCGAGCGCCACGCCATCAGTGCGAGCGCAGCGAAGCATTCCATGGCCGGATCACGAAACCCTGGATCGCTTCGCTGCGCTCGCAATGGCGAAACTCACCGCGGCGGCGTGATCGTGATCCGCGCCGCCGGATCGAGCCCGCCCTGATGCGCGGGGCAGCGCGCGTAGCGGAAGCGCCGGTCGGTGCACAGCCACACCTCGTCGAGCGCCCCGTCCTTCGTGCCGGTCACGCGCATCATGTCGGCGCGCAGCCCCGGATTGGCGGCGGCGATCGCCGCCGCCAGCCGCCCGGCGGTCAGCGGCGTCTGTGCCAGACGCGCCATGTCGGGGAAGCGCAGCGCGTGGAACATCGCGTTCGATTTGGTGAAATACCGCTCGGGCGTATAGCCGGCCATGCAGGTGCCGTGCTTGGCCCATTCATGCTGCATCAGCTGCGGCGAGGGTGTCGCACAGACGTGGCGGCGGATCACCTGCCGCGACAGGATCGGCGTCGCGCGACAATATTGCGGCCAGTCCTTGCCGACACCGTCCGGCCACAGCCCGTGGAGCACGAAGCCGAAACGGTTGCTGCTCCCGCACTGGAAACGCGCATTCGGCCGGTCGCCGCTGGTGCGGCAATATTCGGGGCTCCAGCTGATCGCGAGCGTATAGCTGCCGATCGGCAGACGCCGGGCCGGCTGGCTTTCCGACGGCAGATCGGGGTGCGGACGCGGCAGGTCGGCCGGGATCGCGCACGACAGCGCCTGCGCTGTCGCCACGCCGGGCGCTGCGACCGCGACCAGTGCCCCCAGCATCGCCACGCGCTTCATCGTCATCGTCATGCTTCTTCTTCCACGGGCTCCAGCCCTTCGCCGAACCACAAGCGCGCATCGTCGCGGAACAGTTGCACCACCGCCGCGATGCTCAACGCGAGGATCGCGGCCGACAGCAACAGCGCGACGACCGGCACCTTGCCACGCGCCACGACCATCAGGTTGAGCGCGAACCGCACCGCCGCGAGCCCGGTCAGGATCGTCACCACCCATTTGGCGGCAAGGCTGGCGCGCCGCGCGACCAGATACCAAAGCGCCAGCGTGATCGCGCAGCTCAGCAGCAGCGCCGCGGGCAGCAACCAGCCATAGGCGGCGGTCTTCGGGTCGAGCGCCAGCCGGTCGACAGTCTGCTGCCAGCTATACGCCCAGCCGGCCAGCGATACCGCGAAAGACGCGAGATACAGCCGCTCGAACCGCACGATCGACGCCGGACGGCCGTCCGCGCCGAAGAACGTGCGCAACGACTTATTCTCGACCGGCTTGCTCGTCTTCGTCTTCTTCCTGCGCTCGCTCATAGCTCTGCAAAGTCCAGCCCGATGTCGGCGGCGGGGGCCGACTGGGTGATCCGCCCGACGCTGACATAGCGCACGCCGCTGCGCGCGATCGCGCCTATCGTCTCCAGCGTCACCCCGCCCGACGCCTCGGTCGGCACGCGCCCGGCGACGATCGTCACCGCCGTGCGCAGCATGTCCGGCCCCATATTGTCGAGCAAGAGGTGTGTTGCGCCGGCCGCGATCGCTGGCTCAATCTGGTCGATGCGGTCGACCTCGACGATGATCGTCGCGATGCCGGCGGCCTTCGCCAGCGCCGCCGCCGGCCCGACCCCGCCCGCGACCGCGACGTGATTGTCCTTGATCATCGCGGCGTCCCACAGCCCCATGCGATGGTTCTGCGCGCCACCGGTGCGGGTCGCATATTTTTCGAGCCGCCGCAGTCCGGGGATCGTCTTGCGCGTGTCGAGCAGGGTCGCGCCGCTCCCCGCAATCGCATCGACATAGGCGGCGGTCAGCGTCGCGATTCCCGACAGATGCTGGACGGTGTTGAGCGCCGAGCGTTCGGCGGTCAGCAACGCGCGCGCATTGCCGGTGATGCGCATCAGCGCAGTGCCCGGCGCGACACGGTCGCCGTCCTGCACCAGCAGGTCGATCGCCGCGCCAGCGTCCAGCCGCCGGAAGAACGCCGCCGCGATCTCCAGCCCGCACACCGTGATCGCATCGCGGCTGTCCATCACCGCCTCGAACCGCGCCCCGGCGGGGATCACCGCGGCGGAGGTGACGTCGCCCCCCTCGCCCAGATCCTCGGCCAGAGTCGCGGCGATGAACGCGTCGAGGTCGAACCCGTCGAGCCGGAAGGTCATGGCAATTCCTCAGTCGGCGCGACGCCCCAGACGCGATCGGTCTGGATGAACCCCGCCTGCCCCTTCACGTCGAACCGGCACCAGCCATTGCCGCAGCGGGTCACCCGCCCGACGACGCCGGGCTGCACCCGCCACACGATCGTCGGCCCGCCGGGCCGGTCACGCAATTCGGCCGGCTCGGTCCCGCGCACGATCGCGGTCCGCCGGCTGCTGAGCAAGGCGTTGAGCATCCAGCCTTGCGTTCCGTCCGGGTCCTCGACGCGGCGCCATTCCTTGAACGCCTCCAGCACGCGCACCGGCAGGTCGGCGCGGACATAGATCCAGCTCGCCGGGAAGTTGCGCCCCGGCCCGGTGCGCATCCGCGCACGCGAGGCGGCGATCGAGCCGATATAGGGCGGCTTCTTCGCGTCGGTGTCCGCCGCCGCGGGCACGGGCGCGAGCAACGACGCTGTCGCCACCGCCGCCACGAAGGTGAGATGATCCCTGTTCACATCCACCCTCTAGCCACGCCGACCCTGCCGCATCAACCGTTGACGCATGGGCGCCGCTTCGCCAATCCCGACGAATGGCCGATACGCGACGCTGCGCCCATCCCAAGGTGATCGTGACGCGGGCGCTGCCCGATGTCGTCATGCGCCGGCTGGACGAATTGTTCGACGTGACCGGCAATGCCGACGACGTGCCGTTGACGCGCGATGCACTCGCCGCAGCGATGGCGGAGTGCGACGTGCTGGTCCCGGCGGTGACCGACACGATCGACGCCGCGCTGATCGGGGGCGCCGGCCCCCGCCTGCGCTTGATCGCGAATTTCGGTGCGGGCGTGAACCATATCGACCTGAAGGCGGCCCGCGCGCGCGGGATCATCGTCACCAACACGCCCGGCGTGCTGACCGAGGACACCGCCGACATGACGATGGCGCTGATCGTCTCGGTGCCGCGCCGGCTGGCGGAGGGCGAGAAGCTGGTCCGCTCCGGCGAGTGGAAGGGGTGGAGCCCCGGCGGGATGCTCGGCTATCGGATCGGCGGCAAGGCACTGGGGATCGTCGGCATGGGCCGGATCGGCCAGGCGGTGGCGCGACGCGCGCGCGCCTTCGGTCTGTCGATCCATTATCACAACCGTCACCGGCTGCCCAAGGTGGTCGAGGCGGAGCTGAACGCGGTCTGGCACCCGAACCTCGACGAATTGCTCGGCGCGATCGACATCCTGACGCTCCACACCCCGCTCAACGCCGACAGTCGCGAGCTGATCGACGCGCGTCGCATCGCGCTGCTGCGCCCGCACGTCTATATCATCAACGCCAGCCGCGGCGGCATCCTCGACGAGGATGCGCTGGTCGAGGCGCTAGAGAACGGCCGGCTCGCCGGCGCCGGGCTCGACGTGTGGCGGCACGAACCCGAGATCGACCCGCGGCTGCTCGCGCTGCCCAATGTCGTCATGACCCCACATATGGGCTCGGCGACATGGGAGGGGCGCGTCGCGTCGGGCGAGAAGGTGATCGCCAACATCCGCATGTGGGCCGACGGCCACCGCCCGCCCGATCAGGTGCTCGAGGGGTGGGCGTAACTGGGGCGATTGCGCTCGTCACGCCGTCGCCCCGGACTTGATCCGCGGCCCCGCTTTGTTTCCGGACGTCGAGAAGAAGCGCGACCCGGGATCGGGTCCGGGGCGACAAAAGTGGTTGTCTACTCCACGCCCCTCCCCACCGCCCCGAGGATCAGCGCGGCGATGACGCGACCGCTGTAACGCAGGCATAGCTCCTGATGGATGGCGGCGGCGTCGGGGCTGCTGGCGCTCATGGCGCGAACGGCTTCATCACGCGCGCGTTCGGCGTGGTAGGCGGCGTGGCGGTCGTGGGGCATCGGGCTCTCCGTCATGGCCCCTTCGACCTCGGCGCGCGACGTTGCGGACGAATGTCGCCAGCGTTGCCCCGCTGCAATCTGTGTCGCGACGCAGCGATGCGTGACGAAGCATGTCTGGTCGGAACCGTCGCTCCTTGCGCCGCATTAAGCCGCCATTCATTTGAAAATCGGAGCTTTTGCCATGAAGAAGATCGCACTTTCCGCCCTGCTCGTCGCCGCTGCGGTGTCGACCTCGGCCTGCTCGACGTTGCGCGGCGCGGCGATCGGCGGCGCCGGCGGCGCGGGTGTCGCAGCGGCGACCGGCGGCAGCGTCGAAAAGGGCGCGGCGGTCGGCGGCGTGGGCGGCGCGGTGGTGGGCACCGTCGTCGACTGACGCCGCGAAACGGGTCGATGACCTTGGCGGCGCGTCACCCGGCGGGGCGGCGCGCCGTTCTGCCGATGGGGCGGTCGTCCAACAGCGCGATCCCGTCATCCCGGACTGGTTCCGGGGTCCACCACCCCGCAAGAGCAATGGCCCGCGTCTTTGTGGAGCAACAGATGCCGGAACGGGTCCGGCATGACATCGCGAGTCTGACGGATGACGCTTCAGCTTCGATGGAATCCTCTATCCCGCCATCCCCGCCGCGAGCCGCCCCACGGCTGCCAGCACCGCTTCGGCACCCGCCGACGGCATCGCGGCCGGCGGTTCGAAATAGGCGGTCACGATCAACGGGGCGCGGCCGCACGGCGCGGCAAAGGCGAGGTCGACGAAGATCGGATGCCCCGCCCCGCCGCCGGTGCCGGTCTTGTCGCCCGCCCGCCAGTCGCCCGGAAAGCCGGCGCGCAGCCGCTGTCGCCCGGTGTCCGCGGCGATCATCCAGTCGCTCAGCACGACACGGCTCGCCGGCTGGAGCACGTTGCCGCGCAACAGCCGGGCGACGGTTCCCGCCATTGCTGCCGGCGTGGTCGTGTCGAGGGCCGTGCCCGGCGGCGTCACGTTCAACGCCGGCTCGTAGCGGTCGAGCCGGCTGATGCGATCGCCGGTCGACCGCCAGAAGGCGGTCAGGCGTGCCGGGCCGCCGATCCTGCGGAGCAGGACGTTGGCGGCGGTATTGTCGCTGGTGACAACGGCGGCGCGCGCAAGCTCGCGGATCGGCAGCGCTCCGGCGGTGGCCGCTGCGGTGACCGGGCTATGCGGGAGGAGATCGTCACGCGACCAGCGCAGCACATCGGCCAGCGCGAGCCGTCCCCGCTCCGCCTCGGCAAGGATCAGCGCCGCCAGCGACAGCTTGAACGAACTGGCCTGCGTGAAGCGCTCGTGCTGTCGCCAGCCCTCCGCTCTACCGCGCGCGGTGTCGACGATGCCGACGCCAAGCCGGCCGCCGGATCGGCGTTCGAGCATACGAAGCGCCGCCGCAATCGGCGCCTGCCGCGGCGCTGCGCCGATCAGCGCGGCCGCGCCGCCGAGCAGAAGATGGCGTCGATACATGTGGCTGTTCCTCGCCGGGTTATGGCAGCGTGCCGGAACGACGGAACGGCGTCATGCGCGCGCCGGCCCACATGCCGCCTCACCATCGGTCGGTTGCGCGGCCGGCGGGTCGAGTAACGCCGCGCGTGCCAGATCCTTCCCGCGCCCGAACGCGCGCAGGATCGCTCTCAACTCGTCGCGATCCGGGACGAAGACATCCCCGCGCGCCACCCGCGTCAGCGGCCGCACCCGCTGCCAGCCGCTCTCCGTGCGAAGTTCGAGATCGGCCATCACCTCGACCGGCAAGGCCGCACCGTCCAGCCGCGCGAACGGATGCGACCGGAAGCGATCACTCGCACCGCCGATCGTCGCCGCGCCCGCCCACGTTTCGAGCAGCCGCTCCGCGTCCTGCGCGCTCGTCAGCACGTCGATGTCGGCGACCGACGTGTCGCCGCCGTGCAATCGCACCGCCGCGCTGCCGATCACCCACCACGGATCGCGCGCGTCGCGCAGCGCCGTCGCTACTTGCACCAGCGCCGCGTCGAACATCAGTCGCCGGTCAGGATGCGGTCGACGAGCTGCTTGACGGTCGGCACGAAGCCGTTCGAGTAGAACGGATCGCGCTTGAAGTTATACGCCGCGTGCCCCGCGAACATCAGGTTCGCGTCGGTGTCGCCGCCGTGCGCGATGTCCTGCAACGTCTTCTGGATGCAGAAGCTGCGCGGATCGGCGAGCCGCCCGGTCGAGTTGGTTTCGGTATCCGCCCAGCTCGAGAACAGGCACTGGCTGAGGCAGCCCATGCAATCGGCCTGGTCCTTGCGGATCTCGCCCTTCTCCTGCGGCGTCACGAAGACCAGCGTATTGTCCGGGGTTTTGAGCGCGTCGGTGAAGCCCGCGCCGAACCATTCGCGTGCGCGCAGTAGGTCGTTGCGCGTCACCCAGAAGTTCTTGCCCTTCACCCCGACGTCGAGCTGGAAGACATGGTCGCCGGCTTCCTGCGTCGAGAAGGCGATCTGCCGCTCCGAGCGTGCCTCGAGCGAACGCAGGAACGGGTTGCGCACCGCCGACGAATAGAAACCGGTCGGCGAGAAACGGTGCAGCAGCACCTCGCCCTCCTCAATCTGCGTCAGCTTGGCCTTCCATTCCTCGGGGATCGGGCTTTCCTGCGTCAGCAGCGGGCGCGTGCCGTACTGGAAGGCGATCTGGCCGAGTTCGGGATTGTCGATCCACTCGTTCCAGTCGCGCAGATACCAGACGCCGCCCGCCATCACGATCGGGGTGGTGTCGGGAATGCCGCCCTCGCGCATCGTCTCGCGCAGCGCCTTGACGCGCGGATAGGGATCCTCGGGCTTCAGCGGGTCCTCGGCATTCGACAGGCCGTTGTGCCCACCCGCCAGCCACGGGTCCTCGTAGACCACCGCCGCCAGCCACTCGCTCGCCTTCGAATAGGCGCGCTTCCACAATGCGCGGAACGCGCGGCCCGAGCTGACGATCGGCAGATAGTTGACGTTGTAGGACGCCGCGATCTCGCTCAGCTTGTACGGCATCCCGGCGCCGCAGGTGACGCCGGCCACCAGCCCGCGCGTCCGCTCCAGCACGCCGTGCAGCACGCGCGGCGCGCCGCCCATTTCCCACAGCACGTTGATGTTGATCGCGCCCTTGCCGCCCGCAATCTCCCACGCGCGCTGCACCTGCTGCACCGCCCCCTCGATCGCGTAAGCGATCAGTTCCTCGTGCCGCTCACGCCGGGTCAGCGCGCGATAGATCTGCGGGATGATCTTGCCGTCGGGATCGTAGCTGTCCGCGTTGACCGCCGAGACCGTGCCGATTCCGCCCGCCGCCGCCCAGGCGCCCGCCGAGGCGTGATTGGTGGCGGCAACCCCCTTGCCCCCCTCCACCAGCGGCCAGACCTCGCGGCCCGCATAGACGATCGGCTTCAGCCCCTTGAACACGCGAATTCCCGTTTTCACCAGTGATGCAGCGGCCCCGTATAAAGCAATCGGGCCGCAACGCGACCGAAATGCGACTCAAACGAGCAAAGCCGGTCGTCCGATCGCTTGCGAATAGAGGGCGGCCGATCGCGCGATCATCGCCGCCGCGTCGTGCCGCTCCGCCGCACGGGCACGGTTCGCCGCCCCGGTCGCCGCGCGCAGCGTCGCATCACTGACCAGCGGCTGAAGCGCATCGCGCAGCGGCACTTCCGCGGCATGGGGCGACAGCAACGCGCTATTCTCCGGGGCGAGCAGCGCTTCGGTCGCACCGCCACGCAGCGCCATCACCGGCACCCCCGCCGCCATCGCCTCGACGACGATCGCCAGCGCCGCGCCGAGCCGCATCGGCAGCAGCAGCACGTCGACACCGCCTAGCCATGCCGACGTCGGGGCCAGCGCACCGGGCAGCACCAGCCGATCGTCGATCCCCATCGCCAGCGCCGTTCGCTCCACCGTCGTGCGCCCCGCACCGTCACCGATCGCAACCAGCCGGAAGCGCGCCGCCAGCCCGGCGACCGCGCGCACCAGCAACGCCAGTTCGCCGTCGCTCGCGCCGTCCATCGGAATGCCGATCACCACCTCGACCGGCTTGCGACGGAAGCCGGCGACCATCTTCGCATTCGGGGCGCGTGCGAAGGCCGACAAATCGATGCCGTCCGGGATGACGTGCAGCCGTGCGTCGGCGACCTTCCAGCGCGCCGCCGCCGTGACCGCCGCGTCTTGCCCCCCCACCACCAGCCCCGCGGCCGCGCCCAGCGCGATGCGGCGATACAGCCGTGCGCTGCCGCCGCTCGTCCCCGCCGCCGGGTCCTCGTGGTGGACGATCGGCGGCGTGTCGCGCGGGAAAGCGCGCCGCGCCATCACCGCGTCGATCGCGCCCGCGCCGAAGCTGAGCACCAGATCGTGCCCGCGCATCGCGCGCACGATCGCCTCATAGCGCGCTACCGACACCGCGCCGGAGAGCGGCGGAGGGTTCTGCGCCAGCGTGCCCGCCACGCCATCAGGCAGCGCGGCGCGACAATCGTCGGCCGCGACCACATGCCGCGCCGTCTCGCCAAACGCCGTCATCAGCTGCACCGCGCGCCGGCTCCACGGATCGCCCCCGCGCGGGTCGAACATGTCGAACAGGTAGAGAAGGAACAGCGACTGTGACATACCCGCCACATAGCGCCTCAAATGCGGGCACGCACCATCTTCCGCTTCCCCTGCGCGGCGGAACCGGACAAGGACTGACCTGTTATCCGCGACTAACAGGAGACGCACCCATGAAGATCGCTTCCATGTTCGCCGCCGCCGCCTCGCTCACGCTGGCCGCTGCCCCCGCCCTCGCCGCTCCCGCCGCCAGCCCGGCGGCCTCGCTGTCGGTGGCGAAGTCGGCGCGCGCCAGCACCGCCACCTCTGGCAAGAGCAAGCTGGCCGCGCCGGGCTCGATCGTCGCGCTGGTGCTCGCCGCCGCCGTGGTCGCCGCCGGTGTCGTCATCGCGGTCGACGACGACGACAATTCGGACAGCAACTGATCCGACCCGTCGCGCCGCTCCGGCGGCGTGATGCTGAAAGGTCCGGAGCGCACGCGCGCTCTGGGCCTTTTTCATGTCCATCGTCATTGCGAGCGCAGCGAAGCAATCCAGAGCCGGACCAGGACGCCCTGGATTGCTTCGCTACGCTCGCAATGACGAGCGGCTACCCGATCCGGTCCTTCGGCACATGCGTGATCCGACACGCCAGATCGGCCTCGCCGCTCGCCACCACCCAATGGTCGCCGCCGTCGGCGATCCCGGTCGTGAACACGACATCGGTGACGTACAGCAGCTCTTCCAGTGGTTTCAGCAGCTCCGGCGCCGGCTCCAGCAGCGGCGCATGATCGGTCGCCAGTGCGCGTGACGGATCGTCGCGGTCGAGCAAGGTCCAATAGGTGCGGTAAATACCGACCACGCCCGACGGCTCGACGCCATGCCACAGCGACAGCCAACCCCGCTGCCCGCCGACCTCCGCCAACACCGGCGGTGCGCCGCCGCCCATGCGCGCGGTCGCCATCGTCTGCGCATGCGGGCGGATACCGGGCTTGTCGTACGGCTTCCAATGCAGCGCGTCGGGCGATGTCGCCAGATTGATCGACGGCCCCGCGCGCCATTCGGACTCCGGCGGATAGGCGAAATACAGATCGCCGAGCGGCCGCGTCTGCGCGCAGAACTTGTCGCCGACCTTGCCCTCGAAGATCAGCATGTCCTTGTTCTGATGGTCGAGGACGATCCCCTCCAGCGTCCAGTCGAGCGCGTCGTCGCTGGTGTAGAGCGTGGTCGAATGCCGCTCGGGGCTGACCGAGCAGGTCGTCATGTAATAGCGCCCGTCGACCTGCGTGATCCGCGCGTCCTCGACGCCATAGCATTGATAATCCGTGCGCGGCGCGATCGCGCGGTCGTAATGGATCGCCACTACCGCGCGCCCTTCGGCATCCAGCTCGACCGGCAACAGCCATGACAGCGAGGTCAGCGCCATCACCTTCCACCCGGCGCCGCGCATCATGAACTTGCGGGGATCGGACGTGTCGACCAGCGACAGCGGCCAGGCATCGAGCACATAGCCGCCGTCGTGCCAGCGGATCGCATGGATCTGCTGCTCGCGCACCGGGTGGCGCAGCGCCTCGGCGACGCGCACCATCAGCAGCAGGTTGCCGTTCGGCAGCCGCGTCATCCCCGGATTGAACGCGCCCAGCACATAGGTTTCGGCGTCGATCTTGCCCGCCAACGGCGAGCGCGACAGATCGATGTCATGCGGCGTCAGCACCAACGCGTCATGCGGCCAGTCGGCCATCATTCCTCCTCCTGCACGCGCGGGCTGATCGTCAGCCGCTGGATCACGGTGCGGCGCGGCTGGGTGAGCAGATACTGGACGCCGACCGCGATATCCTCGGCGCGCAACATCGTCCCCGCCTCGATCTGGTCGCGCTGCTCCTGAGGGCTGACGTCGGGCATCTGCATGTCGGAGCCGGTCTTGCCCGGCTCGACCAAGGTGACGCGGATGTCCTTGCCGCCCAGCTCGCGGCGCAGCGCGATCGAAAAGCCCTGCAAGCCGTGCTTGATCGCGGCGTAGACCGTCGAATGCGGCCCGAGCACATAGGCGCTGGTCGAACCGATCATCACGATATCGCCGCCCGGCGCCATCGTCGTCGCGGCGCGGTGCGCGAGCAGCAGATACTGGGAGAAGTTGAGCGAGATCGCATGACGCACGTCCGCTTCGTCCATCTCGGTCAGCCCCGACGCCGCCTCGGCGGCATTGGCGACGACGATGTCATACCTGCCCAGCGCCGCGTCGGCGGCGGACAGGAACGCGCCGACATTGTCGGGATCGGACAGGTCGTAAAGCGCGCCCTCGCCGCTGCCGACCTTCCGGATGTCCGTCAGCGCCTCGTCGAGATGCGCCTGATCGGTGCCGCCGATGAACACCGACGCACCCTCCGCGGCGAGCAACCGCGCGATCGCGCGCCCGATGCCGGTCGTCCCGCCGGTGATCGCCGCGCGGCGTCCGGCGAGCGGCAATACGCTGGTGTGAGCGTCCCGAACGTCAGTCATGCGCCACCTCCGGAATGCGGCACCACGCCCCTCCAGCAACCACCCCGGCGAACGCCGGGGCCCAGTTGGGAGAACGGTCGCGGGTGGTCGCCGAGCGTCGCCCAACTGGGCCCCGGCGTTCGCCGGGGTGGATGAAGGGGAAGACTGATCATCGGGCTCTCCAAACGCACGTCGTAAAGCCCCGCGACAGCGCCTCAGTCCGCCGCGCGGTTCCCGGTCTGCGCCAGCCACTGCATCAACGCAGGTTGCACCGCCGCCTCATCCAGCATCGGCGCGTGGCCGACCCCCGGCACGGTCACCAGCGCGGCATCGGGCAGCACCGACACCATCCGCTCGGCCGTGCCCGCCGACAGGATGTCGCTCAGCGCGCCGCGCACCACCAGCACCGGCACCCCCGCCAGCGCGGCGAGCGCGCGCCACATGTCCGGCCCCGCCTCGTTGCCGGGCAGGCGGAACGGCTCGGCGATCTTCATGTCATAGTCGAGCACGATCCGCCCGGCGGAATTGACGCGGTACAGCCGCTTGGCCATCGCCAGCCATTGCTCGATCTCCCAATCGGGATAAGCGGCGGCATTGCTTTCCTGCACCCCGCGCGCGGCATGCATCCACGTCGGATAGGTGCTCGGCTTGCCGACATAACCGCGAATGCGCGCGAGCCCGGCGGGTTCGATCTCCGGCCCCACGTCGTTCAACAATGCGCCCGCCAGCCGCCCCGGCACCAGCCCGGCGAGCAGCATCGTCACGATCCCGCCCAGCGAGGTGCCGATCGTCACGAACCGGTCGATGTTCTGGTCGTCGAGCAACGCGACCACGTCCTGCGCATAGGTGAGCGGGACGTAGCTCATCGGGTCCTTGGCATAGCCGCTCTCGCCGCGCCCGCGGAACTCGACCGCGATCACGCGCCGCGCAGGCGCGATCGCCTGTGCGACCGCCGCGAAGTCGCGCGCGTTGCGGGTCAGCCCGGGCAGGCACAGCACCGGCGGCGCGTCTTCGGCCCCCGGATAGTCGCGCGCGTGGAGCCGCAGCCCGTCGCTCGACCACCAATAGACGTCCCGAAACTCCGCCATCGCTTGCGCCCCCTGCCGACCGCCCCCCATATCGCGGCATGGCCGTCGACCCGCAAGCATATCGCCCCGAGCGCACCCTCACCACGCTCGGCGACCCCTTTTACGACGAAGTCGCCGCCGCGCGCTTTCCGCAGGCGACCCTGCGCTTCCGCAACGATCGCGCCGCCGCGCAGGTCGGGCTCGACACGCTCGACGATGCCGAATGGGTCGCGCATTTCGGCCGCTTCGATCCGCTGCCCGGTACGCTCGAACGACCGTTGGCGCTGCGCTACCACGGGCATCAGTTCCGCGTGTACAATCCCGACATCGGCGACGGGCGCGGCTTCACCTTCGCGCAGCTCCGCGACGACCGCGGGCGATTGATGGACCTCGGCACCAAGGGCTCGGGGCAGACGCCGTGGAGCCGCTTCGGCGACGGGCGCCTGACGCTGAAGGGCGGCGTGCGCGAGGTGCTGGCGACCGAGATGCTCGAGGCGCTCAACGTTCCCACCTCGCGCAGCTTCTCGCTGATCGAGACCGGCGAGGCGCTCGAGCGCAACGACGAGCCCTCGCCGACGCGCGGCAGCGTGCTGGTGCGGCTCAGCCATTCGCATATCCGCATCGGGACGTTCCAGCGGCTCGCCTACCATCGCGACGAGGACGCGCTGCGCCGCCTGACCGGCTATGTGCTGCGCGAACTCTACGGCGAGGACAGCGACGATCCCGTCCGGCTGCTGGAGCTGGTCGTCGCGCGCACCGCGACGCTGGCGGCACGCTACATGGCGGCGGGGTTCGTGCACGGCGTGCTCAATTCCGACAACATCAACGTCACCGGCGAGAGCTTCGACTATGGTCCGTGGCGGTTCGCACCCGTCTGGGATCCCGCGTTCGTCGCCGCCTATTTCGACCACGCCGGGCTCTATGCCTTCGGCCGCCAGCCCGAGGCGATCCTGTGGGACGTTATGCAACTCGCCTCCTCGCTCGCGCAGATCAGCGAGTCCGAGCCACTGATCGCCGCGCTCGACGCGTTCGCCGGCCAGTATCAGCCCGCGATCGCCGAAGCGGTGTTGTGGCGGCTCGGCCGGGTGCCGCGCGCACCGGAGGAAAACCGCGCGCTGGTCCAGGCGGTCGAACGCGCGTTGCGCGCGACGCTCACGCCGGTCGACCAGTTCTTCTTCGACGCCTTCGCGCAACCTTTACCGCAAACTTACGGCAACGCGTGGGACGAGGTGCGCCAACATCTACAAGTCTTTTCGCCCCGCCGCGCACGCGATCACGCCCATTGGCACGGCGAGCCGTGCTCGATGCTAATCGACCGGGTCGAGGCGATCTGGGCACCGATCGCCGCCGCCGACGATTGGGGGCCGTTTGGCGCAACCATCGCCAACATCCGCGCGATGGGCGACGCGCTGCGCTGACGATCCCCCTTCCGCCCTGATGAAAGTTACGGCTAAGACCAGCGGCATGGCTGAACTGATCTCCTTCGAACCCGCCACCGGTGCGGAATTGTGGCGTGCGGAGACGAGCGACGTCGATGCCGAGGTCGCGGCGGCGCGCGCCGGCTTCGTGCCCTGGGCGGCCAAGTCCTTGTCGTTCCGGATCGAAACGCTGCGCCGCTTCGCCAATGTCATCCGCCAGCGCGCCGACGCCTTTACCGATCTGATCGCGCGCGAAACTGGCAAGCCGTTGTGGGAAGCGCGCACCGAGGTCGACACGGTGGCGGCGAAGGTCGACATCTCGGTCAGCGCCTATGCCGAGCGCACCGCGCAGCGCCGGCTCGACGCGCCGATGAACACGCGCATGGCGCTTCGCCACAAGCCGCACGGCGTGCTGGCGGTGCTGGGGCCGTACAATTTTCCCGCGCATCTGCCGAACGGCCACATCGTCCCCGCGCTGATCGCGGGCAACGCCATCGTCTTCAAACCCTCGGAGAAAACCCCGGCGACCGGCGCGTTTCTGGTCGATTGTTTCCACGCTGCCGGGGTGCCTGCGGAGACGCTGCGGCTGGTGATCGGCGGCCCCGACGAAGGTCGCGCACTGGCCGCGCATGACGGGATCGACGGGCTGCTGTTCACCGGCTCGGCGCGCACCGGGATCGCGCTCAACCGCGCCTTCGCGGAGAAGCCCGAGAAGATCCTCGCGCTGGAGATGGGTGGCAACAACCCGATCCTGGTGTGGGACACGCCCGACCTGCACGCCGCCGCTGTGCTGATCGTCCAGTCCGCCTTCACCACCGCCGGGCAGCGCTGCACCGCCGCCCGACGGCTGATCGTGCAGGAACCGCTGGCCGAACCGCTACTTGCCGAGCTGGCGTCGCTGACCCGCCGGTTGATCGTCGGCGCGCCGCACGACGATCCGGCGCCGTTCATGGGCCCGGTGATCGACAATGACACCGCCGACGGGCTGACCGAAAGCTTCCTCGCGCTGATGATGAAGGGCGGCCGCCCGATTCACCACATGGCGCGCCCGGTCGAGCATCGGCCGTTCGTCACGCCCGGGATCATCGACGTCACCGACGTCGGCGACCGCCCTGACATCGAACTGTTCGGTCCGTTGCTGCAGGTAATCCGCGCCGACGATTTCGACGGCGCGATCGCCGAGGCGAACAACACCCGCTACGGCCTGTCCGCCTCGCTGATCAGCCAGACTCCGGCGCTGTTCGATCGCTTTTGGGCGGGCGCGCGCGCCGGGATCGTCAACTGGAACCGCCCGACCAACGGCGCGTCGTCGTCCGCACCGTTCGGCGGCATCGGCTGGTCGGGCAATCACCGGCCAAGCGCCTATTACGCCGCCGATTATTGTGCCTATCCGGTCGTCTCGAACGAGGCCGAAGCGGCGCGCGCGACGATCGGCATCGGCCTCGCCGACGCCTGACCCCCAACAAGGATCGACAGACAATGGCAAGCGGACTGGTCGCGCTGCTCGACGATATCGCCGGACTGACGCGGCTGGCGGCGGCATCGCTCGACGATGTCGGGGCGGCCGCCACCAAGGCGGGGACGAAGGCGGCGGGGGTGGTGATCGACGATACCGCGGTCACCCCGCGCTATGTCGTCGGGCTCTCGCCGAAGCGCGAGCTGCCGATCATCGGCAAGATCGCGCTCGGCTCGATCCGCAACAAGTTGCTGTTCCTGCTGCCCGCCGCGCTGATCCTGAGCGCGGTCGCACCTTGGGCGCTTGCGCCGCTGCTGATGCTGGGCGGCGCGTTCCTGTGCTTCGAGGGCGCGGAAAAGGTGATCGAGGCGGTATCCGGCGGTCATGGCGCGGACGAGGAAACGGTCATCACCGATCCGGTCGCACTGGAAAAGCAGAAGGTTTCGGGCGCGATCCGCACCGACTTCATCCTGTCGGCCGAGATCATGGTGATCGCGCTGCGAGAGGTTTCGGACCAGCCGCTGCTGACGCAGGCGGTGACGCTGGCGCTCGTCGCGGTGGCGATCACCGCGGGCGTCTACGGCGTCGTCGCGCTGATCGTGAAGGCGGACGATGTCGGCCTGTATCTGGCGCAGCGCCCCTCGACAGCGGCGCAGGCGATCGGGCGCGGGCTGGTGAAGGGCGTGCCGGTGCTGATGCAGGTACTGACGGTCGTCGGCACTGCGGCGATGCTGTGGGTCGGCGGCGACCTGCTGATCCACAATGCCGCCGACGTCGGCGTGCCCGCGCCGGCCGCGTTCGTCCACCATCTCGCCGAGGGTGCAGGCGGCGGGGCGCTCGGCTGGCTGGTGAGCGCGGGCATTGCGGGGGTGTTCGGGCTGATCGTCGGCGGGGTGATCGCGCTGGTCATGCACAAGGTTCATGCGGCGCGGCATTGACGTCCCGTCTCGTCATTCCCGCGTAGGCGGGGATCCAGAAACTATGTCCTCGCGCTTCTATCGACAGACTTGCGCGTCTGGATCCCCGCCTTCGCGGGGATGACGATGGTGGGCACTGCTGTGTCCACCCCACCCCCAACAACAACAACCACAAAACCAATCCTACGCCACCGCCAAGCATCGCTCGATTGCACCCCCCGCTGGCCTGCCCCATGTGCGATGGCATCATGGCGACGCTTCTTGATCCCGACGCGCGCGGTCGCGTCATCCTCGTCGGTGCCGGCCCTGGCGATCCCGGCCTGCTCACCGTCCGTGCGGTGGAGGCGCTGCGCTGCGCCGATGTCGTCGTCCACGACGGGCTGATCGACGCGCGCGTCCTCGATCTCGCTCCCCCCGAAGCGCACCGCATCTCGGTCGCCAAGCGCCGCGCGCGGCACACACTGCCACAGGAGGCGATCAACGCGCTGATCGTCGCGCACGTCATGGCCGGCAGCGTCGTCGTGCGGCTGAAGGGCGGCGATCCGTTCATTTTCGGGCGCGGCGGCGAAGAGGTCGAGGCGGTGCGCGCCGCCGGTTTGGCGGTCGAGGTGATCCCGGGCGTGTCGGCGGCGCTCGGCTGCGCCGCCGAGGCGATGCTGCCGCTCACCCATCGCGATCACAGCTCGGCGGTCACCTTCGTTGCCGGCCAGTGCAAGGGGCTGACCGATCAGGACTGGTCGGGGCTCGCCGGGCAGGGTCGGACGCTGGTGATCTACATGGGCGTCGCCACCGCCGAGGCGATCGCCGACAAGCTGATGGCCGACGGCGTCGCCCCTGACATGCCGGTCGCGGTGCTGGAGAAGGGCACGTTGCCCGGCCATCGGGCGCTGCGCACGTTGCTCGCCGATCTCGGCGCGATGGTGTCGCGCGAGCAGGTGGCGAGCCCGGCGATCATCGTCGTCGGCGAGGTGGTGGAACTGTCCGACGCCGAGGACCGGCTGGCGGGCTATGCGAAGGTGGTGGAGACGATGGCATGAGGCTGGTGACCGGCAACGATCTGGCGACCGGCGACGTGGTGTGGTGGACCGGCCGCGACTGGTCGCGCCACATCGCCGAGGCCGGCGACGCCGGCGAGCGCGCCGAGGCGATCGCGCGCGAGGAAGAGGCCGCGCGGCGCGTCAACGTCCCCTATGTGATTGAGGCGAGCCAGACCCCCGACGGTCCGCGCCCGGCGCATATCAAGGACCGGATCCGCGCGCTCGGCCCGACCGTCCGCCCCGATCTGACGCTCAAGCCCGCCGACGCCCTCGCGGGCGACTGGGTGATCTGAACCCCTCCCCGCCGCCTGCGCGGGGATCGAGGAAGCAACGATGTACAAGTACGACGAATATGACCAGTCGATCGTCGATGCGCGGGTCGAGGAGTTCCGCGACCAGTGCCAGCGGCGGCTGTCGGGCGAGCTGAGCGAGGATCAGTTCAAGCCGCTGCGGCTGATGAACGGACTCTACCTTCAACTGCACGCCTATATGCTGCGCGTCGCGGTGCCTTATGGCACGCTGAATGCGCGGCAGATGCGGATGCTGGCCCATGTCGCGCGCAAGTACGACCGCGGCTACGGCCATTTCACCACCCGCCAGAACATCCAGTATAATTGGATCAAGCTGGAGGACGCTGCCGACATCCTCGCCGAGCTGGCGACGGTCGAGATGCACGCGATCCAGACCAGCGGCAATTGCATCCGCAACATCAGCTCGGACCAGTTCGCGGGCGCGGCCGCCGACGAGGTGACCGATCCGCGCCCGTTCGCGGAATTGCTGCGGCAGTGGAGCACCTTCCACCCCGAATTCAGCTACCTGCCACGCAAGTTCAAGATCGCGGTGATCGCGGCCGAAGAAGATCGTGTGGCGATGCGGCTCCACGACATCGGGCTGCAATTGCTCGAGCGAGACGGGGTGCTCGGCGCCAAGGTGTTCGTCGGCGGCGGGATGGGCCGCACCCCGATGATTGCGCCGGAGATCAAGGACTTCATCCCCGCCGACCAGCTGATGAGCTATCTGGAGGCGTGCCTGCGCGTCTACAATCGCTACGGCCGGCGCGACAATATCTACAAGGCGCGGATCAAGATCCTGATCCACGAACTGGGCGCCGACAAGTATCGCGCCGAGGTCGAGGAGGAATTCGCACAGGTCCGCCAGCTCGGCATCGACCCGCCCGCCGCCGAACTGGCGCGGATCAGCGCGATGTTCGCCGCGCCCGCCTTCGCCGCCGATGACGGCGCGGTCGCGGATCGCAGCGACCCGGATTTCGCGGTGTGGCTCGACCAGAACGTCCGCGCGCACAAGCAGCCGGGCCAAGCGATCGTCACCATCTCGCTCAAGCCGATCGGCGGCATCCCCGGCGACGCTTCCGCCGAGCAGATCGACGTCATGGCCGACCTCGCCGAGCGCTACAGCTTCGACGAGCTGCGCGTGACGCATGCGCAGAACATCGTCCTGCCGCACGTCCGCGTCGCCGATCTGAAGGCGGTGTGGGAGGCGCTCGCCGAGGCCGGGTTGGCCGACGCCAACCTCGACCTGATCAGCGACATCATCGCCTGCCCCGGGCTCGATTATTGCGCGCTCGCCAATGCGCGCTCGATCCCGCTCGCGCAGAAGATCGGGCAGCGCTTCGCCGACCTCGACCGCCAGCGCGTTCTCGGCGAATTGAAGCTCAAGATCAGCGGCTGCATCAACGCCTGCGGCCACCATCACGCCGGGCATATCGGCATCCTCGGCGTCGACCGGAAGGGCACCGAGAATTACCAGCTGCTGCTCGGCGGTTCGGGCGCGGAGGACGTGTCGCTCGGCAAGATCACCGGCCCCGGCTTCGACGAGGATGGCGTGGTCGATGCGATCGAGCGCGTCACCGACACCTATGTCCGCATCCGCGAGACCGGTGAACGCTTCGTCGACACCTATCGCCGCGTGGGGATGCAGCCGTTCAAGGAGGCGATCTATGGTTGAGGCGTTCGAGGTCGACCTAATCGACGACCGCGCGCATCTGCGCTTCCGCGACGGCGGCGTGCACGAGGAGCCGGCGGTGACGCTCGACGCCTTTCTTGCCGGCCAGTCGAACGCGACCGCGGTGCGGATCGAGCCCGGCGACGATGCGCGCGCGCTGATCCCGCATCTCGACCGGCTGGCGCTGGTCGAGGTGTCGTTCCCGACGTTCCGCGACGGGCGCGGCTATTCGGTCGCGCGGATCCTGCGCGAGGCGGGCTATACCGGCGAGCTGCGCGCCGAGGGCGACGTGCTGGTCGATCAGATCCCGTTGATGCGCCGGTGTGGCTTCGACGCTTTCGCGCCGCACGCGGCGGTCGATCCGGTCGTGCTCAAGCGCGCGCTGGAGCGTTATGATCATGTCTATCAGAAGGCCGCCGACGCGGCGGTCCCGGTCTGGAAATTACGCCATGGGTAAGCCGGCTCACGATCTGCCCCTGCATGATCTGGACGTCATCGACGTCCGCCCCGCCTTCACCGCCGCCGATGCCGCGGCGATGCAGGCGCGGTTCGAAGGCGTGTCCGCACCCGACATGCTGCGCGAGCTGCTGACCGGCGAGCTGGCCGGCCGGATCGCGGCGGTATCGTCGTTCGGGGCGGAGTCAGCGGTGCTGCTGCACATGATCGCCTCGGTCGACCGCGACGTGCCGGTGATCTTCACCAACACGCAGAAGATGTTCGGGGAAACCCTCGCCTATCGCGACGAATTGTCCGAGCGGCTGGGGCTGACCGACCTGCGCGTGTTCCGCCCCGATCCGCGGTTGTTGCGGCTGAAGGACGAGAAGGGGCTGCGCTGGTCCTACGATCCCGACGGTTGCTGCGACTTGCGCAAGGTCGAGCCGCTGCGCCGCGCGTTGCTGCCGTTCCAGTCATGGATTTCGGGTCGCAAGGGCTTCCAGGCCAAGACCCGCCTCGCGCTACCGCGCTTCGAGGAGGATGAGGGCCGGTTGAAGATCAACCCGCTCGCCGACTGGTCGAAGGAAAAGCTCGACGGCTATTTCGCCGAGCACGACCTGCCGCGGCATCCGCTGGAGGCGCAGGGCTACCTGTCGATCGGCTGCGCGCCGTGCACCTCGAAGGTCCGCCCCGGCGAAGATCCGCGCGCCGGGCGCTGGCGCGGCTGGGACAAGGTCGAGTGCGGCATCCATGTCGCGGAGAAGCCGGGCGAAGAGCCGGCGTTCTGATCGCCCCGCTCAATTCCGCCTATATCGCGTCGCCCCTGCCTACGCAGGGGCGACACGTACCTACCCCTCCCCATAGGCCGGCAACGCCAGCTTGAACCGGATCGCTGCAGCACGCAGCGCGAAGCCCGCGACCGCCGCGATCACCGCGGCGTGCCACGGCACCATCCCCAGCTCGCGCAGCCCCACATAGCAGCCCGCCGCCAGCGCCGCGGCGGTGACGTACAATTCCGGGCGCATCAGGATCGACGGCTCACCCGCCAGCACGTCGCGGATGATCCCGCCGACACATCCCGTCACCACGCCCATCAGCGCGGCCGGAAGCGGCGGCACGCCATAGCCGAGCGCCTTCGCTGCACCATAGACCGCGTAGGCGGCGAGCCCGACCGCATCGAACCAGTCGAGCGCCGCGCCGCGCCACCAGCGTTCCGGCGTGATCCAGATCACTCCCGCGACCAGCAGACACACCGCCGCGACGCGCGAATCGTGGACCCAGAAGACCGGCGCGCCGATCAGCAGGTCACGCACCGTCCCGCCGCCGACCCCGGTGACGAGCGCGAAGAAGGCCAATGTCACCGGCGTCTGCGCACGTCGCGCCGCCGCCAGCGCCCCCGATGCGGCGAACACCGCCAATCCCGCCACGTCCAGCCACGGCGCGAAGGCGGGCAGCAACACGACCGGATCGAGCGGTGGGGTCATCCGGTCACGCGCTCGATCAGATAGTTCATCCGCGCGCTGGCGATCGGACGCGCACGATCGTCCTGCCACGCCACCGCGGTAACGGTCGCGATCCGCGCGCCCAGCCGCGTGATCTCGCCCGCCGCACGCGTGACGTGATCGCGCCCGCCGCGCATGAAATCGACCGTGGCGTTGATCGGCTTGATCCTTGCCGCCTCGGCGGCCAGCGCATGGCGCACCGCCGCCACCGCCGCGACCTCCAGCAGCCCGGCGATCGCGCCGCCCTGAAGATAGCCGGGGCGACCGACGACATGCTGCCCGAACGGCATCACGATCTCCGGCACGTCATCGACCAGCTCCAGCGTGACGCCCAGCAGCTGCGCATAGGGCGGCAAGGTCACGCGGCCACCCGCGGATAGCTGCCGGTGGTCGCCATGAACGTCGCCGCGACATGCGCGACCGGATCGTCGGGGTCGCCGTCGTGCGCGATCCCGCGCGTGAAGGCGATCGAGCGGGTGACGCGCAGGCACTCGCCCCGTCCGATCACGGTCTGGTGCGGACGCGCCGGGCGAAGATAGTCGACGCGCAGATCCAGCGTGGCATGGGCGACGAAGGCGTTGCAGCGATGCCAGACCGCAAGGCTGGTCGCGACGTCCATCAGGGCGATGATTGGCCCGGAAGCGATGATGCCCGTTTCTTCGTCGCCGACCAGGCCTTCATGCCACGGCTGCGCGACCTCGATCCAGTCGTCGCCATGCGCGTGATACCGCTGCCCCAGCCGACCACCGTGGCCGGCGACCGACGGGGTTTCCAGCAGGTAGCGCGCCATCACGGTCGGATTCCAGTCCATCGCTTGCCCTCTACACGGCCGTCGACGCTGTGCAATGTCGCTTCGAAGGGGGCGCTCGCCCGCATGCGCCGTCTGCCTGTCTCAGGATGAACGCGACGTTGTTACAGGTTCATGCAACTGCGCTAAAAGAAACACGTTTCGGTCGCATCACGATTGAATGAACGGGAGATTGTTACATGCGTAGCCTCATGCTTGCTGTTGGTGCCTTCGCGATGGTCGCGCCGACGCTGGTCGCCACCACGGTCGACGCCGATGCGCAGCGTCGCCACAAGTATCGCGAATGGCGCGGCAACGACGGTCGCCTGCGCTGCCGCAAGCCCGACGGCACCACCGGGCTGGTCGTCGGCGCGGTCGCGGGCGGCCTGCTCGGCCGTACGATCGACTCGCGTGGCGACCGGACGCTCGGCACGGTGCTGGGCGGTGTCGGCGGCGCGCTGGCCGGGCGCGAGATCGAGCGCAGCGGCAAGCGTCAGTGCCGTTGATGCTCCGAAAATAGCACCATCGGTGCGCCTTTATGCGCCGATGGACGTTTGTGGGGCGCGATCCGGGACGCGGATCGCGCCCTTTTTCGTGTGACAAGGAGAGCAGGACATGCCCACCCGCAGCGGATCGGCGCGCTACGAAGGTTTCGGCAAGGACGGCAACGGCTGGACATCGACACAGTCGGGCGTGCTCAGCGACGCGCGCTACGGCTTCGGGTCGCGGTTCGAGGACGGTCCGGGAACCAACCCCGAGGAACTGATCGCGGCCGCGCACGCCAGTTGCTTCACGATGGCGCTCAGCTTCGCCCTTGCCGGCGCGGGCTATCATGACGGAACGCTGGAGACCGATGCCCGCGTCACGGTCGACAAGGATGGCGACGGCTTTACGATCACCTCCTCCAAACTCCACCTGAAGGCGAAGGTGCCGGGCATCGACGCCGAAGAATTCACGCGCATCGCCCAGGATGCCAAGGCGAACTGCCCGGTGTCGAAGTTGTTGAAGGCCGAGATCAGTCTGACGCACGAACTCGTGCAATAATGTCCCGCAAATGAACGCAAAGTAGTATTGTGTTCACGCAACCTGCGTCCGCCGCCGTCGTTCTCCCCTAACTCTGATTAGCAGAAGGGAGCAAGTGATGCGTATCATCATGGCGGCGGTGCTTGGCGCAACCGCATTGACCGCGATGTCGGCCGCGCCGGCGCAGGCCCAGCGTCCGCGCGAGGCGAACCGCGAGTATCGGGAGGACGTGCGCGACGCGCGCAAGGAATATCGCGAGGACCTGCGCGATGCCGATTCTCGCCGCGACGTTCGCAACGCGCGGCGCGAATATCGCGACAACGTGCGCGACGCGCGGCGCGACCGCAACGATCGCCTGCGCGACTGGCGCCAGTCGGGACGTTACGACTACAACCGACTCGAGCCGGGCCAACGCCGCTATTACGCCGACCGTTATTACCGTGACGGACGCTATTATCGGCAGCGCGCGCTGACCCGCAACGATCGCATCTATCGCGGCAATGACGGTCGCTATTACTGCCGCCGCAACGACGGCACGACCGGTCTAATCGTCGGCGGCCTGGCGGGCGGCGCACTCGGCAACATCATCGCCGGCGGCGGGTCGCGCCTGCTGGGCACGCTGATCGGTGCGGGCGGCGGTGCGCTGCTCGGCCAGCAGGTCGATCGCGGTCAGGTGGTCTGCCGCTGATCCACGGGCGCCCGGCTTCGATAGCCGGGCGCCTCATCCTCTTGCGTCGGTCAGATCAATCCGCCGCCCAGCATCAGGCGCAGGCCGAAGATCAGGATCAGCACGAGATTGAGGTTGCGCCCGCCGTTGCGTGAGGACAGCGCGCCAATGGCGGCGCCGACCACCGCGATCGGGATCACGAACCAATAGCCCCAGGCGAAGAACGGCAGGAACGGCACGATCCCGAGCAGGAGCGCGACCAGGCCGATGACGATCGAGAACAGGTTGAGCATGAGCCGAACATGGCCCCTCGCCCGGTGTCTTGCAAGACCAAGACACACGTGACCGCTCGTCAGGCGTGTACGAACGCGCGACAAGGCATGATATGGCCTATCTGTTCCTGCTGATCGCGATCGTCGCCGAGGTCACCGCTACCTCCGCCCTGAAACAGTCGGACGGATTCACGCGACCGTGGCCGACGCTGGTGACGGTGGCAGGCTATGCGATCGCCTTCTATTGCCTGTCGCTGACGCTGCGGACGATGCCAACCGGAGTCACTTATGCGATCTGGTCCGGAGTCGGAATCGTGCTGGTCACGACGGTGGCGTGGCTGTGGCACGGGCAGCGGCTCGACGCGGCGGCGATCGCCGGGATGGCGCTGATCGTCGCGGGCGTGCTGGTGATGAACCTGTTCTCGAACAGCGCGCACGGCTGATTTCCCTTGCGCGTCGAAACGCGATAGGGCGCGGCGATGAACTCCCTCTTTCTTGTCATGGCGGGTGGCGCGGTCGGCGCCGGCGCACGCCATTTGACCGGGCGCGCGATGGCGCAGGCGCTCGGGACCGGCTGGCCGTGGGGCACGCTCACCGTCAATCTCGTCGGTGGCCTGTTAATGGGGCTGCTGGTCGGCGTGCTGGCGCGCTCGGCGAGCGCGAGCGGCGAGACGTGGCGGCTGCTGCTCGGCGTCGGCGTGCTTGGCGGCTACACCACCTTCTCGTCGTTCGCGCTCGACGTCGTCGGCATGATCGAGCGCGGCGCGCTGGTCGCGGCGCTCGGCTACGTGCTATTGTCGGTGACCGGCGCGATCGTCGCGCTGTTCGCGGGGCTCGCGCTCGCCCGGGTGCCGGCATGAGCGATGCGGTCCGCCAGTTCACCGTCGGCTATGACGACGACGGGATCCGTGTCGATCGCTGGTTCAAACGGCATCTGCCCGACACCAGCTTTACCACCGTCGCGAAATGGGCGCGCACCGGGCAGCTGCGCGTCGACGGTGCCCGCGTCGGCCCCGGCGACCGTATTCAGGCCGGGCAGGTGTTGCGCGTGCCCCCAGCCGAACCCGAGCGCGCCGAAGACCGGCCGAAGCGCGAGCGTCCACCGCTGAGCGACGACGAGGCCGCGTTCGCACGCGAGCTGGTGATCCACAAGGACCCCGCCGCGCTGGTGCTCAACAAACCGCCGGGCCTCGCAACGCAGGGCGGCACCAAGACCGTCCAGCATGTCGACGGACTGCTCGACGCGTTGCAATATGAGGCGGAGGGGCGGCCGAAGCTGGTCCACCGGCTCGACAAGGACACGTCGGGCGCGCTGCTGGTGGCGCGCAGCGCGCGCGCGGCGGCGGCGTTCGCCAAGAGCTTCTCCAGCCGCACCGCCAAGAAGGTCTATTGGGCGCTGGTGGTCGACGTGCCGTCGATCGACGACGGGATGATCGAGCTGCCGATCGCCAAGCAACCCGGCACCGGCGGCGAGAAGATGCACGTCGACGAGGAGAACGGCCAGCCGGCGCGCACCCGCTATCGCGTCATCGAACGCGCCGGCAACCGCGCCTGCTGGGTGGAGCTGCAACCGTTCACCGGGCGCACGCACCAGTTGCGCGTCCACATGGCAGCGATCGGGCACCCGATCGTCGGCGACGGCAAATATGGTGGTCCCGCCGCGTTTCTGACCGGCAATATTAGCCGCAAGATGCATCTCCACGCGCGCCGCATCCGCGTCGACCATCCCGATGGCGGCGAGATCGACGTCACCGCGGAGTTGCCCACGCACTTCAGCGAAAGCCTCGCCAGCCTCGGGTTCGAGGTCATGGCCGGCGACATGATGCCGCTGGACGTGAAGCTGCCCCCGACGCGCGAGGAAAAGAAGGCGCGCGCGCGGGCCCATGCCAAGACGGTGCGCAAGGAACGCCGTGGCGAGCGGCGCGGGCGCGGTTCGGCGAAGTAACGGGCCGGAGGCGGTCTCCCGTTGCTCCGGCGGGCGGTAGGGACGTTAGAGTTGCCCCCCTGAACCGTTTCCCATCGTCACCCCGGCGAAGGCCGGAGCCCAGTCGGGAAGGCCGACGAAATATGGCGCGACCTACACCATGAGCGTCCCCCAACTGGGCCCCGGCCTTCGCCGGGGTGACGCTTCAGCTTGAAGGGATTGCACTCTGGGGCGAGGGACTTCCAAGAACTTCGTCCACCCACGCCGGCACCAGCGTGCCGGCCGGGCCGAGCCGCGTTTCGTCGAACCACGCGCTGCCCTCCGACGGATCGAGGTTCAGCTCCAGCGTCGCCGCGCCATGGTGTCGCGCCAGCTGCACGAAGCCGGCGGCCGGATAGACCGCCCCCGAGGTGCCGATCGAGACGAACAGATCGGCGCGCGACAATGCGTCGTCGATCCGTTCCATCTGGTACGGCATTTCGCCGAAGAAGACGATGTCGGGTCGTAGCGCCGGTGCATGACAAGCGGGGCAGACGCTTCCCGGCGGCAGTACCTCGCTCCACGGCCGCCGTGCGCCGCACGAAGCGCATAACGCCGAGCGCAACTCGCCATGCATGTGCAGCAACCGCCGCGCCCCTGCCCGTTCGTGCAGGTCATCGACGTTCTGCGTGACGATCAACAGCTCCCCGCCCCATTCGCGATCGAGCCGCGCCAGCGCATGATGCGCTGGGTTGGGCGAAACTGACGCAAGCGCGGCGCGGCGCAGGTCGTAAAATCGGTGCACCAGCGCCGGATCGTGCGCCAGCGCCTCGGGCGTGCACACATCCTCGACGCGGTGGCCCTCCCACAGCCCGCCGGGACCGCGAAAGGTGGCGATGCCGCTCTCCGCGGAAACGCCCGCGCCGGTAAGGATGACGATGTTGCGCATCCTGCCAACCTAGCCGGCTGGCGGTCCGCCGCAAAGCCGCATAGGTCGCGACGTCATGCCTCTCGCCCCTGACATCTTCGCCTTCCTTGTCCTCGTCGCGTTCGTCGCCGGGGCGATCGATGCGCTGGCGGGCGGTGGCGGGTTGCTGACGATCCCGGCGCTGCTCGCGGCCGGCGTGCCGCCGGTCGCGGCGCTGGCGACCAACAAGTTGCAGAGCGCGGTCGGCACCGGATCGGCGTTCCTCACGTTCTGGCGCGCCGGCCATGTCGACCTGCGCCGCTTCGCCTTACCCGCGGCGGGCGCCTTTGCCGGGTCGGTTGCGGGCGCAATAGCGGTGCAGCATGTCGATCCGCGTTTCCTCGCCGCTCTCGTGCCGGTGCTGCTCATCGCGATGGCGCTCTATTTCCTGCTGGCCCCGCCGATGAGCGAGGCCGACCGCCACGCGCGGCTCGGGCAGGCCGGGCTGACCGGCGTGACGACGCTGCTCGGCTTCTACGACGGCTTCTTCGGGCCGGGGACCGGATCGTTCCTCACCACCGCGCTGGTCGCGCTCGGCGGGCTCGGCTTGGTGCGCGCGATCGCCAATACCAAGTTTCTCAATCTGGCGACGAACCTCGCCGCGCTTACCGCGATGATCGCGGGCGGAAAGGTGCTGTGGCTGCTCGGCGGCGCGATGGCGGCGGCGAACGTCGCGGGCAATCAATGTGGTGCGTGGGCGGCATTGCGCTTCGGCGGCAAGGGCGTGCGGCTGCTGCTGGTCGCGATGTCGATCGCACTAACCATCAAGCTTCTGTCCGACCCGGCCAATCCACTATGGATGTGGCTGGGTCGGTGACACGTCATCGGCTCGCGTAATCGTTGGCGCGGGCGGTATCCTCCGCATCGCCGCTGGGAAGGAACGCGCCAGCGACATAGGCCTCGTCGGTGACCTCGACGGTCGCGCCGAGCTGCGTCGCGCCGAACAGCTTCCTGGCGAAGGCGGTCGGCAGCCGGATGCAGCCGTGCGAGGCCGGGAAGCCGGGGTTGCGCCCGGCATGGAGCGCGACGCCATCCCATGTCAGCCGCTGCATGAACGGCATCGGCGCGTCATCGTAGAGGTTCGAGCGGTGCTGCGCCTTCTTCTGAAGGATCGTGAAGGTGCCTGTCGGGGTCGGGCGATCGTCCGAGCCGGTCGACACCGATGACGCGGCGACCAGTTGCTGTCCGCGGAACACATAGGCGCGCTGATCGGGGATCGAGATCAACACGCTGACGCGTCCCGCACCGTCCGCCGCCGGGGTCCAGACGAAGCGATTTGGGGGCAGCGTCGCCGCGGCCTCGGTGATCGCCAGCGCCTCCGATCCGTTGGCCGCGACCGGGGAAGCGACGCCGCTCATCAGCACGGCCGCGAACAGGAAAGGAGCGATTCGACGCATGACGATGGCCTTCTGACGTTCCTTGCGATGGCCGGCCCGTCCGGCGCACATCGATCAGTCAACGCGCCGCGACCGTTTCGGTGCCGGGCGACGAAGCGTTCATCATCTGCGGCAAATGCGCCCGGATCAGGCGCAAACAGCAGTTAACGTTGACGATAATTAAGCTGTTCCATGCTACATCACGGGCATTGGAGCGGGGATTTACGTTACTCATGATGCAGTCGCAGGATACGGTGTCGTCACGCCGTGCTTTGCTGAAGACCGGCGGATTGTTCGTCGGCGCCTTGATGATCCCGGGTGCGGTGTCGGCCGGAATGCGCGACCGCGCGCGCCGTGGTACGCCGGAGTCGCTGATCCCGGACGACTTCTTCCATCCGTCGGCCACGCCGGTGTCGCAACCTGCGGTCGCCAGCGCATCGGTGCCGCCGGCGATCGAGGCGCCGGGCGTCAACCCGCAGCTGCTCAAGCGCGCGCTCGCCGCGCTCGAGCGGCACGGCAGCCGAATCGCCAAGCGCGACCGGATCGCGGTGGCGGACTTCTCGGCAGGATCGAGCGCACCGCGCTTCCACCTCATCAATCTCGAGGATGGGCACACCGTTTCGAAGCTGGTCGCGCACGGCAGTGGATCGGACCCGGCGCACACGGGCTATCTGCAGCGCTTCTCGAACCAGAACGGGTCGAACGCGTCGTGCGAGGGCGCGTTCGCGACCGCCGATTATTACGTCGGCAAGCACGGAAGGTCGCAGCGGCTGCTCGGGCTGGATGCGACCAACAACAATGCGCTGGACCGCGCGATCGTCGTTCACGCCGCCTGGTATGCCAACCCCGACATGATCCGCGAGCGCGGGATGCTGGGACGCAGTCAGGGCTGCTTCGCGGTCGGCGAGAATGAGCTGACCGAAGTGTTCGAGCGGCTGGGGCCGGGGCGGATGATCTACGCCGCCAAGGTGTAAGGCGACGGCTCGCGGTCTATGCCGGATCGCTACCGCGCGTCGAACGCCGCCAGTTCATAGGCGATCGACGCCTCGACCAGCGTCTCCCACATCGCCGCGACCGCATCGGCGGGCAAGCCGCGCCGCTCCGCCTCGTCGCGCGCCTGCGCGATCACCTGTGCCTTGCGCGCTTCGTCCCGCACCGCACTCCGCGTCGGCTTGATCCGCGCGGCGGCATCCATATAGTCGAAGCGGCGCCGCAGCAGCGCGACCAGTTCGCGGTCGAGCGCGTCGACGCCGGCGCGGACCTCGCTCATGGTGGTGCAATGCTGGCCGGGCAGGATCTCGCTCATGCCGCGCTGCTTGGCGACCGGCGAAGCGTCTGTCCAGCTTGACTTGCGCGCCCTGCCCGGCTAGGCGCGCCGCTTCGCAATCGCCCCCGCATCCCGGTGAAGCGGCGGGCCTGCATCTCGTTCACGGGATGCGGCGCGAGACCGGGACCTACGTTGTTCGCTTATTGCAAAAGGTTATTTCATGTCGAAGCGCCATAGCGCCAAGTACAAGCTCGACCGTCGTCTCGGCGAGAACATCTGGGGCCGTCCGAAGAGCCCGGTCAACAAGCGCGAATACGGCCCCGGCCAGCATGGTCAGCGCCGCAAGGGCAAGGTGTCGGACTTCGGCATCCAGCTGCGCGCCAAGCAGAAGCTGAAGGGCTATTACGGCGACGTGACCGAGAAGCAGTTCCGTCACGCCTATGACGAAGCGTCGCGCATGAAGGGCGACACCTCGCAGAACCTGATCGGTCTGCTCGAGCGTCGCCTCGACGCCATCGTCTATCGCGCCAAGTTCGCGCCGACGATCTGGGCCGCGCGCCAGCTGGTCAGCCACGGCCACATCCGCGTCAACGGCGTGAAGTGCAACGTCGCGTCGCGCCGCTGCTCGGTCAACGACGAGATTTCGCTGGGCAGCAAGGCGCAGGAAATGGCGCTGGTCATGGAAGCGCAGAACCTCGCCGAGCGCGAAGTGCCCGATTATGTCGCGCAGGACGGCAACACCAAGGTGACGCTGGTCCGCGTGCCGACGCTCGACGAAGTGCCCTATCCGGTGAAGATGGAGCCGAACCTGGTCGTCGAGTTCTACTCGCGCTGATCGGTTTGGTCGGCTGGCCACCGCCAGCCGACAGGTTCAGAAGGAAAGGCGGTCCCGCTGGGGCCGCCTTTTTTTCGTGTTCGATCGATCGACCTGTCCGCCGTCGTCGGTCACCGACCGTTCGAAGCGCGGATGGTCAGTCGCACGCCCAGAATGAGGGCGCTGCGGATCAGCGGATTGGCGGCCGGATGGATGACGTACTGGATGTCGGGCTGGATCGCGACGTTGGCGGTAATGTCGTCGCGATAGGTCGCTTCCACGATCGTCTCGGCGGGACCGGCGCGCGGCAGATCGACCGGCGTGCTGCGACGATAATTGCCCGACAACAAGCCGCTGCCGATCCCCAGCGACAAAACGCCGTTCGGACGGGCAGCGAACGGCCGCTTCAGCATCATACCGCTTTGCCACCCGCCACCGAACGGCGTCGTGACTCCGTCCGAGCCGCCGATCCGGAGGAAGGCGGCCAGGTAACGGCCCCTCCCCCCGTCGTCGACGCCGATCAGCCCTCGCTCCGCAAGCAGGTAGACTCCCTCCGAATAGCGCCGCCGGTCTGCAAGGGTCACGCCGGGCGGGATGATCCGCGGCTGCTCGCGCGTGTAATGCCATGCGCCGATCGCCAGCTTGCCGCGCCCGGTCCAGCCCACTTCACCGATCAGAAGCGCTCCGTCACGCCCGGATACGTCGATGCCGTGTTCGTCGCCGATCGTGCCCGCGCGCGCGTTGACGATCGCGACCGCCGCATAGACGCTCGGCGTCGCCGCCCTGAACCGCATCGCCAGCGCGGTCGACGGAAAGATCGCCGGGCCGTTGACGCCGGTGGACGCAAGCTCCGAACCGACGCCGAACATCGGCGAGATCAGCAGCCCGGCCGCATCGTTCTGGTAGAATTCGCTGTTGACGTCATAGAGCCCGGTGCGGAGCGTGACATACGCACCCACACCCTTCTCCACCCATGCCTCGTACAGCTTCAGGCGGGTCTTCGCGACCTCGACGTTGTCGATCCCCTGGATCGAGCCGGCGAGATCGTTGGGCCGACCGCCGAAATTGTTGAGCAACGATACATGCGCCGCGCTCCGCCTCCAGCCTGTCATGCGCTCGAGATCGGCGTCGGCCACCACGTCGAGGTTGTCGAGATAACGCGCACCGCGCGCCACGCCGCCCGCAGCGACGCCGGTGACGTCGGCGGTCAGCTTGGCAGCGACGACAATCGTGGGGGGTTCCTTATCGGCCTGCTGCGCGTCCACCGGCAGGCCGGTCATCGCAGCCGCCAGCGCCAGCGCCCTGCCGATCAGGGTCGTGGTTCCCAATGCCCGGTCCATGAAGTCGCCCATGACGCGACCGGTACCGGGGAACGATGCAGCTACCGTTCAACGGCGTGGTGAACGATAGACCAAGGATCGTTGCGCAGAGGTAAAAGGGCAGCCCCAATCGCAAAGCCCGCCCCGTCCTCCGACTCCGATGCGACGGACGCGCCGAACGGGCAGCCGGCGATCGATCGCCCTGCTTCGCCCTGGGGATAAGATGAGATGCGCCTGGACGGGCGCGCGTGCCTGTCAGGACGGAAATGGTGGAGCCGAGGGGGATCGAACCCCTGACCTTCGCAATGCCATTGCGACGCTCTCCCAGCTGAGCTACGGCCCCATTCCGTCCGGGAGGCAGCCCACTAACCGGGGGATGCCGGCTTGGCAAGCGGCAATTTCACCGCTCGCCAAGCTTTTTGGAAGGTCAGTTGTTGTCGTCGTCTTCGTTGCTGGTTTCGACGCCCAGATCATCGTCGCCGCCGAGATCGACCTCGTCGTCGGGCGAGGGCTCCTCGTCTTCACCGGTGTCCAGATCCTCGTCGTCACCGGCCAGATCGGAGTCGACCTTCTCCTTGTCGGGCTTGGCGGCCTCGAACGGCAGCGGCTGCTTGGACTTCAGGATCGGCTCCGGCTGCCATGCATAACCGCAGTTGATGCAGGTGACGGGCTCGTCCTTCTGGAGGTCGTAGAAACGCGTCGCGCATTTCGGGCACGTACGCTTCGTGCCCCATTCCGGCTGGATCATGCCGTGAAAAGCCTTTCGGATGGGTGGATCAAACAGGTCGCCCTGTGAAGTGGCGCGTGCCTTGCCATAGCGCAAGGCGGCTGGCAAGGCGCGGCGCGCATGGCGCATTCCTCCTCCCCCGCTCCGTTCACCGTCCCCTCGCCCGCGCGGCTGGCAGGACGGATCCGCGTTCCCGGCGACAAGTCGATCAGCCACCGCTCGCTGATGCTGTCTGCGCTGGCGGTCGGCGAAAGCCGCGTCGAAGGCTTGCTGGAGGGCGAAGACGTGCTCGCCACCGCCGCGGCGATGCGCGCGATGGGCGCGACGATCGAGCGCGGTGACGACGGCATCTGGCGCATTCACGGGGTCGGGGTCGGCGGCCTGCTCCAGCCGACGCAGGCGCTGGAGATGGGCAATTCGGGCACCTCGACGCGGCTGCTGATGGGGCTGGTCGCCAGCCATCCGATTACCGCGACCTTCACGGGCGATGCCTCGCTATCCGCGCGCCCGATGGCGCGCGTCACGGTGCCGCTGGCGCAGATGGGCGCGTCGTTCGAGGCGTCGCCGGGGACGCGGCTGCCGCTGATGGTGCGCGGCGCCTGCCCGGCGGTGCCGATCGAATACGAGCTGCCGGTCGCCTCCGCGCAGGTGAAATCGGCGGTGCTGCTCGCCGCGCTCAACACGCCGGGCATCACGCGCGTGATCGAGCCGGTGCCGACACGCGACCATAGCGAGCGGATGCTGGCCGGCTTCGGTGCGCAGCTGACCGTCGAACAGGGGCCGCGCGGGCGCGTGATCTCGCTGACCGGCGAGGCGGAGCTGAAGCCGCAATCGATCGTCGTGCCGGGCGATCCGTCCTCGGCGGCGTTCTGGATGGTCGCGGCGTCGATCGTGCCGGGCAGCGACGTGGTGATCGAGAATGTCGGGCTCAATCCGACGCGCGCCGGGCTGCTGACTGCGCTGCGGATGATGGGCGCGGACATCACCGAGCTCGATGCGCGTGTCGTCGGCGGAGAGCCGGTCGCCGATCTGCGCGTCCGGCATGCGACGCTGGCCGGGATCGTGGTGCCGCACGATCTCGCGCCGTCGATGATCGACGAATATCCGGCGCTGTTCGTCGCCGCCGCTTTTGCCGAGGGCGCGACGGTGGCGCGCGGGGCCGAGGAATTGCGCGTCAAGGAAAGCGACCGGATCGCCGCGATGCGCGCCGCACTGTCGGTGAACGGCGTCGCGACCGACGAGCATGAGGATGGGCTGACCGTCCATGGATCGGGCGGCGAGAAGATCGCGGGCGGCGGATCGGTGGAGACGAAGCTCGATCATCGTATCGCGATGAGCATGACCGTCGCCGGGCTGCACGCGCGCCAGCCGGTGACGATCGACGACGTCGCGCCGGTCGCGACCAGCTACCCGGCCTTCTATGAGCAACTCGCACACTTGTCGGGAGCCGGCGCATGATCGTCGCGGTCGACGGGCCCGCCGCATCGGGCAAGGGTACGATCGCCCGCGCGCTGGCGAGTCATTATGGCATCCCGCATCTCGATACCGGGCTGCTGTACCGCGCGGTCGCGGCCCAGGTGACACGGCTCGATCTCGATCCGGCGGTCGAGGCCGATGCCATCGCGGCATGCGACTTCGACGATCATCTGCTCGGCGATCCGGTCCTGCGCGACGATGCCACCGGGCAGATCGCCTCGATCGTGTCGGCGCATCCGCTGGTGCGGGCGGCCCTGCTCCAGCGGCAGCGGCGCTTCGCGCACCAGCCCGGCGGCGCGGTGCTCGACGGACGCGATATCGGCACGGTGATCGCCCCCGACGCCGACGCCAAATTGTTCGTGCGCGCCACGCCGACGATCCGCGCGCGCCGCCGCCACGACGAGCTACACAAGCGCGGCAGCGCGATCAGCTACGATCAGGTGCTGTCCGACATTCGCACGCGCGACGATCGCGACAGCTCGCGTTCGACTGCACCGCTGGTCGCGGCAGCGGATGCGATGGAACTGGATACGAGCTTTCTGTCGATCGAGGCCGCCGTATCGCGCGCGATCGCGCTGGTGGATGCGCGGACGCAGCGTTAGAGCCTATGTGTCCCGCCAATCTTCACGAGCGTGACGAATGCGCAAGATGACGATCCCATCTTCGTCGACGTCATAAACGATCAGGTGCGCGCGGTAGGGATAGGCACGAACCGGCGGATCCACCTCCTCCCGGAGCCGCGCGGCGCGCGGAAAACGACTGAGGAAATCGATGGTCTGCCAGAACCCCGCTGCATAGCGTTCCGCCTGTTCGTTGCCGAATTGCTCGACGCCGCGGAGGTAGATCGCTTCCAGATCAAGCGTTGCTCTACGCCTTAGCGTGAACCGAGCCAGCGACCGCCTCCAATGCCTTGGCGCGTATGTCCGCCATAATCTCGTCGACCGACCGCGGATCGACCCCACTCGCCCGCGCCTCGTCCACTAGTCGCTGCATGTTCGCGATCTTCTCCGCGCGGACCTGTTCGCGCCGGATCAGGTCGCGCACGACGTCGCTGGAATTGCTGTAGCGGCCGGTCGCCGCCTGCTGCTCGACCCAGTCCTTCATGGCATCGGGGAGCGAAATGTTCATCGTAGCCATGCTCGTCATCATCGTTCATTGGCAAGGTTTGTCAACCTTGCTTGCCAAGGACTTTTCGGCTAGGGCGCGGCGGTCCGGCGGGCTGTGGCTCGCGGAGGCGCGGCGCGATGGCTTGCCCCTCGCGCCTTTTCGCACATCCGCGAATAGCCCCCGCCGCGCCCCAGATCGTTCGGATGTCGTACACGGCACGGGGCCGGTGCGACGGTGATGGCCAAGACCGGCGGACCCAACCGCCTGGCCGGAAAACGACATAGGACAGTTTCTTTTATGGCCTCTGTGGCAACTCCCTCGCGTGATGAATTCGCGGCGATGCTCGATGACATGTTCGGCGGCGCCGACAGCTTCGAGGGCCGCGTGGTGCTGGGCACCGTTACCGCCATCGAGAACGACCTGGTCGTCATCGACGTCGGCCTGAAGAGCGAAGGCCGCGTGCCGCTGCGCGAATTCGCGCCCGCGCCGGGCCAAAAGGCCGACCTGAAGGTCGGTGACGAAGTCGAAGTGTACGTCGACCGCGTCGAGAACATGCACGGCGAAGCGATGCTGTCGCGCGACCGCGCGCGCCGCGAAGCCGCCTGGGACAAGCTGGAGCTGGAATTCGCCAAGACCGCGCGCGTCGAGGGCGTGATCTTCGGCCGCGTGAAGGGTGGCTTCACCGTCGACCTGAACGGCGCCGTGGCATTCCTGCCGGGTTCGCAGGTCGACATCCGCCCGGTGCGCGACGTCACCCCGCTGATGGACATTCCGCAGCCGTTCCAGATCCTGAAGATGGACCGCAAGCGCGGCAACATCGTCGTCAGCCGCCGCGCGGTGCTGGAAGAGACCCGCGCCGAGCAGCGTTCGGGCCTGATCCAGTCGCTGCATGAAGGCCAGATCATCGACGGCGTCGTCAAGAACATCACCGATTACGGTGCGTTCGTCGACCTGGGCGGCATCGACGGCCTGCTGCACGTCACCGACCTCAGCTACAAGCGCGTCGGCCACCCGAGCGAGATGATCAACATCGGCGACACCGTGAAGGTGCAGATCATCCGCATCAACAAGGACACGCAGCGCATCTCGCTGGGCATGAAGCAGCTCGAGAGCGATCCGTGGGATGGTGCCGCCGCCAAGTATCCGGTCGGCGCGAAGCTGTCGGGCCGCGTCACGAACATCACGGAATATGGTGCGTTCGTCGAACTGGAAGCCGGCATCGAGGGCCTGGTTCACGTCAGCGAAATGTCCTGGACCAAGAAGAATGTCCACCCGGGCAAGATCGTCTCGACCTCGCAGGAAGTCGAAGTGGTGGTGCTCGAGGTCGACGAGGACAAGCGTCGCATCTCGCTGGGCCTGAAGCAGGCGCAGAGCAACCCGTGGGAGGCGTTCGCCGCCGCGCACCCGATCGGCTCGACCGTCGAGGGCGAAGTCAAGAACGCCACCGAGTTCGGCCTGTTCATCGGTCTGGACAACGACGTCGACGGCATGGTCCACATGTCCGACATCGCGTGGGGCGTGTCGGGCGAGGACGCGCTGAACCTGCACCGCAAGGGTGAGATGGTTCAGGCCGTGGTGCTCGATATCGACTCCGAGAAGGAGCGCATCTCGCTCGGCATGAAGCAGCTGGAGCGCGGCGGTCCGGTCGCGGCGGGCGCGGGCGATCGCCTGGGCAAGAACCAGATCACCACCGTCACCGTGCTCGAAGTCCGCGACGCGGGCCTCGAAGTGCAGGCGGGCGACGATGGCGCGACCGGCTTCATCAAGCGCACCGACCTCGGCCGCGATCGCGACGAGCAGCGTCCGGAGCGGTTCCAGGTCGGGCAGAAGTTCGACGCGATGGTGACCGGTTTCGACCGCTCGAAGAAGCCGACCTTCTCGGTCAAGGCGATGCAGATCGCCGAAGAGAAGCAGGCCGTGGCGCAATATGGTTCGTCGGACTCGGGTGCGTCGCTGGGCGACATCCTGGGCGAGGCGCTCAAGGCGCGCGACACCAAGAAGTAAGTGCATCTGCCTTGCGGCAACCGGGGGGATCGGCCATTGGCCGGTCCCCTTTTTCTTAACATAAGTTGGGTGACCCACTTTGCATAATCGCTGCCAGATCGGAGGTACCGAGGGTTCAAACTTACATGTATCAGGTCAGGGTGATGTTAATCCTGGTCAAAAGGAACCTCGGACGATGATACGATCGGAGTTGGTGCAGGCATTGTTGAAGGACAATCCCGGCCTGTCCCAGCGCGACGTTGAGGCCATTGTCTCGACCTTCTTCGATGAGATTACTGGTCGGCTTGCCGCCAACGGCCGCGTGGAATTGCGCGGTTTTGGAGCTTTCTCCACCCGTGCGCGCGATGCGCGTGTCGGACGCAACCCGCGCACCGGCGAAACCGTCGACGTCGATGCCAAGCGCGTGCCGTTCTTCAAGCCCGGCAAGGAAATGCGTCACCGCCTCAACGTCGCGTGACGCAACGACCCGCGACGGGTTGACGCGGCGCGTCGCAACGGCTTCGTGGCCGGTGATGCGCGGGCGTGGCGGAATCGGTAGACGCTGGGGACTTAAAATCCTCTGCCATTGGCGTGCGGGTTCGAGTCCCGCCGCCCGCACCAACATCACCCGCCTGACCGCGGCGACCTTTCTCGCACTGACCACCGTTTCGTGCGGGCGCCGTGCCGACGTGGGCGCGGTGGTGGTCAGCGTGATCGGCACCACGCCACACCTCGCCGGGCGCGATCGCGGCGACTTGCCCATTACCGACCGCGTCCTCACCGATTCGCTGGCGGAAGGCCTCGTCCGGTTCGATGCCGTCGGACAGATCGAGGCGGGGATCGCGGAGCGCTGGATCGTCATCGACGACGGGCGCAGCTACATCTTTCGCCTCCGCGATGCCGCATGGAGCGACGGGACGCCGGTGCGTGCACGCGAAATCGTCCCCCTGCTCCGCCGTCAGATCGCCCGCGGCGCAGCGAACCAGATCGCGCCCTACCTGACCGCCGTCGCCTCGATCGTCGAAATGACTCCCGAGGTGATCGAGATCGAACTGGCGAGGCCGCGCCCCGACCTCCTCAAGCTTTTCGCCCAACCAGAGATGGCCCTCGTTCGCGCCACGCCGGCCGGCGGTGCCGGGCCATTCCGACGGCGTGACAGCACGCACGACGGCATCCTGCTGACCCCGGCGCTCGATCCCGATCGCGATCCCGACGAAGATCGCCCGACCCCCGAACAGAATGTGCTGTTGCGCGGCGAACGCGCCGCGGTGGCGATCCTTCGCTTCGTCGAGCGCCATTCCGATCTCGTTAGCGGCGGGACGATCGACGACTGGCCGGTGCTGCAAGCCGCCAACCCTGCCCCCGCGAACGTCCGCATCGATCCCGCCGCCGGGCTGTTCGGGCTGGCGATCGTCAAGCGTGAAGGATTCCTTGCCGACGCCGGTAATCGCGGTGCGATCGCGCAGGCGATCGATCGCGCCGATCTGACCGGCAGCATTTCCGGCGAATGGCCGGCGCGCGAAACCGTCCTGCCGGAGCAGCTCGACTCGGGCGCGCCGCCGATGGTTCCGGCTTGGGCGACCTTACCGCCCGAGCAACGTCCTGCAGCGGCGCGCACGCGCGTCGCGGCGTGGCGCGCGGCGCATGGCGACGCACCGACGGTGCGGATCGCGCTGCCCGGCGGCCCGGGCGGGACGATCCTGTGGGCACATGTCGCGCGTGACCTCTACGCGGTCGGCATCAGGCCGGTCCGGGTCGTGCGCGACGATCCGGCCGCCGACCTGCGTCTCGTCGATCGGGTCGCGCCCTATGACAATGCGCGCTGGTATCTTGCCGAAGCGTGCGTCACTTGCTCCCCCGAAGCAAGCGCCGCGATCGACGCCGCACGGCTCGCCGACACCCTGTCACAGCGTGCCGAGGCCGCGGCGACCGCCGACCGATTGCTGACGCAGGACGTCGCGTTCGTGCCGCTCGCCCGGCCGTTCCGCTGGTCGCTCGTCGCGCTACGCTTGCGCCAATGGCAGCCCAATCCGCGCGCCTGGCACCCATTGAACCGGCTGCGTACCGACCCCAATTGATCTTCCATGAACGCTCGTCCCACGCCGCTGAACGCCGGCTTTCTCGACGGCCTGCCCGTCGGCACCGACCCCGCCGCCGTCCGGCGTCGCGTCGAGGCGGTCGAACGATTGCTGGAGGGGCTTTACGTCATTCCCGGCATTAATCGCCGCGTCGGTCTGGACGCGATCGTCGGGCTGGTACCGGTGGTCGGCGATCTCGTCGCGGGCGCGATGGGGATGTGGCTGGTCTGGGAAGCCCGCAATCTTGGCATGGGACGGCTGGCGTTGATGGGCATGACCGCGCGGGTCGGCTTCGATACGGCGCTGGGCATGATCCCGTTCGTGGGCGACGCCGCCGACTTCTTCTATCGCTCGAACACGCGCAACCTGAAGCGGATCAAGAAGCACCTCGACCGCCACCATCCCGCGACCGTCACGCTCGATCGCTGAGCGACGAGCGACTCACCTCGTGGCGGGCACGAACACCGTCCCGCCCGGCATCGCGTGCGGCACGCCGGTCGTCCCCGGAAAGCTGATCGGCAACCCCGCCAGGGTCCGCACCGCCATATAGGCGAAACCCTCCGCCTCCAGCCCGTCGCCATGCCAGCCGAGTGCGTCGACCGGCTCGGGTGTCAGGCCGGTTCGCTCGGCGATCATCCGCAGCATCGCCGGATTGTGGCGACCGCCGCCCGCCACCAGCAACCGCCGCGGTGCGACCGGCAGCAGCGTCAGCGCATGAGCGACGCTCGCCGCCGTGAAGGCGGTCAGCGTCGCCGCACCGTCCGCGGGCGACAGCCCCCGCGCCGGCTGAACGGTGAAGTCGTTGCGATCGAGCGACTTGGGGTAAGGCGCATCGAAGAACGGATGGTCGAGCAGCGTGTCGAGCACGGTCTCGTCGATGCGGCCGGCGGCAGCAAGCGCGCCATCCTTGTCGAAGCGCGCGCCGCTCTCCTGCTCGACCCAGCTATCGATAAGGCCGTTCGCCGGCCCGGTATCGAAGGCGGCGATCGCCGCCCCATCGTCGATCAGCGTGACATTCGCGACACCCCCGAGGTTAAGGATCGCGACCGGCCCGTCCAGCGCGGCGGCAAGTGCAGCGTGATAGATCGGGAGCAACGGCGCGCCCTGCCCGCCTGCCGCGACATCGGCGCTGCGAAAGTCCGCGACGGTGCGGATGCCGGTGACGTCGGCGAGCACCTGCCCGTCGCCGATCTGCCATGTCCAGCGCCGGTCGGGGCGATGCGCGACGGTCTGGCCGTGAAAGCCGATCACGCCGATATCCGCGGGCGTCGCGCCCGCGTCGCGCAACAGCTTCTGCACCGCCAGCGCGTGGGTCCGGGTGATGAGCGCCGCCGCCTCCACCAGCGGCGGGCTGGCGCGCGGGCGGGGATAGGTCAGCGCGATCGCGGTCGCCTCCGCAAATTGCGCGCGCGCGGCATCCGAATAGGGCTCGCCGCGAAATGCGACGTGCCGAACCGCCTGCTGCCCGTCGGTTTCGATCAGCGCGGCGTCGATCCCGTCCAGCGACGTGCCCGACATCAATCCGATCGCCAGCATCCTCGCCTCCCTACGCCGAAACAGCCGTCGCTATCGCGCGTGCCGCCGCCACTGGCAAATCGCGTCGTCGCGCATTATGTGCGGACGATCCCATGGCAACGCAAATTCCCTCACCGCCCCGCGTGGGCATGGTCTCGCTCGGCTGTCCCAAGAACCTGGTCGACAGCGAACGGATCCTGACCCAGCTGCGCGCCGACGGCTATCAAATGTCCGCCGACTATGCCGGCGCGGATGTCGTGCTGGTCAACACCTGCGGTTTTCTCGACTCGGCCAAGGAAGAATCGCTCGAGGCGATCGGCGAGGCGATCGCCGAGAACGGCCGCGTCATCGTCACCGGCTGCATGGGCAAGGAAGCCGAGACGATCCGCACGCGCTTTCCGGGCGTGCTCGCGATCACCGGCGCGCATGAATATGAGCAGGTGGTCGAGGCGGTCCATGCCGCCGCGCCGGCATCGCTCAGCCCGTTCGTCGACCTGATCCCCGACGCCGGGCTCAAGCTGACGCCGCGCCACTACAGCTATCTGAAGATTTCGGAGGGCTGCAATCATCGCTGCTCCTTCTGCATCATCCCGTCGTTGCGCGGCGATCTGGTCAGCCGCCGTCCCGATGCGATCCTCCGCGAGGCGGAGAAACTGGTCGCGGCGGGGACGAAGGAATTGCTGGTCATCAGCCAGGATACCTCGGCCTATGGCATCGACATCCGCGATCAGTCGCGGATGTGGAAGGGCGCCGACGTCCGCCCGCACATGACCGATCTCGCGCGGGAACTGGGCAGGATCGCACCCTGGGTGCGGCTGCATTACGTCTACCCATATCCGCATGTCGATCAGGTGATCCCGTTGATGGCGGAGCGGTTGGTGCTCCCCTATCTCGACATTCCCTTCCAGCATGCCGCGCCCGCGGTGCTGCGGCGAATGAAGCGCCCGGCGAACGATGCCAAGGTGCTCGGCCGGATCAAGGCGTGGCGCGATATCTGTCCCGATATCGCGATCCGCTCGACCTTCGTGGTCGGCTTCCCCGGCGAGACCGAGGACGACTTCCAGTATCTGCTCGACTGGCTCGACGAGGCGCAACTCGACCGCGTCGGGGCGTTCCGCTTCGAGCCGGTCGAGGGTGCGTCGGCCAATGCGCTCCCCGATCCGGTGCCGGAAGCGGTCAAGGAAGAACGCTACGCGCGGATCATGGAGAAGACCGCCGCGATTTCCGCGGCGAAGCTCGCCGCCAAGGTCGGTCGCCGGCTGGACGTGATCGTCGACGCGGTCGATGCCGAGAGCGGCGGCGCGTCAGGACGGTCGATGGCCGATGCGCCGGAGATCGACGGCGAGGTGCATCTGCGCGACGCCGGGCATCTCGCCCCCGGCGACATCCTGCCGGTCGTCATCGAGGACGCGGACGAACACGATCTGTTCGGCGTTCCGGCCTGATCGGGCTCGCCGACGGTTTCATCCTGAAAAGCGGCTTCCATACCGTTGGTTAACCCGGTGCTTCTACATGCGGGTCGACCATCGAGGGAGATGTCATGCCGCGCCGTATCCGGTCTTTGCTGTCGCTGCTGAGCGCCGATGTGGCCGCTCACGCGGATCGATCCGAGGCGATTGCGGGACAGACGCGGCTGTTGGCGCTCAATGCGGCGATCGAGGCGGCGCGATCGGGTGAAGCTGGGCGCGGCTTCGGCGTCGTGGCGCAGGAAGTGAAGACGCTGGCGGCGCAGGCGAGCAGTTCGTCACGCGCCTTTCGCGAGGAATTGCTCGGGCGCCTGCATCAGGGCAGTGAAATCGCTGCCGATCTGGTCCGCGAACTGGAAGGCGGCCGGTTGGGTGAGTTGGCGCAGTCGATCGCCGACGCATTGTCCCGCACGCTGTTCGACCGCACGATCGACGTGCGCGTCCTGGCGAGCGACCATGCCGTGCGCGAAAGCCTGTTGCTGCCCGGCGATGCGCGCGCCGAAGCGCGCGCGCTGGAACGGATGCGCTCGCTGCTCGGCTTCTCGCCTTACTTCCTCAACGCATTCGTCGTCGCCGCCGATGGCCAGGTCGGTGTGTGCGCGCATGACAATGCTGCGGTGCGCACGGTGCGCTTCGAGAATTACGGGCAGTTCCGCGGTGCGATGGATGGTCCGATGCCGAACGGCTGGTCCACCGACGAAGTCTGGCCCAACCCCTGGTCACACGACCGCAAGGTCCTGATCTTCGTCGCGCCGGTCGTGGTGGAGGGCATGACGATCGGGGTCTGCTATCTCGAATACGACTTCGAGGGTCAGGTGGCGCGGTTGATCGACGTCATGAACCGCTCGTCGCGGCGCGCCACGATCTCGATCGTCGATCCGGAAGGGCGCGTGGTCGCCACCACCGGGACGCGCCGCTTCCATGAGCGGCATCCGTTCGCGATCGACGCGCCGGGCGGCCGCGTCCAGTCGCTCGACCGGCTGGTCGTCGCGCAGGCATCGGTGCCGAGCGACCATGGCATCGCCGGACTGAACTTCCGCTGCGTGATCGAGGATCATCTCGCCTCTGACAGCGATGTACTCGCGGCGATGGCGGCCTGATCGTACGGGAGAGCGACGTACGGGGAGCGCAGTCAGGCGGCGTCGGCGGGCGGTTCGAGCACGCGCATCGCCAGCGTCCGCAGCCCCTGCGCCTCGATCTCGTCGACCGGCGCGCGCGGCGTCCTGCTGGAAACGCACACCACGCCCAGCGCCAGCCCCGCGGCATTGACGATCGGCGCCGCGGCGAAGAAGCGGATGAGGCCGACGCGCACGAACGGGTTCGAACCGAACCGGTCGTCGGTCAGCGTGTCGGCCACGCAAAAGACGGCGTCGGGCATGGCGATCGCATGCGCGGACATCGATCGGGCGCGGTCATATCGTCCCAATTGACCGCCCGACGACGCAACCACGACCTGCAGATCGTCGACGATCACTGCCACCCCCGCCCAATCGGCATGAACGACCTTGCGCGCGGCCATCGCGATGGCGTTCAGCCGCGGATCGTTCACGCGCTCAAGTAACCCGGACTCGCGTGCGGCGACATTGCGGGCGTGTTCATTGGAGGGAATGGGCGCCGGAGAATAAAGAGTCACCGACACTTAGGATCACCCCTCAACAAGCCACGAAGTTCCTCGTGGATCTTCGCCACCAGATACGAGCAAGCTGGTCGGAGAACCTGTCATGAGGACTTTTCTAGTAACCTAAATGACCTGATTGGCTCTTCGATCCTGCAGCGTTTTTCTACAAACGTTTCATAACGGGACAAGAATGGCAAATTAGCCGAATTTTACGTCTTCCCTCGCGCCAGCCTCTCCTCCTTGCCTGTAAAAACAGGCCAAACTCAGGATCTCCCCTCTCCTTCAGGGTAGGGGCAGGGGTTAGGGCGATGTCTCACCGAGAAGCTTCCTCGACGAAGCCGCCGGGCATCATCGCCAAGGCAACATGGCCACGCATTCAACCGCCAGCGACGCATCGGACCGGCACGACACGCATCCGGTCCGATCGCGCGAAGCAATGTGGCTGGTCCGCGCCAACAACGTATCATCTGAAGAAGCGAAGCAGCGCCGGAGGCTGCCCGTCGGTCCCGCATCACGACCACAAATCGCTACGCTGACCGGACCCAGCTCGGTGCTGGAAAATGGTGCCCAGAAGAGGACTCGAACCTCCACGACCTTGCGATCGCCAGCACCTGAAGCTGGTGCGTCTACCAATTCCGCCATCTGGGCACGGGGTAGGCCGGTGCCTCTATGGGCGGGTGCCGGGGGTGTCAACTCGATTTTGTCGCGCGTCCGTCACTTTTTTGCAGCGCGGCATCGAAAGCCGCTAAACCTTGTCAACGTGCGGTACGGCGGGCAAGGCACGCGCGCGGGCTAAAGGGCTTTCGGGATGAAGGACGGCATGGACAACAAGCTGGTGACGCTGATCGGCGGCGGGGGGTTCCTCGGTCGCTACATCGCGCAGGCGCTGCTGTCGGCGGGCGCGCGGGTGCGCATCGCGCAGCGCGATCCGCGACAGGCATTCTTCCTGAAGCCACAGGGCGGGCTTGGGCAGACACAGTTCGTCGCGGTCGACGTGACCCGGCCGGAGACGATCGCCAACGCCGTCCATGGCGCGGACGGGGTCGTCAACCTCGTCGGCACGTTCGCGGGCAATCTGGCGCGCGTGCACGTCGACGGCGGGCGGCATGTCGCGGAAGCGGCGGCGAAGGCCGGCGCGTCGCTGGTCCACGTCTCCGCGATCGGCGCGGACGCGAACGGGGACTCGCTGTACGCGCAAACCAAGGGCAAGGGCGAGGAGGCGGTGCGCGCCGCCTGCCCGTCCGCGACGATCCTGCGCCCCTCGACCGTGTTCGGGCGCGAAGACCAGTTCGTGAACCGCTTCGCCGGCATGATTGCGCGGCTGCCGGTGGTGCCGGTGCTCAAGCCGAACGCGCGCTTCCAGCCGGTGTTCGTCGGCGACGTCGCGCGCGCAACCGTGACCGCACTCGCCGACCCGGAGACGTTCGGCGGTCGCACCTTCGAACTGGGCGGGCCGGAAGTCCTGACGATGCTGGAGCTGCAGCAGCGGATCGCGCGCCACATCGGCCGCGCGCCACATTTCGCGCCCCTGCCCGACACGCTCGGCGGCCTGCTCGCCGCGCTGCCCGGCACGCCGATCACGGCCGACCAGTGGAAGCTGCTCGGGCACGACAGCGTCGTCACCAACGGTGCCGAGGGTCTGGCCGCGCTCGGGATCGGGGCGACTCCGCTCGACGCGGTCGCCCCCGACTGGCTGGTGCGGTACCGCAAGGCGGGCCGCTTCGGCATGATCGAACGCGCGGCGGGCTGACGCCTGCCGCGGCCATCCACTAGCGGGGATCGCGCGTGAACGACCTTCTGACCATCATCCTGCTCGGCATCGTCGAGGGGGTCACCGAATTCCTGCCGGTTTCCTCGACGGGCCATCTCGTGCTCGCCGGCGCCCTGCTGGGCCTGTCGGAGGGCGATGCGACCTTCGATATCGTGATTCAGCTCGGCGCGATCCTGGCCGTCGTCGTGCTGTTCTGGCGGCGCTTCCTGCGCGTCGGCACCGGGCTGCTGCGCCGCGAGCCGCAGGCGATCCAGTTCACGCGCAACGTCCTGCTCGGCTTCCTGCCCTCCGCCGTGGTCGGCGCGATCGCCTATTCCGCGATCCGCGCGGTGCTGGAGGCGCCGGGCACCGGGCCATTCGTCGTCGCTGTCGCGCTGGTCGTCGGTGGCATCGCGATCCTGTTCATCGAGCGCGTCGCACCGCGTGCGATCGGCGGATCGGTCGAAACGATGTCGTGGAGGACCGCGCTGTCGATCGGCGTGGTGCAATGCCTGTCGATGATCCCGGGCGTCAGCCGCTCGGGCGCGACGATCATGGGCGCGCGCGCGATGGGCGTCGATCAGGAGACAGCGGCGGAATTCAGCTTCTTTCTCGCGATCCCGACGATGATGGGCGCAACCACGCTGGCGCTGTGGAAGAGCCGGCACGAGCTGGGCGACGCGCACCTGTCCGCGATCGCGATCGGCTTCGTCGTGTCGTTCGTGGTCGCGATGGTGGTGATCCGCTGGTTCATGGCGATCGTCACCAAGCACGGCTTTGCACCCTTCGCATGGTATCGAATCATTGTCGGGGTCGTCGCACTGGCCGCCTTGGCGATGCGATAAGCATCAAATCGGACCTTTTTATTGGATCTTCTTGCAAGCTGGTCGCAGCTACTAGCAGCAACTCTCATTTTTTAGGGTAGCGATGCTGCCGTAAATGCGGAATCGGGCGTGACAGCGTGCGATCCATGTGAGAATTCGGCGATCGGAGGACACCGATGGCCGACATGCTCAAGTTCGTTGAACGCCCGCAATCCTATCCGGCAAAGCGCGCCGCCGAGGCGCGTGCCGAGGATTTTCGCGAGATCGCCGAACGCTATGCCACTCCCGCCGCCGAGGACCAGGCCGGGCGCTGCTCGCAATGCGGCGTGCCATACTGCTCGGTCCATTGCCCGCTCCACAACCATATCCCCGACTGGCTGCGGCTGACCGCCGAGGGTCGGCTGCGCGAGGCCTATGAGCTGAGCAACGCCACCTCGACCATGCCCGAGATCTGCGGCCGCATCTGCCCGCAGGACCGGCTGTGCGAGGGCAATTGCGTCATCGAATTCAGCGGGCACGGCGCGGTGACGATCGGTTCGGTCGAGAAGTTCATCACCGACACCGCCTGGGAGGAAGGCTGGGTCGAACCGCTCGTCCCCGGCCCGGCGCGCGGCCAGTCCGTCGGTGTGATCGGTGCCGGCCCGGCGGGGCTCAGCGCCGCCGAATATCTGCGCGGCCACGGCTATGAGGTGCATGTCTACGACCGCCACGACCGCGCCGGCGGACTGCTGACCTATGGCATCCCCGGCTTCAAGCTCGAGAAGCCGGTGGTGATGCGCCGGGTCGAGCGGCTCAAGGCGGGCGGGATCGTCTTCCACGAAGGCTTCGAAGTCGGCCGCGACGCGACGCTCGACGACTTGCGCGCGCGTCACGACGCGCTGCTGATCGCGACCGGCGTCTACAAGGCGCGTGCGATCGACGTGTCGGGCAACGACCTGAACGGCGTCGTCGCCGCGCTCGACTATCTGACCGCGTCGAACCGCAAGAGCTTCGGCGATGCGGTGCCCGAATTCGAGGATGGCCGCCTCAATGCTGAGGGCAAGAACGTCGTCGTGATCGGCGGCGGCGACACCGCCATGGACTGCGTGCGCACCGCGATCCGCCAGGGCGCGAAGTCGGTGAAGTGCCTGTACCGTCGCGACCGCGCCAATATGCCGGGTTCGCAGCGCGAGGTCGCCAACGCCGAGGAGGAAGGCGTCGAGTTCGTCTGGCTCTCCGCCCCCGCCAGCTTCGCGGGCGAGGACGGCCAGGCGACGACGGTGCGCGCCAACCGAATGCGGCTCGGCGCGCCCGACGCCAGCGGGCGCCGCGCGCCCGAGGTCGATCCGGGCGCGGCGGAGGACATGCCCGCCGATCTGGTCATCAAGGCGCTCGGGTTCGATGCCGAGGAATTGCCGAAGCTGTGGGGCGCACCGGAACTGGGCGTAACGCGCTGGGGCACGGTGCTGGTCGACAGCAAGACACTGATGACCTCGCTGGACGGCGTGTTCGCGGCGGGCGACATCGTGCGCGGTGCGTCGCTGGTGGTGTGGGCGATCCGCGACGGCCGCGACGTGGCGGCGACGATGCACCAGCATCTGAAGGCGAAGGCCAAGGCGGCGAAGGTGGCGGCGTGAGGTTGGAGCCCGGCGAGGCGGAGGCAATCCGGCGCGCCGCGCGCCGGGCGTTCGGCCCGTCGGCCGTCGTGCGACTGTTCGGCAGCCGTGCCAGCGACACGCGCAAGGGCGGAGACATCGACCTCCATATTGAAGTGGAGAATGACATTGATGAGTGGTCCGCGCGTGCGCGCTTTGATGAGGCGTTGTTCGCGCAAATAGAAGAGCAGAAGGTGGACGTCGTACTGCATCGTCGCGGCAGACAGCCATCCGCGATCGATATGGTCGCACTACGAGATGGGATCGTGCTGTGACACGCGACGGTGAAATCGCGATGCTGCGTGAGCATCTGGCGACGGTTGCCCGTCTCGCCGACCGCTTGGTCGTTTTGCGTGCGCGGCTTGCTCCGCTTATGCCGATCGACGCCGATCGGATGCGTAGCCTCGACCCGGACCGCGATATCGACGTTCTGGCTTTTCTGAAGACGTTCGAGCAGTTGGAAGACACGCTTGGTCGTACGCTGAAGACGATTGCCATGCTGATGCAGCTCGGCAAGGTCGAGCGACTGACCCCGCGCGACGTGGCCCAGCGTGCCGCCGCGCTCGGCGTGATCGATGACCCGAAGATTTGGGCAGATGCGGTGCGGGTTCGCAACGAACTGGCTCACCAATATCCCCTGCATCCTGACAAGCAGGCCGCGCAGGTAAACGCCGCTTGGGAGAAGAGCGACACACTCTTCGCCACGCGGATATCCATCGACAGTTTCGTAGAGCGGGAAAGGCTTCTTCATGGCGACATCTGATCGCAACCGCCAGTATCTCGCCGAGCACGGCATGTATCGCCCCGAGTTCGAGGGCGACGCCTGCGGTGTCGGCCTCGTCGCCGCGACCGACGGCAAGCCGTCGCGCCGCGTCGTCCAGTCCGCGATCGACGCGCTCAAGGCGGTGTGGCACCGCGGCGCGGTCGACGCCGATGGCAAGACCGGCGACGGCGCCGGCATCCACGTCGATCTGCCGGTGCGCTTCTTCGACGACTGCGTCGCCGCCTCGGGCCACAAATTGATGCCGAACCGGCTCGCGGTCGGCATGGTGTTCCTGCCGCGCACCGATCTGTCGGCGCAGGAGACGTGCCGCACGATCGTCGAATCCGAAGTGATCGGCGCGGGCTACACCATCTACGGCTGGCGGCAGGTGCCGGTCGATGTGTCGGTGATCGGGATGAAGGCGCAGTCGACGCGCCCCGAGATCGAGCAGATCATGATCGCCGGCCCGCTGCCCGGCGACGTGTCCGTTGAGGAGTTCGAGAAGAACCTCTATCTGGTCCGCCGCCGTATCGAAAAGCGCGTGATCGCGGCGCAGATCCAGGGCTTCTACGTCTGCTCGCTGTCGTGCCGCTCGATCATCTACAAGGGGCTGTTCCTCGCCGAGAGCCTGTCGGTCTTCTACCCCGATCTGACCGATGCGCGTTTCGAGAGCCGGGTCGCGATCTTCCACCAGCGTTATTCGACCAACACCTTCCCGCAATGGTGGCTGGCGCAGCCGTTCCGCTGCCTCGCGCATAACGGCGAGATCAACACGATCCGTGGCAACAAGAACTGGATGCTCAGCCACGAGATCCGCATGGCGTCGATCGCGTTCGGCGAGCATTCGGAGGACATCAAGCCGGTGATCCCGGCCGGCGCGTCGGACACCGCAGCGCTCGACGCGACGTTCGAGGCGATCTGCCGGTCGGGCCGCGACGCGCCGACCGCCAAGCTGATGCTGGTGCCCGAGGCGTGGCAGAAGAGCACCGACACGCCCGACAGCCATGCGGCGATGTACCAGTATCTCGCCTCGGTCATGGAGCCGTGGGACGGTCCCGCCGCGCTGGCGATGACCGACGGGCGCTGGGCGGTCGGCGGGGTCGACCGCAACGCGCTGCGCCCGCTGCGCTACACCCAGACCGCCGACGGTTTGCTGATCGTCGGCTCGGAGGCCGGGATGGTCGTGGTGCCGGAGAGCACCGTCCTCGCCAAGGGCCGGCTCGGGCCGGGGCAGATGATCGCGGTCGACCTCCAGGAAGGCCGCGTGCTGCTCGACCGCGAGGTGAAGGACCGGATCGCGGGCGAGCAGGATTATGCCGCGATGATCGGTGAATTCTCGACAATGGCCGATCTGCCCCCCGCCCCCGCCGACAGCGTCACCCGCTATGACCGCGCCGATCTGGCGCGGCGGCAGGTCGCGGCCGGGCAGACGATCGAGGACATGGAGCTGATCCTGTCGCCAATGGTCGAAACCGGCAAGGAAGCGATCGGCTCGATGGGCGACGACACGCCGCTGGCGGTCATCTCCGACAAGCCGCGGCTCATCAGCCAGTTCTTCCGGCAGAATTTCGCGCAGGTCACCAACCCGCCGATCGACCCGCTGCGCGAGCGCTACGTGATGTCGCTCAAGACGCGCTTCGGCAATCTCGCCAACATCCTCGACACCGAGGACCGGCGCGAGCGCGTGCTGGTGCTCGACAGCCCGGTGCTGACCTCGACCGACTGGGCGCGGCTCAAGGCCTATTTCGGCAATGCCGCCGCCGATATCGACTGCACCTTCGAGGCCGGGGGTGGCGCCGAGCGGCTGCGCGCCGCGATCCAGCGCATCCGCAACCAGGCCGAACAGGCGGTGCGCGAGGGCAAGAGCGAGCTGTTCCTGACCGACGAACGCATCGACGAAGACCGCGTCGCGATCCCCGGCGTGCTGGCGGCCGCGGCGGTGCACACGCATCTCGTCCGCCGGGGCCTGCGCTCCTATGCCTCGATCAACGTCCGTGCCGCGGAATGCCTCGACACGCATTATTATGCGGTCCTGATCGGGGTCGGCGCGACGACGGTGAACGCCTATCTCGCCGAGGCGGCGATCGCCGACCGCCATGCGCGCGGGCTGTTCGGCAAATTGTCGATGGAGGAATGCACCACCCGCCACAAGAAGGCGATCGAGGAAGGGTTGCTCAAGATCCTGTCGAAGATGGGAATCGCGGTCATCTCCTCGTACCGCGGCGGCTATAATTTCGAAGCGGTGGGGTTGAGCCGCGCGCTGGTCAACGACCTGTTCCCCGGCATGCCCGCCAAGATCAGCGGCGAGGGCTATGCCTCGCTGCACGTCAACGCGACCGACCGGCACGAGGCGGCGTACGATCAGGCGGTGGCGACACTGCCGATCGGCGGCTTCTATCGCCAGCGCCACACCGGCGAGGCGCATGCCTATTCCGCGCAGCTGATGCACCTGTTGCAGACCGCGGTGTCGACCGACAGCTATTCCAGCTACCTCCAATTCTCGCGCGGGGTGTCGGACCTGCCGCCGATCTATCTGCGCGACCTGCTCCAGTTCAACTTCCCGAACGAAGGCGTGCCGGTCGATCAGGTCGAGGCGATCACCGAGATCCGCAAGCGCTTCGTGACGCCGGGCATGTCGCTCGGCGCGCTGTCGCCGGAGGCGCACGAGACGCTGGCGATCGCGATGAACCGGATCGGTGCGAAGGCGGTGTCGGGCGAGGGCGGCGAGGACAAGATCCGCTACACGCCCTATGACAATGGCGACAACGCCAATTCGGTCATCAAGCAGGTCGCGTCGGGGCGCTTCGGGGTCACCGCCGAGTATCTCAACGCCTGCGAGGAGATCGAGATCAAGGTCGCGCAGGGCGCCAAGCCCGGCGAGGGCGGGCAGCTGCCCGGCTTCAAGGTCACCGAGTTCATCGCCAAGCTGCGCCATGCGACGCCGGGCGTGACGCTGATCTCGCCGCCGCCGCACCACGACATCTATTCGATCGAGGATCTGGCGCAGCTCATCTACGACCTGAAGCAGATCAACCCGCGCGCGCGCGTCTGCGTCAAATTGGTGTCGTCGGCCGGGATCGGCACCGTCGCGGCCGGCGTGGCCAAGGCGCACGCGGACGTGATCCTCGTCTCCGGCCATGTCGGCGGCACCGGAGCCTCGCCCCAGACCAGCATCAAATACGCGGGCACGCCGTGGGAAATGGGGCTGTCCGAGGTCAATCAGGTCCTGACGCTCAACGGGCTGCGCGGGCGGATCAAGCTGCGCGCCGACGGCGGGCTCAAGACCGGGCGCGACATCGTCATCGCCGCGATCCTGGGTGCGGAGGAGTTCGGGATCGGCACGCTCAGCCTCGTCGCGATGGGCTGCATCATGGTGCGCCAGTGCCACAGCAACACCTGCCCGGTCGGCGTCTGCACGCAGGACGAGGCGTTGCGCGGCAAGTTCGTTGGCACGCCCGAAAAGGTCATCAACCTGATGACCTTCATCGCCGAGGAAGTGCGCGACATTCTCGCGCGGCTCGGCGTCCGCTCGCTCGACGAGGTGATCGGCCGCACCGAATTGCTGCGGCAGGTCAGCCGCGGCGCCGAGCATCTCGACGATCTCGACCTCAACCCGATCCTCGCCAAGGTCGACGCGACCGATGCCGAGCGCCGCTTCAGCCTGTCGACGTTCCGCAACGACGTCCCCGACAGCCTCGACGCGCAGATCATCAAGGACGCGTCGGCAGTCTTCTCGCGCGGCGAGAAGATGCAGCTGACCTATTCGGTGCGCAACACGCACCGCGCGGTCGGCACGCGGCTGTCGAGCGAGATCACGCGCACCTTCGGCATGTCGAAGCTCGCCGAGAACCACGTCACGATCCGGCTGCGCGGCTCGGCGGGGCAATCGCTCGGCGCGTTCCTGTGCAGCGGCGTGACGCTGGAAGTGTTCGGCGACGCCAACGATTATGTCGGCAAGGGGCTGTCGGGCGGCAAGATCGTCGTCCGCCCGGCGGTATCGTCGCCGCTGCGCAGCCAGGACAACACCATCCTCGGCAACACCGTCCTGTACGGCGCGACCAGCGGCAAGTTGTTCGCGGCGGGTCAGGCCGGCGAGCGCTTCGCGGTCCGCAACTCGGGCGCGACGGTGGTGGTCGAGGGCTGCGGCGCGAACGGCTGCGAATATATGACCGGCGGCACCGCGGTGGTGCTGGGCGAGGTCGGCGCGAACTTCGGCGCGGGGATGACCGGCGGGATGGCGTTCATCTACGATCCGACCGGCAGCTTCGCGCGCCGCGTCAATCCCGAGAACATCGTGTGGCAGCGCGTCGCCGCCGCGCACTGGGAGGAAGTCTTGCGTGCGCTGGTCGCCGAACATGCCGAGGTGACCGACAGCCGCTGGTCGCGCGGGCTGCTCGACGACTGGGACCGCGCCCTGGGCTCGTTCTGGCAGGTGATCCCGCGCGAGATGCTCACCCGGCTCAGCCACCCGCTCGACGACGCCGAGACTCTGGAGGCGGCGGAATAACCCCATCCTGTCCCGTCACCCCGGCGAAGGCCGGGGTCCAGTTTCAAAGGTGGTCGTAACGTAGCGCGGCGTATCGTCACGAACGTTCCGTAACTGGACCCCGGCCTTCGCCGGGGTGACGGGAAAGACATTAGACCCGCCGCGCATACCGCCAGCGCCATGCGAGCCATAGCGCCCCCGCGGCAAGCGCGAGCACCGGCCAGCCGCCATCGGTCCGCCACAGATACCCCGCGCCCGCTACAGCCACCGCGAGCGTCAGCAGCGCCGCGGTCGCCGGAGCGTGGAGCCGCCGCGCCAGCCACACCGCCAGCGCCAATGCGGCGAGCGCGTTGAGCGCGAGCCACCAATAGGACGCCCCCGCCGACAGCGCGCCGACCAGCGGCAGCTTGACCGTCGCATAACCGATCATCCGGTGCGGAAACGTATCCGCCGCAAGGTGCAATCCGGTCCCCGCCCCGACCCCGCACGCCGCCGGATACCACTGCCGCCGCGCGAGCAGCGCACAGGCCGGCGCGATGCTGTGCGTCAGCGCGCTGCGATGCCCGAGCCACAATCGCAAGTCGAGATCGGGGAGCGTCAGCCCGATCAGAAAGGCGACGAAGGTGACGAGCGCGGCGATCAGGGCAGGCGGCATGGCGGCGCAGGTGGCACGAGGGGAGCGCGCCGTCCACGGCAGTCGGCGGGCGAGAGAGCCGCTCCGCTCCGACCGTCGCGAGACTGTGATCCATACGGCTTGAACCATCCCCGTCGTCACCCGGGCGGAGGCCGGGGCCCAGTTGGGAAGGCCAATGAAACGAGGCGCGACCTACATTATCAGCGTCCCCCAACTGGGCCCCGGCCTTCGCCGGGGTGACGCTTCGGCCCGGATGGATCGTGCTCTGGCTCGGTCACCGTGAAGACGAAGCGGGACCCCCAATCAAGGCTTTCCTGAACTTGTCGAAAGGGTCCGGCATGACGGCCCGCCTATCGCGCGCCCTCCAGCATCCGGATGATCCCCGAGAAATCCAGCCCGCCCTGCCCCGCCTCGACGAACTGCCGGTAGAGGTCGCGCGCGCGCGTCCCCATCGGCACCTGCGCCGCCGCGCCGTCGGCCGCCGCCATCGCCAGTTCGAGATCCTTGAGCATCAACGCTCCCGCGAACCCGCCCTGATAGTCGCGATCGGCCGGCGACTCCGGCCCGACCCCCGGCACCGGACAATAAGACGTCATCGACCAGCTCTGACCGGTCGCCTTGCTGGAAATGTCGTAGAAGGTCTGCGCATCCAGCCCCAGCTTCTCCGCCAGCGCGAACGCCTCGCACGTCGCCGCCATCGTCGCGCCGAGGATCAGGTTGTTGCACATCTTCGCGACCTGCCCCGCGCCGCTGTCGCCGGCATGGATCACCGCCTTGCCCATATCCTCGAGGAACGGCCGCGCGCGGTCGAACGACGCCGCCGGGCCGCCGACCATGAAGGTCAGCGTTCCCGCCTGCGCCGCCGCAATCCCGCCGGACACCGGCGCATCGACCGCCGCGATCCCGCGCGCCGCCGCCTCGCCGGCGATCCGCCGCGCGGTGGCGAGGTCGATCGTCGAACAATCGATCAGCACCGTATCGACCGCGACGTCGGACAGGCTCTCGGCATAAACCTGCGCGACATGGGTGCCGGCGGGGAGCATCGTCACCACCGCCTCTGCGCCGTCGGCGGCCTCGCGCGCCGACGCGACCGGCAGGCACCCGGCCGCCTTCGCTGCGTCGAGCGCCGCCGTCGACAGGTCGAAGGCGCGGACGTCATGCCCCTTCTTCGCGAGGTTGGCGGCCATGCCGCCGCCCATGTTGCCGAGCCCGATGAAGCCGACGCGCGCCATCATGCGATCCTTGCGCGGCGCGGCCGTAGCAGCCTGCCGATCCCCGCCCCGATCAGCGCCAGCAACGCGACGCCGACGAACGTCCCGACGAAGGTGATCGCCACCGCCTCGAACCGCGCCGACACCGATGCCAGCATCGCGACGATCATCGCCGCCGCGCCGATCAGTCCGACGACTGTCGCCGCCTTCACCATGCCCCAGCGCAGAACCCACACCGCCGCCGCCCCCGCGACGACGATCGTTAGCAGCATCAGGATCACCACGGTCATCTCGCTTCTCCTATTTGCCCGTCCATTGGCCGGGGCGCTTCTCGACGAACGCCGTCATGCCTTCCTTCTGGTCCGCCGTGCCGAACAGCCCGTGGAACAGCCGCCGCTCGAACTGCACGCCTTGCGCCAAGGTCGTCTCGAACGCGGCGTTGACCATTTCCTTGTTCGCCAGCACGGCGAGCGGCGCCATGTCGGCGATCGTCTGCGCGGTCTTCACCGCTTCGTCGACCAGCTCGGCCGCCGGAACGATACGGCTGACCAGCCCGGCGCGTTCCGCCTCGGCGGCGTCGATCATCCGCCCGGTCAGGCACATTTCCATCGCCTTGGCCTTGCCGACCGCGCGCGCCAGCCGCTGCGACCCGCCCATTCCCGGCGTCACCGCCAGCTTGATCTCGGGTTGCCCGAACTTCGCGGTATCGGCGGCGAGGATGAAGTCGCACATCATCGCCAGCTCGCACCCGCCGCCCAGCGCGTAGCCGGCGACCGCGGCGATGATCGGCTTGCGCGTCTGCGTCAGCCGTTCGTAGCCGCCGAAGAAATTGCCGCCGTACATGTCGGCGAAGCCCTGCGCTGACATCTCCTTGATGTCCGCCCCGGCCGCGAACGCCTTCTCGCTGCCGGTCAGCACCGCGCAGCCCTGCGTCGCGTCGGCGTCGAAGGCGGCCAGCGCCGCGAGCAGGTCGGCGAGTACCTGCGAGTTGAGCGCGTTGAGCGCCTTGGGCCGGTTGAGCGTGACGAGCGTCACGCCCCCGCGCTGTTCGACCAATAAGGTTTCGTACTCGGCCATATCGCCTCACCTCCGTCGCCCCTGCGCAGGCAGGGGCCTATGACTGTCTAGTCTATCGTACCGGCCTGACTCAGTTACCGCACCGAATGTGTCCACCGCTGCGCGACACGCCACAGACATGGGCCCCTGCCTCCGCAGGGGCGACGGGCATTACCCGTTCGTGCTGAGCCTGTCGAAGCACACGTCCCGCAACACGCCCTTCGACAAGCTCAGGGCGAACGGCGTAAGATAGGCGACCACACACCCCCATCACCCCGGCGTCCACGCCTCATTCTCCGGCAACGGCGCGAAGATGCGGTCGATCATATGATCGCTCACCCCCTCGATCGTCGCCGGCTCCCAGCGCGGCGCATTGTCCTTGTCGACGATCAGCGCGCGCACGCCCTCGATGAAATCGGGGCGCTGCACGACCCGGCACGCGACCGCATATTCCTGCCGCATCTCGTCGGCGAACGTCGCCATCCCCGCGGCATCCTTGAGCAATTTGAGCGACACCTTCATCGCCTGCGGCGACTTGGTGGCGAGCGTCGCCAAGCTCGCCTGCGCGAACGCACCGCCATCGCCCTTCAATGCGTCGAGCACCGCTTCCAGCTCGTCCGACGCGAACAGCCGGTCGATCACCTCCCGCTCCGCGAGCAGCTTCGCCGCGGGGGCTTCCTCCGCCAGTCCGGACAGCGTCGCCTCGATCGCATCGGGATCGGCGAGGATCCGCGCCTTGGCCTCCTCGATCCGCGCCGCCGGCAGGTAATGCGTCGCCAGCCCGAGCGCGAGCGCCTCCGCGCCGTCGAGCCGCGCGCCGGTCAGCGCCAGATACTGCCCGATCCGCCCCGGCAGCCGCGACAGATACCAGCCGCCGCCGACATCGGGGAACAGCCCGATCCCGGTTTCGGGCATCGCCAGCCGCGTATGCTCGGTCGCGACGCGATAGCGGCACGGCTGCGATACGCCGACTCCACCGCCCATCGTCACCCCGTCCATGAAGGCGACCGTGTCCTTGACGTAGGTGAACAGCCGGTGGTTCATGCGATATTCGGCGTGGAAGAAGGCGCGCGCCTCCGCCCCGTCGCGGGCGCCGCTGCCGGCGAGCATCCTTATGTCGCCGCCCGCGCAAAAGCCGCGTCCCTCGGCATGGTCGATCATGACGCACCGCACCGCCTCGTCACCGCGCCACTGCTCCAGCGCGTCGAGGATGCCCTGACACATCGCGGTGGTAAGCGCGTGCAGCGCCTTCGGCCGGTTGAGCCGGATGCGCCCGACCGGGCCTTCGATGGTCGTGATGAGGTCTTTCATGTCACCCTCTCCCCGGAGAGGGGAGAGGGATAGCGCAGCTTGCCCATTCATGGGCTAGCGAAGCTTGGGTGAGGGGTCGAACGGCGCGCAGCGCCGTGCGGTTCGAAGCGAACCGCTCACCCCTCGCCCAGCTTCGACTAGGCGCCAAAGCCGCCAAGTCTCCGCATCCCTCTCCCCTCCTGCGGAGGGGCGAGGGATCCCGCCCCCGCCTCCTCACTGCCGCACCAGCTCGCGCCCAACGATCATCCGCATCACCTGATTCGTCCCCTCGAGGATCGAATGCACCCGCAGGTCGCGCCAGAAGCGCTCGATCGGATAGTCCATCAGATAACCGTAGCCGCCGTGGAGTTGCAGCGCGCGATCGACGACGCTCGACCCGGTGTCGGTCGCCAGCCGCTTCGCCATCGCCGCGAAGCGCGTCTTGTCGGGCGCGCCCGCCGTCACCTTGGCGGCGGCGACGTACAGCAGACAGCGCGCCGCCTGCAGCTCGGTCTCCATGTCCGCCAGCATGAACTGCGTGTTCTGGAAATCGCTCACCGCCGTGCCGAATTGCTTGCGGTCCTTCGTATAGCGGATCGCCTCGTCCAGACAGCGCTGCGCCCCGCCCAGCGAGCACGCGCCGATGTTGAGCCGTCCGCCGTCGAGCCCAGCCATCGCGAAGCGGAACCCTTCGCCTTCCTCGCCGACGCGATTGGCGACCGGCACGCGGACATTGTCGAACGTTACCGCGCGCGTCGGCTGCGCGTGCCAGCCCAGCTTGCGCTCGTTGGCGCCGAACGACACCCCGGGTATGTCCTTTTCGATCACGAGGCAGGAGATGCCCTTCGGACCTTCGGCACCGGTGCGCACCATGGTGACGTAAAGCTCGTTCTCTCCGGCACCGGAGATGAACTGTTTTGTCCCGTTGACGATATATTCGTCGCCATCGCGGTACGCGCTGGTCTTCAGCGCCGCCGCATCCGATCCCGAGCCCGGCTCGGTCAGGCAATAGCTGGCGATGCGATCCATCGTCACCAGATCGGGCAGATAGCGCGCCTTCAGCTCCGCCGATCCGAAGCGATCGATGATCCAGCTCGCCATATTATGGATGGAAATGAAGGCACTGGTCGCCGGGCAGCCATACGCCATCGCTTCCATGATCAGCGCCGCCTCCAGCCGTCCGAGGTTGATCCCCCCGCTTTCCTCGCTGACGTAGATCGCGGCGAAGCCCAGCTCGGCGGCCGCCTTGATCGTATCTCGCGGAAAGATATGCCTTTCGTCCCACTCCGCCGCGAACGGCGTGATCCGGTCGGCGGTAAAGCGTTGCGCGAGCGCCTGAATTTCGCGCTGCTCGTCGGTCAGGTCGAACTGGTCGGTCATGCTCAATATCCTCAGCAGCGGCGATAGCGCTGCGTGGCGGTCGGGCTGGTGCGCACCAAAGCGGTACTGCCAGCGTCGAGCCGGTAGACCTCGCGGGCGTAGAAGCTCGGCCCCTCGCCCGAAAAGCGCAGGTCTACAGTGACTTCCTGCGGGCTGCGGCGGTCGATGCGCTGCACACGGGCGCGCGATTCGTACAGGCGGATCGTATCGGCGTCGATGTTGATCCGGCCGGTCGCTTCGGTATTGGCCAGCTCGCAATCATTGTCGCCCGCACCCCAATAGCCAAGGAATTCCGTGGGAAAGGCACGATCGCGTGCGGCGTTGGGCGTGCTCTTGGCGATCGGGACGCCAGTACGCGCGGTGGTGGCGGCGCCGTTCTGCGCCACCGCCTGCTCGATCGCCGCCTGCGCCGCGGCTTCCTTCTCGGGCACGTCCACACGGTTGTAGTCGGCGTCGTGGCCGGAACAGGCGGCGAGCGCCAGCGCCAGCGCTGTTGTCCAACCGCCGTTCGGCTCGAGCAGGGTTCGAGCGAAGCCGAGAACCCGTCCGTCGAGAGCGATGCGCTCCGTCGCGCCCTCTCGACACGCCGTCTCGACTTCGCTCGACGGCTGCTCGAGCTGAACGGAAGACGGAACGAAAGTCTTGGCCAGCCGTCGCATCGTGCACATCACCCCATGGTCGGAATCACGAACGCATCCTGCACCCCCGCGGGTCCGCCGCCGGCCCCATCGGGCCAGCGCTGTGTTACAGTCTTGACCTTGGTCCAGAATTTTACACCTTCGGTGCCATGCTGGTTGGTGTCGCCGAACGCCGAACGCTTCCATCCGCCGAACGTATGATAGGCGACCGGCACCGGGATCGGCACGTTGATCCCGACCATCCCGACATTGACCCGTGCCGCAAATTCGCGCGCGGCATGGCCGTTGCGCGTGAAGATCGCGACCCCGTTGCCATATTGGTGCTCGCTCGGCAGCCGCAGCGCCGTCTCGAAATCCGGCGCGCGGACGATCTGGAGGACCGGGCCAAAGATTTCTTCCTTGTACGACTGCATGTCGGGCGTGACGTGATCGAAGAGGCTGGGGCCGATGAAGAAACCCTGCTCATGCCCCTGCAAGCGGAAGTCGCGGCCGTCGACGACCAGTTCGGCGCCTTCGTCAACACCGGTCTGGATCCAGTTCGCGACGCGCTCGCGATGCGCGCCGTTCACCACCGGCCCGTAATGCGCCTCGGCATCGGTCGATACGCCGACGCGCAAGCCTGCGATGGCAGGGAGCAATTTTTGCCGCAGCGCCTCGGCAGTCTTGTCCCCGACCGGCACGACGACCGGCAACGCCATACACCGCTCGCCCGCCGAACCGAACGCCGCGCCGGACAGATCGGCGACCACCTGGTCGAGATCGGCGTCGGGCATGACGATCCCGTGGTTCTTCGCGCCGCCCATCGCCTGCACGCGCTTCCCCGCTGCGACACCGCGTCGGTAGACGTGATGCGCGATATCGCTCGAACCCACGAAGCTGACCGCGCCGATCGCCGGATGGTCGAGGATCGCGTCCACCATCTCCTTGTCGCCGTGGACGACCTGCAACACGCCTTCGGGCAAACCGGCCTCGCGCATCAGCTCGGCAAGGCGCACCGGCACGCTCGGATCGCGCTCGCTCGGCTTGAGGATGAAGGCGTTGCCGCACGCGATCGCGACGCCGAACATCCACATCGGAATCATCGCCGGAAAGTTGAACGGCGTGATCCCCGCCCCGATCCCGATCGGCTGACGCATCGAATAGACGTCGATCCCCGGCCCGGCGCCCTGCGTATATTCCCCCTTGAGCACATGCGGGATGCCACAGGTGAACTCGATCACCTCCAACCCGCGCTGGATGTCGCCCTTCGAGTCGGCGATCACCTTGCCGTGTTCTGACGACAACAGATGCGCCAGCGCGTCCATGTTCGCCTCGACTAGTTCCTTGAACCGGAACATGACGCGTGCGCGACGCTGCGGGTTGGTCGCGGCCCATGCCGGTTGCGCCGCCTGCGCGGCGGCAACCGCGCGATCGAGGTCGGCAGCGGTGCCGAGCACGACCTGCGCCTGTACCTGGCCGGTATTGGGGTCGAAAATGTCGGCGGTGCGCGCGCGGAGGCTGCCACCGCCGCTGCCCGCGATATGATGATCGAGCTGGCGCATCGCATCTCTCTCCTGTGTTGCGTGCCGGTGTGCGCCGCGTCCGGTTTGCCGGCAAGCGACAAATCTGCAACGTTCACCTGCAATGACGCAGCCCTTGCCCTGGAACGACCTGCAGGATTTCCTCGCCATCGCTCGCGCCGGACAGATCGCCCGCGCCGCAACATCGATCGGGGTCGACGCCACCACGATCGGCCGCCGCCTGCGCCGACTGGAGGCGCGGCTGGGTCGGACATTGTTCGAGCAAACGCGCGAGGGACAAGTCCTGACCGAAGCCGGCGAGGCGCTGCTCGCCCAAGTCGAGGAAATGCAGAACGCCGCCGAGCGGATCGTCGAGACGCGCGGTTCCGCCGATACCCTGTCGGGCGTGCTGCGGGTCAGCGTCTCGGAAGGGTTCGGGACCTGGCTGGTCGCTGAGCACCTTCATGAATTCGCCGCCTTGCATCCGGCATTGACGATCGATCTCGTCGCCAGCTCCGGATTTCTCAGCCCGTCGCGCCGCGAGGCGGATGTCGCGGTGTTGCTCGCGCGTCCACGCCACGGACCGGTCGTGGCCGGCAAGCTGGCCGACTATGCGCTGCACCTCTATGCCGCCCGCGCGCTGATCGATCGTCGCGGGCCGGTGACGCGCGACTCGCTCGGACAGCATCATGCGGTGGTCGGCTACATCCCCGACCTGCTATATTCGCCCGAGCTGCGCTTCGTCGACGATCTCGGCCCGCTGCCAGCACCGACGTTGCGCAGTTCCAGCATCAATGCGCAGGCACGCCTGATCGCGACGGGCGCAGGGGTCGGCGTGCTGCCGCATTTCATCGGCGGGGCGATGCCCGATCTGGTGCGGGTGCTGCCCGAGGTGACGATCCGGCGGACCTTCTGGCTGGTCACCCATCGGGACACGCGACAATTGCGGCGCATCCGGGCCTTTTCGACATGGCTGGGCGGTCTGGTGACAAAGCACCAGCAGCGTCTGGACCCACCGCGTTAACTTTTGACGGGCTCGTAAACTCATCAACTATTTATTAAAGAAGCGTCGCAACAGCTTACGACCGTCGAGTTCGTTGGTGGCGTATCGGCAACACCATATGGCCGACGCGCCATCTGTACCGACACGGGATCAAATTTAACTGGACTTAGGGAGAGAGCGCGAGTCAAAAGCGTTCCACTCCCATGGGACTATTTAACGGGATTCGGCAGAACCGATGAAGAACTGGCGCTCTCTTCTCACCTCGTTTTCCCGCACCGCGATGGTTCGTGCGGCGATGGTGGCGGGCGTCAGCGCGTCGGCGATCGGCGGTTATGCGGCGCTGGGCGTGCTCGGCGGGACGGTGCCGTTCGCTGAGGCGATGAACCTCTCGACCGCGTTGGCGGTGCTGCCCGATCCGTTGTCGATCCTCACCGCCCGTTCGCCGGGCGAGCGTGGCCATGGTGCGATGTTCAATACCAAGCAGACGAAGCGCCCGCGTCAGCTGGCGAGCGCGCGTCCTCGCGGTCCCAGCGAGCGCGTGTTGAGCAACGTGCGTGAGCGCGAGCCGGTCGGTATCGTTCCGACCGGCGACCTGCCGATCGGATCAGACGGCTTCGTTCCCGATCTCGCGCCGGGCACGCCCAACAGCTTGGGTCCGCTCGGGCCCGGCGAGAGCAATCCGTTCGGTCCGACGCCGGTTGTCCCCGGCGGTCCGGGCGGTGGTATCCCTGGCGTTCCCGACACCGGGCCGACCCCAACCCCCACCCCGACTCCGGTGAACCCGGGACCTGTCGTACCAGAACCTGCGACCTGGGCGCTGATGACATTGGGCTTCGCGGTGACGGGCTTCGCGGTGCGGCGTAGCAAGCGGACTCGCGCCCCCGCCGCATGATCGGTCGTCTACCCGGCGCGGCGGTCGTCATGCTGGCGTCTGTGATGACGGTCGCGTCACCCGTTACCGCCACGACCACGGCGACGACGATCGGCAGCTATGGCGCGCGTTTCCGCTATCCATCGGGACGCGAAGGCGCGTTGCCCATGACCGGTCGCCAGCAACTGCGAGTGCGAAGCCTGCTCGTCATCCGCAAGCCGATGCGGTTCGGCGATTATGTCTGGAATGACGTCGGTGTGCCCGCGACCGGCGCGGTCCGCGTACGTGTCGATCTGCCGCGTCAGACGATCTCCGTATTCCGCGACGGGCATGAGATCGGCACTGCGGTGATCCTCTATGGCACCGATCACAAGCCGACTCCGACCGGCACGTTCCCGATCCTGATGCGGGCACGGCAGCATCAATCCTCGCTGTACGACGCGGAGATGCCGTACATGCTGCGGCTCACCAACGACGGCGTCGCGATCCACGCCAGCTCGGTGCGCCGCGGCTCGGCGACCCACGGCTGTATCGGGGTGCCATTGTCGTTCGCGCAATTGCTGTTCGATCAGGTGGCGCGCGGCGATCTGGTGACGATCGTTGGCGCGTAATATAATGAATTTCGGCAATCTCGGATAAAGTTAACGATTGGCGCGCCGCAGATATGAAGATGCGCTAACCAGATTCGCTAACCGACGGTAAGGACCGCGCGCCGTAATTTCTCCTGGTCACCAGGAAGAGGTTACCCGGCCGATGCCGCGTTCCACCCCACGTCGCCGACCGTTGTTCGCCGCCCTCGCCGCGTTGCTTTGCGCACCGTTGCTCACCGGCGCGACGACCTATTCGAACACGTTCGACGCGCGCGTGCTGGCCGCGCAGAACGCAGAGCGCGCGGCGCTCGGTATTCCGCCGCTCCGCTGGAACCCGGAACTGGTCGAATCCGCCCATGCATGGGGCCGGTATCTGGCCACGACCGGCCGCTTCGAACATGCCCCGGAGCGACGGATGGATCCGGAAGGCGAAAATCTCTGGGCCGGCACGCGCGGCTATTACTCACCTGAGGCGATGGTCGATGGCTGGGTTCGCGAAAAGCGCTTCTTCAAACCCGGCGCCTTCCCGAATAACAGCACCACCGGCCGGGTCGCCGACGTCGGTCACTACACACAGTTGATGTGGCGCGACACGGTCGAGGTCGGCTGCGCGCTGGCGCGCGGTCGGGAGGAAGACGTGCTGGTCTGCCGCTACAAGAACGCAGGCAATTATCGTGGCGAGCGACCGTTCTGACGTGCCACCGGACCAGAGATTTGGTGGCCGATCCGGTTAGCCCCCACAATCTGTAGCGTCAGACGCCGCGTTCGCGTAAACTGTTGGCGACACCAGCGTGACTCGGCGGCCGACCGTCGTTTCCGTTGGCGGGGCTTCCCCGGCGGGCGCCCACGGACAGGCGCAGGAACAGGCAGCGGCGGATGAACGGCTATACGCCTCGGCAGGCAGACGAAACCCCGACGCGCCTTTCGGCGGCCGGGGTTGTCGCACGCAGCCGCGCGACCGTCGCTGCGGCGTCGCGGTTATTCGTCTTCTTCGAACAGGTCCTGCGCATTCTGGCCGGTCGCCGACAGGTGCACCGTGTCACCGTCCACCGACGCCACCAGCCCGATCGGCAGGTAATGGTGCTTCGCGCCCTGGCCGTCCTGCGTGGATGGCGAATCGTTCTTGGTCAGCTTGATACGGTCACCATCGACGTGATCGACGGTTCCGACATGGACGCCATCCGCGCCGAGCACTTCGGCATGTTCCTTGATCTGGCTGACATCGACCATTGCTGTTCTCCTTGGTTGGGTTCGGGCGGCAAACGCGCCGCACCGGCTTTGGTCGCATGATCGAAACGCTGCCGCTGCAATCCGCGATCATGTTCGCGGTCGCCGCCGTCTTCGTGCTCGCAGGCACGTGGCTGCTGGTGCAATTGCGCCATCCGCAAGGCCCGGCGCGCGTGTATGTCTATCGCATGGCCGGGATAATGGCGCTGGCTGGCGGCAGCGTGCTGGCTGTGTCGGCATGGTCGATGTGGCAGTGGAGCCTAAATCCCTGACTCTGTTCGTTCGTTGATTCGTTTTCGTGAATACCTCTAATCGGAGCAGACCATGCCGCTTCTTCAGGCATCCAAGCAGTACAAGCCTTTCGAATACCCGTGGGCATTCGAATATTGGAAGCGTCAGCAGCAGCTGCACTGGTTGCCGGAGGAAGTGCCGCTCGGCGAGGATTGCCGTGACTGGGCGCAGAAGCTGACCGATCACGAGCGCAACCTGCTGACGCAGATCTTTCGCTTCTTCACGCAGGCCGACGTCGAGGTGCAGGATTGCTACCACGAGAAATATGGCCGTGTGTTCAAGCCGACCGAGGTCAAGATGATGCTGACCGCGTTCAGCAACATGGAGACGGTGCACATCGCAGCTTATTCGCACCTGCTCGACACGATCGGGATGCCGGAAAGCGAATATGGCGCGTTCCTCGAATATGCCGAGCTGAAGGAGAAGCATGATTACATGCAGAACTTCGGTGTCGACAGCGACGAGGACATCGCGCGGACGCTGGCGATGTTCGGTGGCTTCACCGAGGGTGTGCAGTTGTTCGCCAGTTTCGCGATGCTGATGAACTTCCCGCGCTTCAACAAGATGAAGGGCATGGGACAGATCGTAACCTGGTCGGTGCGCGATGAAAGTCTGCATTGCGAGGGCATCATCAAGATGTTCCACACTTTCTGCGCGGAGCGGCAGTGCCTGACCAAGGCGGTGAAGGACGACATCGGCGACGTTTGCCAGACGACGATTCGTCTGGAGGACAATTTCATCGATCTCGCCTTCGAGATGGGGCCGGTGAACGGGATGACCGCCAAGGACATCAAGAAGTACATCCGCTACATCGCCGATTGGCGAATGGGGCAATTGGGGTTGAAGCCGATCTACATGATCGACGAGCATCCGATCCCGTGGCTGACGCCGCTGCTGAACGGAGTCGAGCACGCGAACTTCTTCGAGACGCGTGCGACCGAATATTCCAAGGCCGCGACGCGCGGGCAGTGGAACGACGTGTGGGATAGTTTCGACAAGCGCCAGAAGGCGAAGGTCGTCACCGCCGCCGCAAACGAAGATCCGGGCGAGACGGGCGACATGTTCTCGCGCGCGGGCGTCGCCGCCGAGTAAGCACGATCGCTCCGGCGAATGAGGAAGGCCGCGCGTGGTGACACGTCGCGGCCTTTCGCGTCATGGCAGCGCAAGCGTTGGCGGCAATGGACGGTAGACCAGCAAGCAGCGCGCGCAATACTGGCGGCAGGCGGCTGATCGATCGGAGACTGTAGCGATGCAAGCGCCTGAACAACGCGCATGAAAAAAGGGGCAGCTTGCGCTGCCCCTCTGTTTCCACCGACTTTCCCTCAGGAGAGAAAGTGGCGCGCCCGGAACGATTCGAACGTCCGACCCTCAGATTCGTAGTCTGATGCTCTATCCAGCTGAGCTACGGGCGCCCTGTGGAGCGGCGCTGTTACGCGGCGAATCGGATGCGTGCAAGGGCATTGCGCCACTTTTTTTGCGCCTCTAGGCAAAAAACATGCTCCGCGCCCTCGCTCCGCTCTGCCTGCTTGCCGCCTGCGCGAGCGATCCGACCGTCTATCCCTCGCTCGCGCCCCGTCCGGTCGAGAAGCTCGGCTTTGCAGAGCCGGCGACGCCGGCGCCCGCTCCCGCGGCGCAAGATCCTGCGCTGGATAGCAAATTGGCGGCGATCACCGCGAAGGGCACCGCCGCCGCGCGCGACTTCGACCGCGCCGCGGCGAAGGCGGAGACGCTGGCGCGCGCCGCAAGGGGGGCGAAGGTCGGCAGCGATGCGTGGATCGCGGCGCAGACCGCGATCGCCGATCTGGACGCGCTCAGGTCGAGCTATGGCGACAGCGTGGGCGCGCTCGACGAGCTCGCCAGCACGCGCGCGGCGGCGTTGCAACCGGCATATCCCGCCCTCGAACAATCACTTGCCGCGGCCCGCGCCACCGCGCAGGCGCAGACTACCCGCATCGACGCGCTCGCAGCTTCGCTACCGGGCGCCTAGAAGGTCAGCAGCGGCAGGATACTGGCATATTCGTCGGTCCACGGCGCAAACCCCGGACGGCGAACCAGATTCTTCCAGTCGCCCTCGTCGCCTGCCAGCAAGGCGAGCGTCCATGGGTCACGGGTCATCACCACCCAGGAGGACGGCGTTTCCTCCTCCTGCAGCAGTGACGGGCGGTGGTCGAGGATCAGCGCCTGCCATTCGCCGGCGCGGGCGGCGGCGGCGACGACGGGGCGCAAATTGACGAAGCGGTTGGAAATATGGACCGCCAGAACGCCGTGCGGTGACAGAACGCGCGCGTATCCGGCAAAAGCTTCGCGGGTCAGGAGGTGCATGGGGACGGCATCGGACGAAAAAGCGTCGAGCGCGAGCACGTCGAGGCTCGCCGGGGACGCGTGTTCGAGCGATAATCGCGCGTCCCCCAGCACCATCGTCGCATCCGGTGCGCAATCCGCGACGAATGTGAAGCGTCGGGTGCGTGTCAGTGCCACCATCGCCGGGTCGATCTCGTAAAAGCGCCAGCGCTGCCCCGGCTGCGCGTAGCAGGCGAGCGTCCCGGTCCCGAGCCCGACAACGCCGATCCGTGCGCCCGGCCCGAACAGCATTGGCGCAGCCCGCATCACGCGACCGACACCCGAGTCGGGCGTGTAATAGGTCGTCGGCGTCCGCTCGCGCGCGGGGGTGCCGGTCAACTGCACGCCGTGGAGCGTGGTGCCGTGGATCAAGGTGCGACGGCGCGGCTCGTCCGCGACGGTGTAGACGCCGAAATAGCTCCGGACGCGCGCGCCGGGCTCGAGGGAGAGCGACAGCGAGCGGACGCCGCCGAACAGCAGCAGCCCGCTGGTCAGCACCAGCAGATACGGCACGCGCGCGCCGAGCGAGACCAGTCCGGCGAGCGCGACCAATGTGAAGATCACGCCTGGATGCCGCACCTCGCGAAAGCCGGTCGGATCGCGCGACAGCACCAGCAGCGCGAGGCAAAGCGCGCCGACGATCAGCACCGCGCCCGCGATCGTCATCCCGCGGCGATGCCAGAAGGCGCGCAACGCCGGGGTCAGATAGGTCTGCGGCACCAGCGCGCCCGCGGCGATGAGCAGCAGCGGATATTCCCACGTCCAGTCGAACAGCGTCGGCGCGATCAGCCCTGCGAACACCCCGCCCAGCGCGCCGCCGAACGACATGCCGAGATAGAAGCCGGTCAATCGCGCCGGCTCGGGCCGCAGGCGGTAGAGCTGGGTGTGAAGCGCGACCGAGATCATGAAAAGCAGGATCAGCGCGGTGATCGCGCTGAACGTCGCGCGTTCGGCAAAGCCGCCCATCAGCACGCCGCCGAACAGCACGATCGTCACCGGCGCGCTGCTCGTCAGCAGGTCGGCCGCCCCGCGTCGCGCGGCGAAAGCGATCGAGAAACTGAGCAGATAGAGCGACAACGGGATGACCCACAGCAGCGGCATCGCGACCAGATCGGTGCTGACGAAGGTGCTGGTCGCGAGCATCATCCCCGACGGCACGAAGCCGAGCGCGATCCAGCGCGCCACCCGCGCCCGGCCGGGTGCCGGATCGAGCGCCTGCGCGCGCGCCGGCTCGCGGCCGGCGGGCAACAGCCGCGCACAGGCCGCGACGAGCACGATCAGCAACAGATAGCCGGCGCTCCACAGCCAGCGCTGCCGCGAGACGCTGAGCAGCGGCTCGACGAGCAGCGGAAAGGCGAGCAGCCCGGCGAAGCTGCCGAAATTGGACGCGGCATAAAGCGCATAGGGATCGGTGGCGGGCCGGGCGCTGGCGAACCAGCGCTGCATCAGCGGCGCCTGCGCCGACACCGCGAAGAACAGCGGCCCGATCGAAACGACGAACAGGTACGGCACCCACAGGGCCGGCTCGGCCCCGGCGGGGAGCACGCGGTCGCTGAGCCCGATCGGCAGGAAGGCGCAGGCAGCGAGCAGCACGAGCAGGTGAACGAGGCCCTGCCGGCGCGGCGCGATCCGCCCGAGCAGATGCGCATAGCCGTACCCGCCCAGCAACAGCGCCTGATAGACGAGCATCGCCGAGTTCCACACCGCCGGCGCGCCGCCCAGACGGGGCAGCGCGATGCGTGCGATCATCGGCTGGACGAGGAACAGCAGGAACGATCCCGTCAGGATCGTGACGACGAACAGCCCCCGTCCCCGCGCCGTGGTGGCGTCAGTCATTCAGCGGGGCGGTCGATGCGGTAGAGGACATGGCGGCGCAAGGGACTGTGCGGGGCAAGATCGGGGTGGTCGAAGTCACCGTCCTCAACGCGCGTGATGCCGAGCCGCTCCATCAGCGCGCGGCTGCGGCGATTGGCGGGGACGGTGATCGCATAGACCGTGTCGGTGCCGCGCTCCCATTCGGCGGCCAGCACCGCGCGCGCCGCTTCGCTCGCCAGCCCCTGCCCCCACGTTGCGCGCGCGAGGCGCCAGCCGATCTCGGGCGCTCCCGCGATCGGGCTGCCCGCCGGGCCGGGCTCGACGCCGCAGAAGCCGATGAAGGCGTGATCCGCGCGCCGCTCGACCGCCCAAAAGCATCGTCCGAAGGCTTGTTCGGTCTCGTTCGCCTCGCGCAGCATGGCCCGCGCGCCGGCGTCGGTGGTCGGCGGGCCGAGGTAGCGCATCACCTCGGCGTCCTGCCCCATGGCATGAAACGGCGCGAGGTCCTCCTCGCGCCACGCGCGCAGGATCAGGCGTTCGGTAACGATCATGGACGGTCGATCCGGTAGGTCATGCTGTCGGTAAGCGCCGGATCGAGCAGGTGCACCGCGTGCAAATAGTCCATGTCAGGCACATGCCGCATTCCTGTTCGTGACATCAACGTCCGCTATCGCCTCACCCACGCTGGGGCAATTAACGTTCGGCGGTTCCCTCTCCGCGTTGGTCATCCCGCATTTGATCCGGGATCCCGCTTCTAGAATTTGATCCATCCGGCCTGAATTGTTTCCCATCGTCACCCCGGCGAAGGCCAAGGCCCAGTTGGTAAGGCCGACGAAGTTGGGCGCGACCTACATCATCAGCGTCCCCCAACTGGGTCCCGGCGTTCGCCGAAGTGACGCTTCAGCTTCGATCGATCACACTCCAGCCTCTTCGGAAAGAAGGAGCGGGGCCCCGGATCAAGTCCGGGGCGACAAACAGGAGGATGTTTAGCTACTAGGACCGACGATACCGACGAAACAAACTCAGCGGCGTCCGTTCCATCACGGGCGATCGATCCGGTACGTCACGCTATCGGCGAGCGCCGGGTCGTGGGGGTATTTCGGGTGCATGAAATCCATCGCGGGCACCGGCCGCATCCCGAGCCGCGCCATGACGCGCTGGCTCGCGACGTTGCGCCGCCCGGTGATCGCATACACCGCCGCGTCGTCGCGGTTCACCCATGCCCAGTCGAGCCACGCCGCCGCCGCCTCGGGGGCGTAGCCCGCCCCCCACCAGTCGCGGCCGATCATCCAGCCGATCTCCAGCAAGCCCTCGATCGGCGTGTCGGGCGCGCCCGGCTTGAGCCCGACGTGGCCGATCACCTGCCCATCGTCACGGCGCTCGACCACGCCGAAGCCGAGCGGGGCATAGGCGGCGTGGCGTTCGAGCACCGCGAGGCACGCCGCCTGATCCTTCGGCCCGCCGAGGTCGGCGGTGACCAACGGATCGCGCCACATCGCGAACAGCGCCGCGTGATCCGCGGGCGTCGGCATCCGCAGGATCAGGCGGACGGTTTCGATCACGCGCCGAGCAGCCGCGCCGCCAGCGGCGCGTGATAGGTCAGCACGCCCGAACAACCGGCGCGCTTGAACGCCAGCAGCGTTTCCAGCACCATCGCGTCGCGATCCGCCGCGCCCGCCGCCACCGCGGCCTCGATCAGCGCATATTCCCCCGATACCTGATAGGCGAACACCGGCACCGCGAACGCCTGCTTCACCTTGGCGACGATGTCGAGATACGGCAGGCCGGGCTTGACCATCACGCTGTCGGCGCCCTCGGCGAGATCGAGCCCGACCTCGCGCAGCGCTTCCTCGGCATTGGCCGGGTCCATCTGGTACGTTGCCTTGTTGCCCTTCAACAAGCCGCGGGTGCCGACCGCGTCGCGGAACGGGCCGTAGAAGGCCGAGGCATATTTGGCGGCATAGGCCATGATCTGGACATTGACGAACCCCTCCTGCTCCAGCGCGGTGCGGATCAGCCCGACGCGGCCGTCCATCATGTCGCTGGGCGCGATCACGTCCGAGCCGTTGCGGGCCTGGTTGAGCGCCTGCTGCACCAGCGCATCGACGGTGCTGTCGTTGGTGACATAGCCGCGCGCGTCGACCAGCCCGTCATGGCCGTGGGTCGTATAGGGATCGAGCGCGACGTCGGTGAGCAGGCCGATCTCGGGCACCGCATCCTTGATCGCGCGCAACGCCTGACACATCAGATTGTCGGGATTGAGCGCCTCCGCGCCATCGTCGCTACGGCGGCCGGGTTGCGTGTTGGGGAAGAGCGCGAGGCACGGGATGCCGAGCGTTGCGGCTTCCTTCGCGCGCGCGACGATCCGGTCCACCGACCAGCGCGACACGCCGGGGAGCGCGGCGATCGGTTCCTCGACGTCGTGCCCCTCGGTGATGAACAGCGGCCAGATCAGATCGGCCGGGGTGAGCACATTCTCGGCGTGGAGCCGGCGGCTCCAGGCGGCGGCACGGGTGCGGCGCAAGCGCAACGCGGGATAAGCGGCGTGCATGGGGTGCGCTTTCCCGCAATCCGCGAGTCCATGCAAGCGTTACGGAGGCGAAACGCGCGCTGGTGCGTTGAATGGGTCATGAGAGAGATCCGCGCCGCCGCCCTGATCGTCAACGCCAAGTCGCGGCGTGGCCGCAAGCTGTTCCGGCGCGCGTGCCGACGACTGCGCGACCTGCCGTTCGGGGTGACGCCCTACGCGGTCAAAGACCCCAAGCATCTCGACAGGACGGTGCGCAAGGCGCTCGAGAAGAAACCCGATCTGGTGATCCTCGGCGGCGGCGACGGGACGATCAGCGGGCTGGTCGACCTGCTGGTCGGGCATGACGTGATCCTCGGCGTTCTGCCGCTCGGCACCGCGAACAGTTTCGCGCGCTCGCTGGGGCTGCCGCTCGACATCGATGGCGCGATCGACGTGCTGCGCGACGGGGTGGCGAAGCGGATCGACCTCGGCATGATCGACGACGATTATTTCGCCAATTGCGCGGCGATGGGGCTGAGCCCGCAGATCGCCGAGACGGTGCCGCACAATCTGAAGAAAGTGGCGGGGCGGATCGGCTATCTCGGCTGGGCGGGCTATCAGCTGACGCGGTTCAAGCCGTTCACGCTCTATGTCGACGACGGATCTGGCGAGAAGAGACTGCGCGTGGTCGAGGTGCGGATCTCGAACGGGCCGTATCACGGCGGTACGTGGCTGGTCGACGAGGCCGGGATCGCCTCGGGCGAGATCGTCGTGCAGGCGGTGAAGGGGCATTACAAGCGCCGGCTGGTGCGCAACTGGGCGTACAGCTTCCTCGGGCGCAGCGAGCGGCATCACGATACGGTCAGCTTCTCGGGCAAGTCGATCAGGGTGCGCACCGATCCGCCGCTACCGATCTCGATCGACGGCGAGGTGCTGGCGCATACACCCGTCACCGCGCATGTCGCGGCGGGGGTGATCGAGGTGATGGTGCCAGCGCCGTAGTTCGTCATTCCCGCGTAGGCGGGAATCCAGACGCGCAGGTCTTCGTAAGAGCCGAGACGTCAGAGGTTCTGGATTCCCGCCTGCGCGGGAATGGCGGGGTGGTCACGCGGGCGGCATCGGTCCCGCGACCAGCAACGGGTCGATCCGCGCGCCGTTCCACGTCATCGCCCAGTGCAGGTGCGGCCCGGTGGCGCGGCCGGTGCGGCCGACCAGCCCGAGCGGCTGCCCCTGCCGCACCCGCGCGCCGACGCGCACGTCGATCCGCGACAAGTGGAGGAACGCGCTGGTCACGCCATGTCCGTGGTCGAGGATCAGTAGGCGCCCTTCGAGCGTGAACGGCGGATCGGCGGCGAGCGTGACCACGCCGTCGGCCGGCGCGACCACCTCCGCGCCCTCCGGCTTCGCGACATCGACGCCGCCATGATAGCTGCCCGGCTCGCCGGCATAGATGCGCTGCGCGCCGAACAGCCCGGAGATGCGCCCCTGCGCCGGCCAGACGAAGCGCTGCCGCCAGCCGTCCGCCTCGCTGTCGGTCGCGCGCGCGGCGACGATCTGCGCCAGTTCGCCGGACCGTTTGGCGGCAAACTCGGCGCTCGGCACCGGGATCTTGCGCAAGGTCTGCAGGCGCTCGATCCGCCAGTCGCCGGGCGCGATCGTCAGCGTGGCGGTCTGCGTCGTGCCGTCAGCGAGAGTCGCGGTGAGCAGCGCCTGCGGCCTGGCGTCGCGGTCGAAGGCGATCACGAAGCGGTCGTCGGGCGCGACCGCCACCGGCGCGCCGTCGAGCGTCAGGCGGGTCGTGCCGGCGGGGGCGGTGCCGAGCACCAAAGCACCCTGCCGCAGCCCGTCAGGGAGGCCGAACGGCGCCGCCGCGAGTGCCTGCGGCAGCGCGGCGACGATCGCGAACAGCGGCGTCAGGCGCATCACCGCGGCGCCAGCTCCTCCATCGCGATCGCGCCGCTGGCGAACGGCCGCTGCGTCGCGACGTCCCAATAGCGCAAATCCTCCAGCGCGATCCGCGCGCCACTAACCGCGCACAACACATGATCGCCCGGCGCCAGAATGCGGAAGCCATTGGCCATATAGTGCAATTTGGCGGGGCGGTCGGTGTGGGACATCAGCATCGGTGGCGGGCTCTCAGATCAGGCGGGGCTGCTCGGGTTTGTCAGGATAGGCGCGGCGCGGGCTGCGCTCAACCTTTGCCTCCGGCTTCGTGCTCCCGTCGACCTGCACCGCCACCGCCCCGTCGCGGAAGCGTAAGGCGAGCGCACCCGCCGCGCGCGCCGCTTCGGCGGTGGTGACGGTGCCGCCCGCCGCCGCCTCGACGCGCGCATAGCCGCGTTCGAGGATGCGGTCGGGGTTGAGGCTGTCGACGAGCCGCCCGATGTCGGCGAGCCGCCGCCGCGCTGCCTCTAGCCGCCGCTCGAGCGTCGCGGGGCGGATCGCGCCGGCCGCATGGGTCAGCTCGCCGCGCGCGCGCGCGACACGCCGTTCCAGCGCGCGGTCGCCGCGCATCCCAAGATCGTCGAGCCGCTGGCGCTGCGGGCCGAGCAACCGATCGCGCGTCGGCATCACCCGCACCAGTGCCGCCAGCTGCTCGCGTCCGCGCTCGACATAGCGGCGCGCGCAGCGCTGCGTGCGGTTCGCCATCGCGTCGAGCGACAGCCGCAGCTCGGCGAGCACCGGCACCGCGATCTCCGCCGCCGCGGTCGGGGTCGGCGCGCGCAGGTCGGCGGCATGATCGCACAGGGTCGTGTCGGTCTCGTGCCCGACCGCCGAGATGATCGGGATCGAACAGCCGGCGACCGCGCGCACCACCGCTTCCTCGTTGAACGCCCACAGATCCTCGATCGAGCCGCCGCCGCGCGCGACGATCACCAGATCGGGACGCGGGATCGGACCACCCGCGGGCAATGCGTCGAAGCCGCGCACCGCGGCCGCGACCTCTTCAGCCGCACCGGCACCCTGCACCTTGACCGGCCACACGATCACGTGCGTCGGGCAGCGGTCCTCCAGACGGTGGAGGATGTCGCGGATCACCGCGCCGGTCGGCGAGGTGACGACGCCGATCACGCGCGGCAGGAACGGCAGCGGCTGCTTGCGCGTGGCGTCGAACAGCCCCTCGCCCGCCAGCTTGACCTTGAGCTTTTCGAGCAGCGCCATCAGCGCCCCCGCGCCCGCCAGCTCCATCCGCTCGATGATGATCTGATATTTGGAGCGGCCGGGATAGGTGGTCAGCCGCCCGGTCGCGACCACCTCGACGCCGTCCTCGGGGCGGAACGCCAGCCCGCCCGCGCTGCCTTTCCACATCACGCCGTCGATGACCGCGCTCTCGTCCTTGAGGCAGAGGTACAGATGCCCGGAGGTGGCGCGCTTGTAGCCCGAAATCTCGCCGCGCAGCCGGACATGGCCGAACTCGCCCTCGACCATCCGCTTCAATCTACCCGACAGTTCGCCGACGCTGAGCGCCATCGCATTGTCGCCGGGCGTCGGCTCGGCTACCAGCCGCCCCGCCTGAGTATCGTAAAGGGGGTCGGCCATGAACATCCTGCTGGTGGGTTCGGGGGGACGCGAACATGCGCTCGCCTGGAAACTGGCGCAGTCTCCGACGCTGGATACGCTCTTCGCCGCGCCGGGCAACCCTGGCATCGCCGAACATGCGACGATCGCCGAGCTGGACGTGACCGATCACCGCGCGGTGGTGGATTTCGTGCGGCGTCATCGCGTCGCGCTGGTCGTGATCGGGCCGGAGGCGCCGCTGGTCGACGGCCTCGCCGACAATGTCCGCTCGATCGGCGTGCCCGTATTCGGCCCCGGTCGCGAGGCGGCGAAGCTGGAGGGATCGAAGGGCTTCACCAAGGATCTGTGCGCGCGGATGGGCATTCCGACCGCGCGCTATTTCCGCGTCACCTCGAAGGACGGCGCGCTCGCCTGCCTCGATGATTTCGGCGACGCTTGCGTCATCAAGGCCGACGGGCTGGCGGCCGGCAAGGGCGTCGTGGTCGCCACCACGCGCGCCGAGGCCGAGGCGGCGATCGCCGACCTCTATGCGCACGGCCCGGTCGAGGCGGTGATCGAGGAGATGCTCGAGGGGCCGGAGGCGAGCCTGTTCGTGCTGTCCGACGGCACCACCACCGCCGCCTTCGGCTCGGCGCAGGACCACAAGCGCGTCGGCGACGGCGACACCGGCCCCAATACTGGCGGGATGGGCGCGTACAGCCCGGCGGCGGTGCTGACGCCTGAACTGGAGGAACGCGCGCTCGGCGAGATCGTCCGGCCGACGATCGATTGTCTCGCCGCCGCGGGCACGCCCTATGTCGGCGTGCTCTATGCCGGGCTGATGCTGACCGCCGACGGCCCCAAGCTGATCGAATATAACGTCCGCTTCGGCGATCCCGAATGTCAGGTGTTGATGATGCGCTACGACGGCGATCTCGCCGCGCTGCTGCTCGCGGTCGCCGAGGGGCGGCTGGCCGACGCGCCCGCGCCAGAATTCTCCGACGACGTTGCGCTGACCGTGGTGATGGCGGCGGAGAATTATCCGGGGACGCCGCGCACCGGCGGCACGATCGCCGGGATCAACGCCGCGCAGGGGGACGGCGCGGTGGTGTTCCAGGCGGGGACGGCGTTGAAGGACGGGCAGTTGGTGTCGGCGGGCGGGCGCGTGCTCGCCGTGACCGCCACCGGCACCGATGTGCCCGCCGCGCAGCGGGCCGCCTATGCCGCGGTGGGGAAGGTCGACTTCCCGACCGGCTTCTTCCGTCACGACATCGGAGCCAAGGCGGTGATCGACGGTTGAGCGGGCAGCACTTTCGGCGCAGGACCGGCTCATGAACTCAGGTAGCTTCGATCTCGATCCCATTTCCCAGAATGGCGTGCTCGTCACGATCGCGCTCGTGCTGGTCGCGATCCTCGCCGTGCTCACGATCATCGCGATGGTATGGGGCGCGCGGCTGAAACGCCAGCGCCGCGCCGCCGAAGCGGAAGAGCAGCGGCGGATCGAGGAGCTGAAGGCGGAGGGCGTCGAGGCGACGAACACCGCCGAGGGTGGCTCGCCGGTCGTCACAGAGGCGGCTCCTGCTCCCACGGCACCTGCGCCGACTATTGCCCCCTCCCCCGTCGCACCTCCGCCCGCTCCCGTACCGATCGCGCCCCTTTCGGCCGAGCACGTCGCGGACGACAATCAGTCGGCGCTTCCCGACGAGCCGATCGCCGCGGCCGCGCCGCTCGATGCGTCGCCGGCCAGCGTCGCCGCCGACGCCCCGGTCGCTCCCGCCGAGGATGGCGCGCAATCGGTGACGATCCTCAAGGGGCTCGGCCCGAAGATCGCGACGCGGCTGTCCGAGCTGGGGATCACGCGGCTCGACCAGCTGGCGTGGCTCGACGATGCCGAGGCCGAACAGCTCGATGCGCAGCTCGGCGTATTTCAGGGCCGCATGGAGCGCGACCGCTGGCGTGAACAGGCGCGGCTGCTCGCGCAGGGCGATCGCGCCGGTTATGAAGCGCAGTTCGGCAAACTCGGATGAGCGTCGCCTTTCGTCGCGAGAGCGATGACGAACATCTCGAACCCAAGTTCGAGCTGCCGATCCCGCCCGGCCCCAATCTGGTCACGCCGCGCGGGCGCGCGCTGATCGAGGCGCGTGTGGTCGAGTTGGAGGCGGCGCTGGCGGCGACCCCCGATGCCGAGGCGGCGAAGCCGATCGCGCGCGACCTGCGCTACTGGAAGACGCGGCGCGCGACCGCGATCGACACCGCGCCGCGCGGTGACGGCGTGGTCGGGTTCGGCAGCCGGGTGCGGTTCGTGCTGGCGGGCAAGGAGCGCGCGGTGACGCTGGTCGGCGACGACGAGGCCGATCCGCCGGCGGGGTTGCTGTCCTTCTCCGCCCCGCTGGCGCGCGCGCTGATGGGGGCTGAGGCGGGCGAGCTGGTCGCGTTCAACGGGCGTGAGGAGGCGATCGAGGTGCTGGAGGTTGCGGCGGCGGGCTAGCGGCGGCTGCATGTCAGCTCGGCCGAGGCGGGGGTCCGGTCCCGCGACCTTCGCGACCACGCACAGCGCTCCCTTACCACGGCCTTTCCCTGGAGCTTGATCCATCCGGCTTGAACCGTTTCTCATCGTCACCCCGGCGAAGGCCGGGGCCCAGTTGGGGGACGCTGATGATGTAGGTCGCGCCTTATTTCGCAGGCCTTCCCAACTGGGCCCCGGCCTTCGCCGGGGTGCCGGCTGGGGGATTTTGCATCCTTCGGCGGCCGGGACTTGATGGGGTCCCGGATCACGTCAGGGATGACGAATGCGGAAGCCTCACGCCTCGCTGACGAGCAGTTTGTCGATCCGCCGGCCGTCGAGATCGACCACCTCGAACCGCCAGCCCTGTTCCTCGAAGCTCTCACCCTCTTCGGGCAGCTTGCGGAACGCCGCCAGGGCAAGCCCGGCGACGGTGGCATAGTCGCGGTCCTCGGGCAGGTCGATCCCCAGTCGCTCGGCGAGCGCATCGGCGGCCATCGTGCCGGCGACCAGCAGCGAGCCGTCGTCGCGGATCACGACATTGGGGCTTTCCTCCGGATCGATGTCGGACAGGAACTCGCCCGCGATCGCCGCAAGCAGGTTCGCGGGCGTGACGATCCCCTCGAAATGTCCGTATTCGTCGTGGATCAGCGCCATCGGCACCTCGGCACGCCGCAGCGCGTCGAGCGCGTCCATCGCATCGATCTGGTCGATCACCACCGGCGCCTTGCGGACCAGCTTTTCGAGGTCGAGCGTCTCATCGCGGAACAGCGCCGCGGCGACGTCGCGCGCCTGTACCACGCCGACCACCGAATCGATCGAGCCGCGCGCGACCGGCAGGCGGCTGTGCGGCGTCTCGCGCAGCTTGACGCGGATCGCGGCGTCGTCGAGCGAAATGTCGAGCCAGTCGACCTCGGTGCGCGGGGTCATGACCTCGCGCACCGGGCGATCGGCCAGCCGCACCACCCCCGAGATGATCGAGCGTTCATGCTCCTCGATCACGCCGGACTTGCTCGCCTCGGCGACGATCAGGTGCAGTTCCTCGGCGGTGACCTGCTCCTCATTCTCGCGGTTGAGCCCCAACAGACGGAACAGCAAGGCGCTGCTCGCGTCGAGCACCCAGACGATCGGCTTCGTCAGCCGCGCCAGCCACCACATCGGCTGGGCGACCAGCGCAGCGACCGCCTCGGGCTTGCGCAGCGCGAACTGCTTGGGAACGAGTTCACCGACGATCAGCGAGGCATAAGTGGTGAGCGCGATCACCAGCGCGAAGCCGGCGCTGAGCGCGGTTTCATGCGCCAGCCCCAGCGCCTCGAAGCGCGCGGCGACCGGTGTGCCGAGGCTCGCGCCCGAATAGGCGCCGGTGCCGATGCCGATCAGGGTGATGCCGATCTGGACGGTCGACAGGAATTTGCCGGGGTCCGCCGCCAGCTCGATCGCAGTGGCGGCGCCGCGTCGCCCGCTGCGCGCCATCGCCTCCAGCCGCGCACGGCGTGCCGAGACGATCGCCAGTTCGCTCATGGCGAAGACGCCATTGAGCGCGACGAGCGCGAGGATGATGATGACGTCGACCCAGGGGAACGGCGGTAGCATGGTGTGCCTCCCTCTTGGCGGCAAAGCGGGCGCGCGACAATCGCGAAATTGTTGCTGCCGCGCTTCACGCACCATTCAGTGCGCAGGCGGAACATTGTGTCGGGGCGTCGGGTTGACCGACATCAGGCGTTGAAAGGGAAGAAGATGAAGCTGTCGTCGAAGCTGGCTGCCGCGCTGGCGTGCGTGTCGCTGGTGGCCGTCTCGGCCTGTACGACCGACCCGGATACCGGCGAGCGGCGCATTTCGAAGACGGCGATCGGCGGGATTGGCGGCGCGCTGGGCGGGTATCTGCTCGGCGATCTGGTCGGCGGGCGGCGCGACCGGACCGAGAAGATCATCGGCGCGGGGCTCGGCGGCATCGCCGGTGCCGGGATCGGCGCCTATATGGACAAGCAGGAGCGCGAATTGCGCGAGCGGACGCGCGGCACGGACGTGGAAGTGACGCGTCAGGGCGACGATCTGCTGCTCAACATTCCGTCGGGGATCAACTTCGCGTACAATTCGGCGAACGTGCAGCCGCAGTTCCGCGCGACGCTCGACAAGGTCGCCGGCGTGCTCGCCGATTACCGCGAAACCTATGTCGACGTGTACGGCCACACCGATTCGACCGGCAGCGATTCGTACAATCAGGACCTGTCGGAGCGGCGTGCGCGATCGGTGGCGGACTATCTGTCGAGCCATGGCGTGCAGGCGGCGCGGATCGCGGCGCGCGGGTTCGGCGAGACGCAGCCGATCGCCTCGAACGAAACCGAGGCCGGGCGTGCCGAGAACCGCCGGGTCGAGATCAAGATCGTCCCGATCTCGCAGAACGATCTGCCGCCGCGCTGATCAGCGCCGAGCCGCGAAGAAGTCGCGCAATAGCGCCGTCGCTTCCCCCCGCCCCGATGCCGGTAAACAGCTCGGGGCGGTGGTGGCAGGTCGGCTGGGTGAAGAAGCGCGGACCATGCTCGACCGCGCCGCCCTTGGCATCGTCGGCGCCATAATAGAGCCGCGCGATGCGGGCATGAGCGATCGCGCCAGCGCACATCGCGCAGGGCTCGAGCGTGACCCACAGGTCGCACTCCTCGAGCCGGTCGCGACCGAGCACCGTCGCGGCGGCGCGGATCGCCAGCATTTCGGCATGGGCGGTCGGGTCGCATAAGCGGCGCGGGGCGTTGGCGGCGACGGCGACGATCTGCCCGGCATGAACGACGACCGCGCCGACCGGCACCTCGCCGGCATGCGCCGCATCGCGGGCGGCATCGAGCGCGACACGCATCGGGTGGGGCAGCGGGAACATCGTCGCTGCCTACGCCGAGGCGTCGCGGAGGCAAAGGCCCTTGCCCTTGCCCTTGCCCTTGCCCTTGCACTCGTCACGCCGGACCTCATCCGGGGTCCGGCTTCTTACGCCCACGGTCCAGAAGAAGCAGGGCCCCGGCTCAAGGCCGGGGCGACGACTGGCCTCAGCGCTGTTCGCCGGGCTTCTGGACCTCGACCTTCGGAACCTCGACGGTCTTGTTCTCGGTGCCGACGCGGACCTTCGCGACATCGGCATCGAATTTCGGCGCCTGCCCGCCCTCGAGTCGCGGCAATTGCGCCGTCTGGGTCTGGTCGAACTTGACGAAGCCCAGCAACAACGCCGCCAGGAACACCAAGGCGACGATTCCGATCAGCACCAGCAGCCCGCGCATCCTTCTTCTCCCAACCCTGTTGATTCGCTGCCGCAACAACGCCGTCGCGCCGGGCTGGTTGCAGCGCTGCCGACTTGACCGATCGTGAGTGCTGGGTTACTGGCGCCCACTTTCCGGGCAACCGAATTCAGGATTATTCACATGTCGCGCATTTGCGAGCTGACCGGCAAGGGCCGGCAGGTGGGCAACAACGTTTCCCACGCCAACAACAAGACCAAGCGCACGTTCCTGCCGAACCTGCAGAACGTCACTTTGCTGTCCGATTCGCTGGAGCGGTCGATCCGCCTGCGCGTCTCGACGCACGGCCTGCGTTCGGTCGAGCACAATGGCGGGCTGGACAACTGGCTGGTGAAGACCTCGGACGACAAGCTGTCGCTCAAGGCGCGCCGCTTGAAGCGCGACGTCGTGAAGAAGCGTTCGGCCGCCGCCGCGGCCTGACGCCACCGGCCCTGCCCGCATCGTTGCGGCCCGCCCTCCATTCGGACGGCGGGCCGCCGTGCGTTGGGGCATCAGCCGCGCCAGCGGAACTTGGCGAGGATCGTCCGCCGCCAGAACGCGCCGTCATTGTCGGTGACCAGCCAGATCATCGTCTCGCCGCGCTCCCGCGACACCGCCAGCCCTTCGGCATTCTCGCGACCCAGCGTGTCGCCGAATTGGGCGACGACCTGACCGTGCAGCGTCGCGCCGGGACGGATCGCGTCCGCAGCGATCCGCACCAGCGTCATCTCGAAGCGGAGCGGCAGATGGAGCCGTCGATTGAGGACGAGCACGTCGCCGTTCGGCAGGACGGCGGCATCGCTCGGGGAGCTATGCGGCGGGGGGCGGTAACGGAGCCGCGCCACCGGCGTGTCGAAGAGCGCCGGATCGCCGTCGAACAGCAAAGCGGCACGGACGCCATCCTCGCGTATCCCGCCCTCGCGGAAGGCGACGAACCGCCCATCATTCAGCCGCACCAGTGATTCGATGCCGCTGTTGATGCCCCATCGCCGCATCAGCGTGGGATAGCTGGCCGCGTCGGCAGCGTTGAAATCGCTGGCGTAGCGCCAGATCATATTGATGCGCTCATACCCGATCCAGGCGCGACCGCTGCGCGGATCGACCGCCAGCGACTCGGTGTCGCGCGAAGACTTGCGCCAGCCGGTCTCCGGGCCGTCAGCCAGCTCGGCAGTGCCGAGCGTCGTCAATCTGCCGTTCGCGATGCGCAGCCGCACCACCAGCCCGCCGTCACTGAGCAGGATCGCCTGACCACGATACAAGGCCAGCGCCGAAAGTCCGCCGAATGCGGGCTGGTTGGCGGTCAGCGACAACGCGCCGATCGGTTCCAGCGCACCGACGCGGCGCGGCCAGCCGCTCTGTGGCACGAACGGCGTCGCGGTGATGCGCAGCCCGGGGGCGAACAGCGGCCGCCGACCGTCGCCGCTGTACGGCGGCACCAGCAGCAGCACCATTGCAAGAGTGACGGGCCATCGCACGCGATCGGCGTAAACCACGACCAGATCGCGTGAAAGGATGAACGCCCGATAACGGACGCATTCAGCGTCGGCTCAATGCGAATCGGGCAGAAGCTGTTTCATCGACGGGAAAGCCCGCCGACCGGAACAGCAAACGGGAGACTGCTCATGTTCAAGAATCTCGCCCTTGCCGGTGCCGCGCTCGCGATGGGTGCCGCCGCCGTGGCCCCGACTGCCGCCGACGCCCAGCGTTACTACGGCGACCGTTACAGCCGCTACGATGACAATCGTGGCTATTACGACCGTCGCGACTATGACCGCCGTGGTTATCGCGGCAACGACCGTCGCTACAATTACAACCGCCGCTGCTCGAACGGCACGACCGGCACGGTGGTCGGTGCGATCGCCGGTGGTCTGCTGGGTCGCGTGATCGACTCGCGCGGTGACCGGACGCTCGGCACGGTGCTGGGCGGTGTCGGCGGCGCGGTCGCGGGCAATGCGGTCGAGAAGTCGAACAACCCGCGTTACTGCCGCTGACGGGCGGAGGCCGGGAGCCTCGCTCCCGGCCGGTGCGCCCGGCGCATCGCCCGGCACGGCCGGCGGGTCGGCGCAGGCCGATCCGGCCGACGACGGCTCCGCCGTCGTCTACCCCTTCCCTCGCGTAGCGTATGAGGGCGCGAGCCCGGTGCCGAAAGGTGCCGGGCTCGCGTTATTTGGGGTTCGATTGTCGGCTGGGCAGCGTGCGGCTTCGATCATTTCCCGCCGTTCGCCCTGAGCTTGTCGAAGGGCGTGTACCGGGCGCACGTGCTTCGACAAGCTCAGCACGAACGGTGGAGGGGTTTGCCGGGTAAACCCCGTCTGTGGCGCGCCGCGGGCGAAGCCCGCGTCGTCAGTCGGGTCGGCGTGGCCGACCCGCCGGCCGTGCCGGGCCGCGCTGCGCGGCGGCGCCGTCCCCGGCATTGCCGGGCGACGCGCCTCGGCCCGTCAGTACATATGCTGTCCGCCGTTGATGCTCAGCGTCGACCCGGTCACGAACCCGGCCTCCTCCGAGCACAGGAACGCCACGCCGCGTGCGATCTCCTGCGCCTGCCCGAGCCGGCCGACCGGGATCTTGGCAACGATCTTCTCCAGCACGTCGGCCGGGACCGCGGCGACCATGTCGGTGTCGATGTAACCCGGCGCGATCGCGTTGACGGTTACGCCTGCACGCGCGCCTTCCTGCGACAGCGCCTTGGTGAAGCCGTGGATGCCGCTCTTCGCCGCAGCATAATTGACCTGACCATATTGCCCGGCCTGGCCGTTGATCGAGCCGATGTTGACGATCCGGCCCCATTTGCGATCACGCATTCCCGGAAACACCGCCTTGGCCATGTTGAAGCAGCCGCCGAGATTGGTGTCCATGACTTCCTTCCACATCTGGTAGGTCATCTTCAGGATCGTGCCGTCGCGGGTGATGCCGGCATTGTTGACCAGCACGTCGACCGGACCCAGCTCGGCAGCGACCTTTGCGCAACCTTCCTGACACGCCTCGTGGTCCGCCACGTCCCACTTGTACGCGGCGATGCCGGTGCGATCGGTGAACTCGCGCGCACGCTCGTCATTGCCGGCATAATTGGCCGCGACCGTCATTCCCGCGTTTTTCAGGGCGACGCTGATCGCCTCGCCGATGCCGCGCGTTCCCCCTGTGACGATCGCCACACGTGCCATAACATCCTCTCCCGTCACCCGCCCGGAATGAGGCGGTGTTCCAAAATCGGCGCCAGCCTAGGCGGGGGTGATCCAGCCTTCAAGTTCACGCGCCAGTAACGTGCGCAGCATCGCCACGCCGTCCGGACTGTCGTTAAGGCATGGCAGATAGGCGAAATGCGTGCCGCCGGCCGTCTCGAAGCTCTCACGACCCCGGATCGCCAGTTCTTCGAGCGTTTCGAGGCAATCGGCGGAGAAGCCGGGCGCGAGGATCGCGACCTTGCGGATGCCCTGCGCGGGCATCGCCTCCAGCGTGGTGTCGGTGGCCGGCTCCAGCCATTTGGCGCGACCGAAGCGCGACTGGAAGGCGACGGTCAGCGGGCGGCCAAGCGCCTCGCCGAGCAGCCGCGCGGTCTTGCGGCAATGGCAGTGATAGGGGTCGCCGAGTTCCAGCGTCCGCTGCGGCATGCCGTGGAAGCTGGCGACGATCGCATCGGGCGCGAAGTCGAGCGTTTCTAGCGCTGCGCTGACGTTGCGGGCGAGCGCGTCGATATAGGCGGGATCATCGTGATAGGGCGGCAGGGTACGGATCGCGGGTTGCCAGCGCATCGCCGCCAGCGCGAGAAACGCCTTGTCGTTGGCGGTCGCGGTCGTGGCGGCGCAATATTGCGGATAGAGCGGGGCGAGCAGGATCCGCTCGCAGCCGGCGTCCTTCATCGCGCGCAACCGGTCGCCGATCGCCGGATTGCCGTAGCGCATCGCCCAGTCGACCAGCACCTTCGCGCCGAACGCATCCTTGAGCGCGTGCGCCTGCGCCCGTGTCACCGCCGCCAGTGGCGAACCCTGGTCGGTCCAGACCTGTTGATAGGCGTGCGCCGACTTCTTCGGCCGCGTGGTGAGGATCGCGCCGCGCAGAATCGGCTGCCACAGCAATTGCGGGATCTCAACGACGCGCCGGTCCGACAGGAACTCCGCGAGATAGCGGCGCACCGCGCGCGTATCGGCCGCATCAGGGGTGCCGAGATTGACGAGCAGCACGCCGATACGCGGCGGCGGAACGATCGGGTGGTCGGGGGGAAGCATCACGCGCTCCTAAACGGCAAGTGGCGCCACCGCGTTCCGCCGGCGGCGAATAGCGCATTGGCGATCGCCGGGGCGGCGGCGGGCACGCCGAGGTCTCCGACGCCACCGGGATCGGCAGTCGAGTCGATAAGCTCGACGGTGATCTCGGGGGCGTCCGCGAGTATCGGAAGCGCGACGTCGCCATAGCGGCGGATGCTCGCCAGCCCGTCGCGGTAATGCGCCGCCGCCCCGCGCGTCGTCGCCGCCCCGAAGATCAGCCCGCCCTCGATCTGCTGGCGCACGATGTCCGGGTTGATCGCGCGGCCACAATCGACCGCCGCCACGAGGCGATCGACGCGCGGGCGACCGCCGGCGTCGAACCCTGCCTCGGCGAGCACCGCGATCATGCTGCCGGCCATCGCGTGGCAGGCGATCCCCTGCCCGCTGCCGGGCGCGCCGCCGCTCCACCCGCCGAGCGCCGCCACCGTCGTCAGGCACCGCGCCAGCCGCGGCGCGCCGCCGAGCAGCCCGACGCGGTACGACATCGGCTCGGTTCCGGCGACGCGCGCCAGTTCGTCGAGGAAGCTTTCGGTGAAAAAGGCGGTGTAGCCATCCGCGCCGCCGCGCAGATGACCGGTGGGCAGGTCGAGCGCGACCGAATGGTGCCAGACTTCCGATGCGCCAAGGCGGTAGGGCGGCACCGCGCCGCTCGTCGCATAACCGTCCGCGCCCCCCGGAAGCGTCGAGGCGAGCCGCCGCAGCGGATCGTCGCGCAGCAGTCGGGCGGCGAGGTCGCGCCCGGTCGGCGGCACCGCGATCCGCGCGCGCCACGCGAGGATCGCGCCATTGGGGGCGAGCCGCGCCGCCATCCGCGCGCGTGCGGGTGCGCGCACCTTGTCGTGGAGCAAAGCCTCCCCGCGCGACCACGCCAGTTGCACCGGGCGGCGCAGCGCCCTGGCGAGGATCGCGGCCTGTTCGACGACATCGACCTCCAGCGCCGCGCCGAACGAGCCGCCGCTGAGCATCGGGTGCAGGATCACCTGCGCCTCCGCCACGCCGATCGCGCGCGCCGCCGCCGCGCGCGCCAGCGACGGCGCCTGTGTCGCGGCCCATAGCTCCAGCCGCTCGTTCTGCCAGTGCGCGGTCGCGGCGGGTGGCTCGACCGCGGCATGGAGCGCCGGCGCGACGCGATATTCGGCCTCGACCAGTCGCGCGCCGGCAAAGACGCCATCGACGTCACCGGTACGCGCAACGCGGTGGCCGTCGGTGTCCAGCGCCGCCGCCAGCGCGCGATCGATCGCGGCGTCGTCGGGCGGGATCGGGCCTTCGAAGCGCGGTGCGAGCGCGATGAGCGCGCGGTTGGCGGACCACCAATTGTTCGCGACCGCGGCGATCCAGCGATCGTTGCGGACGACATGGAGCATTCCCGCGACGCGCTCGGCCGCGGCGACGTTCGCCGAGCGCAACCGCGCGTCGCGATGCGGCGCCTGCCGGATGCTCGCGAACACCATATCGGGCAGCCGCACGTCGGCGACGAAATTGGCGGAGCCGTCGACCTTCGCGGGCACGTCGATCCGCGGCAGCGACTCGCCGGTCAGCCGCCCCTCGTCACCGATCCGGTAAGGCAGTTCGGCAGGCAATTTGCCCGCGGCTGCCGCCTCCGCCAGCTCGCCGAAGCGCAGCCGCTGCTTTCCGTGCGCAACGAAGCCATCTGCGGTCGTACAGTCACGCCAGTCGACGTCCCACCGCTGCGCCGCTGCCTGACACAACAATACGCGCGCCGCCGCGCCCGCATCGCGCAACGGCGCCTCGAAGCGGCGTATCGAGGTCGAGCCGGCGGTGAGCATCAAGGCATCACGCGTCCAGGCTTCGTCACGCCACCGTTCGGGCACGCCCGCGACGCCGTCACCGAACAACCAGCCGGCCGCGAGCGGATTGGCGTAGAGCGGTGAAACCGGCGCGGCCTCCACCCCGACGGTCCGCCAGTCCGCACCCAGTTCGTCGGCGACGATCTGCGGCAGGGTCGTGAACACGCCCTGCCCGTGCTCGCACTGCGGAACCGCGACGATGATCTTGCCGTCGCGCGCGATCTTCAGGAACGCGCCGAAGACGTGCTCGTCGGGCGCAGCGGCGAGGTTGGGCAGATAGATACGCGGCCATGCCGCCCACGCCACGATCAATCCCGCGCCGACGCCACCGGAAACGAGAAGCCTGCGTCGCGTGATCTCCGCCATGGCAGGCGGCGTAGCGGCGGCGGCGGCGTGGCGGAAGGGGGTTGTCGAGATGCCCGGACGCCGATCCGGGCCAGCCTGCCCGCGCGAGGGAGTATCGACCGTCCACCGCAACGCGCTATGCGGGGGTGATGCGTCGTCTTTCGTTCCTGTCCGCCGTTGCCCCTGCCCTGTTGCTTGCAGCACCAGCCGCCGATGCCGCGCCCCGCGCCATGACCGCGCTGAACGCGTGGCGCGCCGTGCCGGGCGCGCGCGCGGACGACCCGCGGCTCGCGCAACCGCTGACCCGTGCCGAGGCCGAACGTGCGGTGGCGCTGCTGCTCGCCGACCGTCAGCGCGCGCTGGTCGCGCGATACGGAAGCGCGTTGGCCGAACGAAAGCTGACGATCGGCGACAAGACCCTGCGCTGGGAAAGCAAGCTTTTCGGCGACGCTGCTCCGGGGCGTCGCAGCCTGTGGATCTCGATGCACGGCGGCGGCAACACGGCGCCCGAGGTCAACGATCAGCAATGGCGCAACCAGCTGCGCCTCTACGCGCCCGCCGAGGGCGTCTATCTCGCACCGCGCGCGCCGACCGATACGTGGAACCTGTGGCACGAGCCGCATGTCGATCCGCTGTTCCAGCAATTGATCGACGCGCAGGTGGCCATCAACGGCGTCGATCCGAACCGTGTCTATCTGATGGGCTATTCGGCGGGCGGCGACGGGGTGTGGCAGCTCGCGCCGCGCATGGCGGATCGCTTCGCGGCGGCGGCGATGATGGCGGGCCATCCGGGTGACGCTTCGCTGCTTCCGTTACGCAATCTGCCCTTCGCGCTCTTCATGGGCGGCGCCGACGCCGCGTACGATCGCAACAAGCTGGCGGCGGAAAAAGGCGCCGAACTCGATCGGCTCGCCGCCACCGATCCGGGCGGATATGCGCATATCGTGCGCATCTATCCCGGCCTGCCGCACTGGATGGACCGCAAGGATGCCGAAGGCGTCCCATGGATGGCGACCTTCACACGCAATCCGTGGCCGACCCGTGTCATATGGGTGCAGGACGATGTGCCGAACGATCGTTTCTACTGGCTGCAGATCCGCGATGCCGCCGCGACCCAACGCGGCGACACGATCGTCGCCAATGTCACCGGGCAGACGATCACGCTGACCGGCACGGTGCCCGCTGGAACGACGCTGCGACTGTCAGACCGATTGCTGAACCTCGATCGCGCAGTGCGCGTGGTAGTGAACGGGCGCACGGTCCACACGGGTAAGGTGTCGCGAACCGCCGCCGCGATCGAACGATCGCTGCGCGAACGCTTCGACCGCGACTCGGTAGCGACCGCAACGTTGAACGTGGACTGACCGTCCACGTCGTCGCAGCGTGATCGACAAGCCCGGAGCGGGCGAGATCAGCCTTCGGTCAATGTCGCATATTGCTGGCGCAACGATCTCTTGTCGATCTTCTCGGTCCCCAGCCGCGGGAGTGGATCGGGGCTGAGCCACAGCCGCTGTGGCACCTTGAACGCCGCGAGATGCTCGCCGAGGAACGCGATCAACGCCGCGCCGGTGGCCGCGTCCGGGTCGGCGAGATGGACGACCGCGCACGGCACCTCGCCGAGCCGCTCGTCGGCGAGCCCGAACACCGCCGCCTCCGCCACCGCGCCATGCGTGTAGAGCGCGGCCTCGACCTCCTGACAGCTGATGTTTTCGCCGCCGCGGATGATGATGTCCTTCTTGCGGTCGACGATGAACAGATAGCCGTCGGTGTCGAGATAGCCGAGGTCGCCGGTGCGGAAGAAGCCGTCGGCGGTGTAGCAGGCCGCGGTGTCGGCCGGGCGGCCCCAATAGCCCTCGAAACACGCCGCCGAGCGGATGCCGATCTCGCCGACGCCGCCCAGCCGCACCTGCTGCCCGGCGTCGTCGAGGATCGCGAACTCGACCAGCGGCGCGGAGGCGCGCCCGGTCGACGCCGGCTTTGCGAGGTAATTGCTGCGCCAGTTGCCCGCGCCGACCGCGTTGGTTTCGGTCAGGCCATAGCCGATCAACGGCGAGCCGGGCAGCTCGGCATCCAGCCGCCGGACATGCTCGACGGGGCGCGGCGCCCCGCCGGCCGCGAAATCGGTGACCGTCGACAGGTCGTAGGCGTCGCGGCGCGGATGGTTGAGCATCTCGAGGCTCATCAGCGGGACGCCGACGAAATAGGTGACCTTCTCGCGCTCGATCAGCCGCATCGCCTCCTCGGCATCCCAGCGCGACATCAGCACCAGCTTGCGCCCCATCGCGAAGCTTTGCAGAAAGGTCGGCACCATCGCGGTGACGTGGAACAGCGGCACGTTGAGCAGCGTCGCGGGTTGCGCGGCCATCGGCTTGCCGTCCTGCGTCGAAATGGCGAGCATCATCATCGCGGAGGCGAGGAAGTTGAAGGTGCCCTGCACGACCTGGAAGTGCGTCGACAACGCGCCGCGTGCGCGACCGGTCGAACCCGAGGTGAACAGGATTGTCGCATGATCGTTCGCGCCGACCGTCGGCAAGGTCGCGCCCTTCGCGCGGGCGAGCAGCGCGTCGAGCGCCTGTTCGAGCGGGAGCGTGTCGTCGAACGCTTGGACCGGCACCGCGCTGTCGCCGAGCCGTTTGACGCGCGGTGGGTCGGCGAGGATCAGCGACGGGGTCGACTCCGCGACCGCGTCCGCGAGTTCCTCGGCCTGCCACCAGCCGTTGAGCAGCGTCGCGACCCCCGCCGGCCATGACGATCCCCATGTAGAGGACGATCCATGCCGCCGAATTGCGCGCAGCGAGCGCCACTCGGTCGCCGGGCGCGATGCCATAGCCATCGACCAGCGCCTGCGCGACGCGGGTCGCGGCGTCATGCGCCTGTCCGAAGGTCAGCCGCTCATCGCCGCAGACCAGAAAGGTCTTGTCGCGATGCTCGGCACAGAAATGCGCGAAGTAGGCGGGGAGCGTCGGCGGGGCGGTGGCGATGCACGGCAATGTGCGGCCGAACCGCGCAATCGATCCCAGCGCGAGCGGACCGCCCTCCCCCGTCAGGGCAGCCATCGTGGCATCCATGCGCGCGTCAAGCTCGGTCCGCATCACTCTCTCCGCTTGGGTTTGTCTTATTCGCCCCTTATGGAGGCGCGATTCACGAGGGGAAAGCCTTGATCCTGCCCGCGCTCACGGCTGCCGTAGCGGCAAGCCACATACATTTTTCCGATCTGGGACTGCACCCCGACGTCTTCTCGATCGGTGCCTTCACGCTGCGCTGGTACAGCCTGGCGTACATCGCCGGAATCGTCATCGGCTGGTGGTATCTGCTGAAGCTGCTCGATCAGCCGGGCGCGCCGATGGCCCGTCGTCACGCCGACGACCTGGTCTTCTACGCGACGCTGGGGATCATCCTCGGCGGCCGGATCGGCTATGTGCTGTTCTACGCGCCCGAGATGCTGGGGCGGCCCTTGTCGATCCTGCGATTGTGGGACGGGGGCATGTCGTTCCACGGCGGGGTGATCGGCACGTCGTTGGGGCTGATCTGGTTCGCGCGCAAGCACGGGCTCAACTGGCTGCGCGTGCATGATTATGTGGCGTGCGGTGTGCCATTCGGGCTGTTCTTCGGGCGGCTCGCCAATTTCGTGAACGGCGAATTGTGGGGCAAGCCCGCCGACGTGCCATGGGCGATCGTCTTCGAGCGGACGGTGCCGTTCGGCGTGCCCGAGCCGGCGCGCCACCCCAGCCAGCTCTATGAGGCGGGGCTGGAGGGCATCCTGCTGTTCGCGCTGCTGTGGTTCTTCTTCTGGCGCACTGACGCGCGGTATCAGCCGGGCAAGCTGGTCGGACTGTTTCTCACCGGCTACGGCCTGGCACGGTTCACCGCCGAGTTCTTCCGCGAGCCCGATGCACAGCTGCGTCAGTTCGCGGAAGCGACCGGGCTGCACATGGGTCAGTGGCTGTGCGTGCCGATGATCCTCGCCGGGCTGTTCCTGATCCTGACCGCACCGGGTCGGCGCACCAGGGTCGAGCCGATCGCCGGCCCGGACGCGGTCGCCTGATGAGCGAACCCCTGCTCGCCGAGCGTCTGGCGCGCGCCATTGCGCTGGGCGGGCCGATCCCGGTCAGCCAGTTCATGGCGGCGGCCAACACGCATTATTACGCGACGCGCGATCCGCTGGGCGTCGGCGGCGACTTCACCACCGCGCCCGAGATCAGCCAGATGTTCGGCGAGCTGATCGGGGCGTGGGCGGCGGACCTGTGGGATCGCGCCGGGCAGCCGACGGTGGCGTGGGTCGAGCTGGGTCCGGGGCGCGGAACGCTGAGCGCCGATGCTTTGCGCGTGATGGCGCACGCCGGGCTGACCCCGCCGGTGCATTTCGTCGAGACGAGCGCGACGATGCGCGCTGCACAAGGACAGCGCGTGCCGGGCGCGACGTGGCATGATTCGATCACGACGCTGCCCGAAGACGTGCCGCTGATCGTGATCGCCAACGAATTCTTCGATGCGCTGCCGATCCGCCAACTCGTGAAGCGTGGGCAAACGTGGCACGAGCGGTTGGTGGCGTGTCAGGACACGTTGTTTCTGCCGATCGCCGGGACCAACGTGCCCGATACGATCATCCCGCCGGCGCTCGCGTCCGCCATCTCGGGCGCGATCGTCGAAACGTCACCGGCCAGTGTCGCGATCATGGCCGATCTGGCGGCGCGGATCGTCGCGCAGGGTGGCGTAGCGCTCGCAATCGATTACGGCTATGACGGTCCGGCCGTCGGCGACACGTTGCAGGCGGTGCGCGGCCATGCCTATGCCAATCCGTTCGAGGCACCGGGCGAGCAGGACCTGACCGCGCACGTCGATATGGCGACGCTGCGGCTGGTGGCGAGTGCATCGGGTGCCGCGACCTATGGGACGACCGGGCAAGGCGCGTTCCTGCGCGCATTGGGAATCGACCAGCGCGCCGCCGCGCTGGGGGACAAGGTAGCCGGCGATCGCCGCCGGCTGGTGGACGACATGGGGGAGCTGTTCAAGGTGATCGCAGTGACACATCAGGATTGGCCACGCCCCGCGGGGTTCGGGGCATGACGCGCCGCGCCACGATGCGCCGCGCCACCGCGAAGGATGCCGCCGATCTGGCCGGCGTCGCGCGCGCGACCTTCACCGAGACGTTCGGGATGCTGTATTCGGCGGCCGACCTCGCGACCTTCCTCGAACAGCATACGCCAGAAGATTGGGCGCGCGAGATCGCCGATCCGGCCTATTCGGTCGCGGTGGTCGAGGAAGGGCATATCGTCGTCGGCTATGTGAAGCTCGGCCCCCCACGCCTGCCGTTCACGCCCAAGGAAGGCGCGATCGAATTGCGGCAATTCTATCTGCTCCAGCCGTGGCAGGGCGCGGGCATGGGGCCGAAGATGATGGAATGGGCGCTGGAGGAAGCGCGCGCGCGCGGGATGCGCGAGATGTACCTGTCGGTGTTCGTCGACAATGAGCGCGCGCGGCGCTTCTACGCGAAGTACGACTTCAAGGACGTCGGCCGTTACGCGTTCATGGTCGGCGATCACGAGGATACCGATATCGTGATGCGGCGCGCGCTGTGACCGCGCCGGTGCCGTTCCGCGCCGCCGTGCTGGACGGCGTCGCGCACGGCTTCTTCGGGCGGCAGGGCGGCGCATCGGGGGGCATCCACGCCGGGCTGAACGTCGGGCTCGGGTCGGCGGATGACGAAGCGGCGGTGCAGGCCAATCGCGCCGCGGCGGTGGAGACGGTCGCGCCGGGCGCGTGCCTGCTGACGCCTTATCAGATCCATTCGGCGACCTGCGTCACCGTCGAGGCACCGTGGGTCGAGCGGCCGCAGGCGGATGCGCTGGTCACCGATCGTCCCGGGCTGGCGATCGGGGTGGTGACCGCCGATTGCGCGCCGGTGCTGCTCGCCGACGCCGCGACAGGCATCGTGGGGGCGGCCCATGCCGGATGGAAGGGCGCGCTGGCCGGTGTCACCGATGCGACGGTCGCGGCGATGGTCGCGCGCGGCGCACGGGCGGAGCGGATCGCCGCCGCAGTCGGGCCGTGCATCGCGCGCGCCAGCTATGAGGTCGACGATTTGTTTCGCGGCCGGTTCGAGGCGGCGGATGCGGCCAACGAGCGGTTCTTCGTCGACGCGCGGGCCGGGCATCATCGCTTCGATCTGGAAGGCTATGTCGTCCATCGGCTGGCGGCGGCTGGGGTGACACGTGTCGCGGCGCTGGGGCTGGACACATATGCCGATGAAGCGCGGTTCTTCTCCTATCGCCGCGCCACGCATCGCGGCGAGCCGAGCTACGGCCGGCAGATCGCGATCATCGCAGCGGCTGCCTGACCCGGGATCGTTCCGCCGTGCCGCCGGTTGGTGGCCGACACGGGAGAGCGATCATGACCGATGAAATTGTCCGCGAGGAATTGAGCAAGGGTCCGACCTTCGATCGCAAGGCGAAGCGCCCGATCAAGGGCGGGCTGATCTATCTCGGGTTCCTGCTGGTCGCGTTGGTGCTGATCCTGTTCTACGCCGGCGATCTGATCTGACGTTGGTGCGCTACGGCGACTCTCCACAAGATCAAGTGCCGCACCGGCGGCCTACAACACGAAGCGGCTGAGGTCGGAGTTGCGCGCCACGCTCGACAATTGCGCCTCGACATAAGCGGCGTCGACCGTCACCGCGGCACCCTGACGATCCTCTGCGTCGAAACTGACCTCCTCGAGCAGCTTTTCCATGACGGTCTGGAGCCGGCGCGCGCCGATATTTTCTATCTCGCCGTTCACCTCCGCCGCGATCCGCGCGATCGCGCGGATGCCGTCGTCGGTGAAGTCGACCGCGACGCCCTCGGTGGCGATCAACGCCTTGTACTGCGCGGGCAGCGACGCCTTGGTGTCCGACAGGATCGCGACGAAATCGTCCTCGGTCAGCCCCTTCAGCTCGACGCGGATCGGCAGACGACCCTGAAGCTCGGGCAACAGGTCGCTCGGCTTGGCGACGTGGAACGCGCCCGAGGCGATGAACAGGATATGGTCGGTCTTCATCGGGCCGTATTTGGTCGAAACGGTCGTGCCCTCGATCAGCGGCAGCAGGTCACGCTGGACGCCCTCGCGGCTGACCGAGCCGCCACGCACGTCGCTGACCGCGATCTTGTCGATCTCGTCGAGGAAGACGATGCCATTCTCCTCGGCGTCCTGCAGCGCGATGCGGCTGACCTCGTCCTGATCGAGCCGCTTGTCGGCCTCTTCCTCGACCAGCTTCTCCCAGGCGGCCGGAACGAGCAGCTTGCGGCGCTGCTTGGGGCCGCCGCCGAACGCCTTGCCCATCATCTCCGACAGGTTGATCATGCCCATCGAGCCCTGCCCGCCGGGCAGCTCGAACGGCATCTGCGGGGCCTGTTGCAGCTCCAGCTCGACCTCCTTGTCGGCGAGATGGCCGTCGCGGAAGCGCTGGCGGAAGCTTTCGCGGGTCGCCTGGCTGGCGTCCTTGCCGACCAAAGCGTCGAGCAAACGGTCCATCGCCGCGGCCTCGGCCTTGTCCTTCACCGCGACGCGGCGACGTTCCTTCTCCAGCCGCACCGCTTCCTCGACCAGATCGCGCGCGATCTGCTCGACGTCGCGGCCGACATAGCCGACCTCGGTGAACTTGGTCGCCTCGACCTTCACGAACGGCGCGTCGGCCAGCTTGGCCAAGCGGCGGCTGATCTCGGTCTTGCCGCAGCCGGTCGGCCCGATCATCAGGATGTTCTTGGGCGTCACCTCGTCGCGCAGATCGGGCGACAGCTGCTGGCGGCGCCAGCGATTGCGCAGCGCGACGGCGACCGCGCGCTTGGCGTCCTGCTGCCCGATGATGTGCGCGTCGAGCGCAGCGACGATCGCCTTGGGGGTGAGATTATCGTTCATGGTTTTTCAAAGCCTTGCCCGGCGAATGTTGTGAATGTTGAGACGCTGACGGGGTGAACCGTCGCTCCTGCGGAGGCAGGAGCCTATGGCTGTGGCGTGCTGCGGGTGGGCTGACAGAGGAGCGTTGTTCGTGTGTCAGCTCGCTCGCGTGACGTGACAGACATGGGCCCCTGCCTGCGCAGGGGCGACGGCTTCAGGATCACGTCGTGCTGTCCAGCGTCTCGATCGTGACGCGGTCGTTGGTGTAGACGCAGACCTCGGCGGCGATCTTCATCGCCTTGCGGCACAAGACCTCGGCGTCGTTTTCATATTCGACCAAGGCGCGCGCGGCGGCGAGCGCGTAATTGCCGCCCGAGCCGATCGCCGCCACCCCAGCCTCCGGTTCCAGCACGTCGCCGTTGCCGGTGAGGATCAGCGTCACTTCCTTGTCGGCGACGATTATCATCGCCTCGAGATTGCGCAGGAACTTGTCGGTGCGCCAGTCCTTGGCCAGCTCGACCGCGGCGCGCATCAGATGATAGCCGTGCCGCTCCAGCTTGGCCTCCAGCCGCTCGAACAAGGTGAAGGCGTCGGCGGTCGCGCCCGCGAAGCCGGCGATCACCTTGCCGTCACCGAGCGTACGGACCTTGCGCGCGTTCGGCTTCATCACGGTCTGCCCCATGGAGACCTGACCGTCGCCGATGACGACGACCTTGCCGCCGCGCCGTACCGAAAGGATGGTGGTGCCATGCCATACCGGCATGGAATGTGGATCGTTCCCATTCATAGACCCCGAATTTGGGGCGCGCCGGTGTCCCAGGCAAGGGCAATGAAAGTTTGCACGTCGGCGATGGTATCGTCACGTCGAAGCGACCATATGACGCGCGGAGAGTGAGTGCGTCGATGATTACCGACAGAGACCGATTGTATTTTCAGACGCGGGCCGAAGCCGAATTGCGGCTCGCCGCGGAAGCCGAGGATCCGGTGGTGTGCCAGGCGCATTACGCGATGGCGACCGAATATCTGGAGCAGGCGCACGGCGCGAACATGCGGCTGCCGCCCGATCCGCAGCGGCTGGCGCGGTCGGGGTGAGGAAGGCGGAGCCACTTCAGTCCGTCACCCCGGGCTCGACCCGGGGCCCCGCTTTTTGCCATGGACGACGGAGAAAAGCGGGACCCCGGATCAAGTCCGGGGTGACGGGAGGAGGTGACGGCTGTGGCTATTTCGCCTTGGTCTTCCCCCATTCGCGCGCGACGGTGTAGCCGAGGTAACCGGTCGCGAAGAGCGTATAGAGCGGCTCGGGCAGGCCCGAGAGATAGGCGTTCATCGCCTGCGCGATCGCCGCGGCCGCCGGCGGGCGGACCGCCGCGATCAGCCCCATCGGGATGCTCCACAGCAGCAGCGCGTACATGACGTAGAGGAAGCCCGGCCGCGCGCGGCTCGTCCACGGATCGGTCGCCTGCGCCTCGGCGAGGATCGCGGCGATCTGCGTCTTGACGCGCTCCAGCTCCTGCGTGCCTTCCAGCCGCAGCAGCTCGCGCTGCGCCGCCTCGCGTGCGCGCGGATCGGGGATCAGCTTGTCGAGCAGGCCGGCGACCGGCGCGATGATCGTATCGACGACCGCCATCCTCAGCGCTCCCCGCCGCCGACGCGGTTGGCGAGCCAGCCGTAAAGGAACGCTTCGTTGGCGGGGCGATGCTCGGCGAGCGACAGATAGCGTTCGCCCTGTAACGCCTCGACCGCGCGGATCAGCACCGCCTCGGCCGTCGATCCGCGCGTCGCGAGGAAGCGGGTGAGCGCGTCGAGCGTCTGCGCGCCGATCCGGCCGTCACAGGCGAGGTCGGGATAGTCGCGCCCGCCGCGGTTGAGCGCGGTGAGCGCGCGTTGCAGGAAGGTCGCGGCGACCGCCGGCCCCATGTTGACCGCGGTGTCGAACAATTCGGCGGCGAGCCGCGGCGCGTGCGCGGCGACGCGGTCCAGGCCGGGCGCGGTCCAGTAGAGGCGGCGGTAGATCGCCACCGCGGCGGGGCGCGCGAAATGCCGCATGTCGCCGGTGTAGCCGCTGGCGCGCGCGACCGCCTCGGTGATGCCGAAGCGCGTGGCGCCGCCGCGGTCGGCGGGATTGTTCACGAACCCGCCCTCGCGGTCGATCACCGCGTCGATGAGGTCGTCGATCATGGGGGACGTTCTCCTTGGTTGCAGTGAGAACGTATCAGGAACGATGTTGTGTAGGACAGGGCGCCATCCCGTCATTCCCGCGAAGGCGAGAATCCAGACGCGCAGGTCTGTCGAAAGAAGCGTAGGCGTCAGAGGTTCTGGATTCCCGCCTTCGCGGGAATGACGATAATTAGCGTCCCCGCACGATCTCGCAGCCGACGCGAGCGTCGGGGTAGACGTCGGGTTTCATGGAGCGGACGCGCACCTCCCGCACGCGCGGATCGGCGAGGCAGAAGGCGGTGATGCGCTCGACCAGCGTCTCCTGCAACGCGAAGCCGTCGCCCGCCGCCAGCGCGTGGATGCCGTCGCGGATCGTGTCGTAATCGAGCACCTCGGCGATCGTGTCGGCGTCGGGTGTTCGCGGATAGTCGACCGTCAGCCGCACCGACACCAGCACGCGCTGCGGCGCTGCCTCGTGCGGGTGGATGCCGAGCCGCATCTGCACCGCGAGATCGTCGAGGATGATCGTATAGTCAGCCATGATCGGTTCCGAACATCACGTCGCGCGCGCTCTTCACGAAGCGCTGGCCGCAATCGACGAATACGTTCTGGCCGGTGACGCTACGTGCCTCCAGCAGCCACACGACGGCGTCGGCGACCGCGTCCGCGCCGACCGGGTGCTGCAAAAGATTGGCGCGTGCGACCGCGTCGAATTCGGCATCGGTTTGATCGCCGCTCGGCAGCGTCAGCCCCGGTGACACGGCGTTGACGCGGACGCGCGGGGCGAACGCCTGTGCCATCAACACCGTCGCCTGCGCGAGCGCGGCCTTCGTCAGCGTATAGCTGTAGAAATCGGGATTGGGGTTGGCGAGCTTCTGGTCGAGCAGATTGACGACCGCGCCATCGCGTCCCTGCCCCGCCAGCGCGGCCGCGAGAAGCGACGGCGCGCCGACGTTGACGGCTTGAAGTCGCGCGGCGAGCGTCGCGTCGGGGGCGGAAGGCGCGTCATACTCAAAGAGTGAGGCGCTGTTGACCAGCCCGTCGACCGGACCGCCTTCACACGCGCGAACGAACAGCTCGGGGACGTCGGCGAGGTCGGACAAGTCGCCCTGCACCGCCGCTCCGCCCAGTTCGGCGGCGAGCGCCTCGGCTTCTGCCTGCGAGGACCCGTAGTGGATCACCGGCACGTGCCCCGCCGCCGCGACCGCGCGTGCGATCGCCGCCCCGAGCCGCTTCGCGCCGCCGGTCACCAGCACCCGCATCGCGGTCAGGCGAGCCCCATCAGCGACAGCACTTCCTTGCGGCTGCGATCGTCGTCGCGGAACACGCCCATCATCCGGCTGGTCACCATGTTGACGCCGGAGGTACGGACCCCGCGCGCGGTCATGCACGCATGGCTCGCCTCGATCACCACCGCGACGCCGAGCGGCTTGAGCCCGTTCCAGATGCAGTCGGCGACTTCGGCGGTCAGCCGCTCCTGCACCTGTAACCGTCGCGCATAACCGTGCAGCACGCGCGCCAGCTTCGAGATGCCGACGACATGGTTGCGCGGCAAATAGGCGATATGCGCCTTGCCGATGATCGGCGCCATGTGATGTTCGCAATGCGACTGGAACGGAATGTCCTTCAGCAGCACGATCTCGTCATAGCCGCCGACCTCCTCGAACACGCGCGACAGATGCACGCCCGGATCCTCGCCGTAACCGGCGCAATATTCCTTCCATGCGCGCGCGACGCGCTTCGGCGTGTCGACCAGCCCTTCGCGCGCCGGATCGTCGCCGGCCCAGCGCAGCAGGGTGCGCACCGCCTCTGCGACGTGATCGGGCACCGCGATCTTGCCGTCTTCCGCCACCAGATCGCCGTCGTCGGGCGTCGCCTGACCCTTGTCGTCCATCATGTCCTCGTTCGTATCGACCCCGGCTGTAGCATGAATTGATCCAGCGCAACCTGTCATGTCCTCCGTGGGTTGCATCCTCCGCAACGAAGGAGACGGACGATGGCGGACAATCTGAAGAAGGGCGACGACGTGACTTGGAAGTCGCACGGCGGCACCGCACACGGCACGGTGGAGAAGAAGCTGACGTCCGAAACCTCGATCAAAGGCCACAAGGTCAAGGCGTCGAAGGACGACCCGCAATATCTGGTGGAGAGTGACAATGGCGGAAAGGCGGCGCACAAGCCCGCTGCGCTGAAAAAGGCGTGACGCTGCGCAAGGCCCTCAGCGGGCCGGCGCGAATGGAAGGATAACAATGGCTACCACCCCCAAGACCGGCGGCATCCATGCGCCCGTTCAGCCTTCGGCTGAGCTGGGCGCGGTCGTCGGCAACGAGAAGCTGCCGCGCAGCCAGGTCATCAGCAAGGTTTGGGACTATATCAAGTCGAACAACCTGCAGAACCCGGAGAACAAGCGCGAGATCCTCGCCGACGACAAGCTGAAGAAGGTGTTCGGCAAGGACAAGGTGACGATGTTCGAGATGAACAAATATATCTCGCAGCACGTCAAGGCCTGAGGCTTTTCGACTGACACTGCGCGCCGCCGGTCGTGATCGGCGGCGCGTTTTTCATCACGACGTTCGCCCTGAGCTTGTCGAAGGGCGTGTTGCCGGGCACGTGCTTCGACAGGCTCAGCACGAACGGGGTGGGATTTCTACACCGCCACCGGCACCGCGGCGCGCGCTTCGTCGCCGAACACGCGGAGGTAGCGGGCGATTTCGTCGGGCGTGCCGGTCGCCTTGGCGGGATTGTCGGACAGTTTGACCGCCGGGCGCCCGTCGGCGCTCACCACCTTGCAGACCAGCGAGATCGGCTCCAGCCCGGTCGCGTCATCCGGGTCGCAGCCGCGGAAGTCGTTGGTGAGGTTGGTGCCCCAGCCGAAGCTCATCCGCACCCGGCCGTGGAAATGGCGATAGGTGGCCGCGATCGACTCCGTGTCCATGCCGTCGGAGAAGATCAGCAGTTTCTCGCACGGATCGCGGCCATGCGCCTGCCACCACGCGATGATCCGCTCGCCGGCCGCGATCGGCGGCGCGCTGTCGGGGCGGAAGCCGGTCCAGTCCGCCACCCAGTCGGGCGCGTCGCGCAGGAAGGCGGCGGTGCCGAACGCATCGGGCAGCGCGATCAGCAGATTGCCACCATAGGCCTGCCGCCATTCGTCGAGCACCTGATACGGCGCCTGCGCAAGCGCGACATCGTCGGGCGCGAGCGCGGCGGCGACCATCGGCAGTTCGTGCGCGTTGGTGCCGATCGCCTCCAGATCGTGGTCCATCGCCAGCAGCACGTTCGACGTGCCGATGAAACGCTTGCCCAGCCCTTCCTTGAGCGCCTCGACGCACCAGCGCTGCCACAGGAAGCCGTGGCGGCGGCGGGTGCCGAAGTCCGACAGCGCGAGGTCGGGCAGGTCCTGCAACCGCTCGACCTTCTCCCACAATTTCGCCTTGGCGCGCGCGTAAAGGACGTCGAGCGTGAAGCGGCCCTTGCCGCGCAGCGCAGCGCGCGCGCGCAATTCGTTGACGATCGCGAGCGCGGGGATCTCCCACATCGTCGTGCACATCCAGGGCCCGTCGAAATGCAGCTCGAGCTGGCCGTCGACGGTGCGCAGCTCATAGTCGGGCAGGCGAAAGTCGGCGAGCCATGCGAGGAAATCGGGCCCGAACATCCGTGCCTCGCCATAGAAGCTGTTGCCCGCCAGCCAGATCAGCTCCTTCTTGGTGAAGCGCAGCCCCCGCGCGTGGTCGAGCTGCGCGCGCAACTCGCCCTCGTCGATCACCTCGGCGAGCCGGACGCTGTGCGTGCGGTTGATGAGCGCGAAGGTGGCGTGCGTGGTTGGATGCCGCCGCCAGATCAGTTGCAGCATCAGCAGCTTGTAGAAATCGGTGTCGAGCAGGCTGCGCACGATCGGGTCGAGCCGCCAGCCGTGATCCCAGGTGCGCGTCGCGATGTCGGTATAGACCATCGTCACGCCTCCCAGGGCGTGATGTCGGGCTCGGCGCCGATCAGCGCGAGGCCGTGCGCGATCGAGGTCAGCTCGCCGCCGGTCGCGATCCGCGCCGCGCCGAAACGGCGGTCGAAGATCGCGCGGATCGCCGGGATCAGCGACGAACCGCCGGTCAGGAACACGCGGTCGATCGCCCCCGCCTCCACCCCGCCGCGCGCCAGTGCCGCGTCGAGCGCCGCCTCGATGCGGACGAGATCGTCGGCGATCCAGCGCTCGAAATCGGCGCGGGTCACGTCGGCGGCGATGCGGATCCCGCCGCCCTCGAACGCGAATTCGGCATGGTCGGCGCCCGACAGCGCGCGCTTGAGCTTGCCGACCGCGTCGTAGAGCGGGAAGCCCTGCTCCTCCTCGACCAGCGCGATCATCCGCCCGATCGCCTCGGGATCGAGCGCGTCGCGTTGCAGCTTGCGCAATTCCTCGAGCGTGCGGCGGTTGCGCATCATCGCCAGCCGCGACCAGTCCGCGACGTCGTTGAAGAAGCCGCCGGGGATGTCGAGCACCTTGCCGAACGAGCGATATTGTCCGCCCTTCCCCAGAAGCGGCAGCACCAGCTGCGAGACGATCCGTTGGTCGAAGCGGTCGCCGGCGATCCCGACGCCGGTCGAGGCGAGCGGGACGCAGCGCCGCTCCGCCCCAGGTGCGGCGACGCGCACCAGCGAGAAGTCGGTCGTCCCGCCGCCGAAATCCGCAACGAGGATCGTCGCCGGCTCGATCAGCCGCGACGCGAAGCTATGCGCCGCGCCGAGCGGTTCGTAGACGTAATGCACCTCCGCACCGAATTCGCGCAGCATCAGGTCGTAGCGCTGTCGCGCCAGCGCCGCGTCGGGGCGCGCGCCGGCATATTCGACCGGCCGCCCGACGATCACGCGCGCGGGGCGGTCGTCAAGTTGCCCGCCGGCATGGCGCACCAGCTTCTGGAGCAACAGCCGGCCGAGATCCTCGAAGCGCATCTGGCGGTTGAAGATCGTCGTCCGCTCGAACAGCGGGCTGGCGGCGACGGTCTTGAACGACTGGACAAAGCGGCTGTCGAGCGGCGCCTCCAGATATTCGGCGATCGCCCACGGCCCCGCCTCGCTGGCGACGCCGTTCCAGCCCTGTTCGTCTTCCCAGAAGCATAAGGCCGAGCGGAACACCGCGCCGGTCGCTTCCTTGCCGGCGAACTCGACCAACCGCGCGTCATCGTCCTCGGCGAGCGCAACGACGGTGTTGGTGGTGCCGAAATCGAGTCCGAGCGCACGCGCCACGTCTTGCTCCGTCGCAGGTGTGGTGCCCCCGGCGAGATTCGAACTCACGGCCTGCGGTTTAGGAAACCGTCGCTCTATCCTGCTGAGCTACGGGGGCACGGGCGGATTTCCTAGGTTTCCGCACGCCTCCGGTCAACGGCGAAGCGGGTCACGCGAACAGCGCGGCGTAGCGTTCCGGCTTGAAGCCTACCTCGATTCGGTCGCCGTCGACCAGCACCGGGCGCTTGATCGTGGACGGATGCGCGATCATCAGCGCGCGCGCCTTCACGGTGTCGATGTCGGTCTTGTCGGTGTCGGGCAGCTTGCGGAAGGTGGTGCCGGCGCGGTTGAGCAGCGGCTCCCAGCCGAGCTGCGCGATCCACGTGTCGAGCGCCTGCTCGTCGACACCAGCCTTCTTATAGTCGTGGAAGGTATGCGCGATGTCGTGTTCGGCGAGCCACGTGCGCGCCTTCTTGACGGTGTCGCAATTGGGAATGCCGTAGAGGGTGACGGGCATGAGAGTCCGGTCCGTGCATGGAGGGAGGATCGCCGGCTAGCGGCGCGAGGGAGAAAGCGCGGCGAAGTTGATCTTCTCGAACCCCGCCATTTGCAACCGGTAGATCAGTCCGGCGACGCACCGCCACGGCATATCGGCTGCCTTCGTGGCGACCTGCGCCTCGCGGGTCTTCCTCACCCGGCTACGAGCAATTTCCAGCACCTCGGCGTTGTCGAAGTCACGCCCCTCGAATGTGGTGACGCACGCGCCGTCCTTCTCACGCAATGCGAGGTCAAACCGGATGCCGGCCGCGGGCGTGGCACAAGCGAGGGTCAGGCTGCATAAGGATGCGAGCGGGGGCGATGAGCGCAAGAGCCTCATGGCATTTACCGCGCCTGCGGTGCCACCAGCTGCCGCACCATGCGGATTTCCGTCCCGAACCCGGGCTTTTTCGGGGTGCTGCGGATCAGGTAGATCGCCTCCGCCGCGCCGCCGACGCCCTGCTTCTGCACACCGCTCGCCTGCGAACGGATGTCGCCGACCACGAATGTCTGCGGCGGTAGCGTCAGGAACCCGCCGCCGCTGCGTGCCTGCGCTGCGGTGAGCAGTTGCTGCCACTTGCCGTCGTCGATCACGCCATCCGTGTTGTCGATCCGCACCGCACAGGAATGGATCGGCGGCGATTCAATCGTCACGACGATCCGGCTGCTGCCCGCCGACATGACCCAGCCGCGGCCCGGATCGTCCTTCAGATAGATGCGCAACTCCTCCGGGGTCAGCGCGCGGACGCCGGGCATCCTGGCCAGCGCTGTCGCGATCCGTGCGTCATCCGGGAAAACTCGACCACAAATCATGTCGAACAGCGCCATCTGCCCCTGTCCGCGATATTGCGGTTTGTCGGGGAGCTGTTGCAGCGGCGCGGCTTGCAGCGCGAAGGACAGGAGTGCGGCGATCATCGGTCAATCCATCATGGTCGCGCCGATTGTGGCACGATCAGACGGCAGCGGTCACTAATGTTTGATCCACCCGGCCTGAACCGTTTCCCATTGTCACCCCGAGGAAGGCCAGGCCCAGTTGGGAAGGCCCGCGAAACAAGGCGCTACCTCCATCATCAGCGTCCCCCAACTGGGCCCCGGCCTTCGCCGGGGCGACGCTTCAGCTTAGATGGATCATCGTCTAGGCCGTCAGACGATTGGGCCTTTCGCCGGACGACGTGGCCTCGATCTTGTCCTGCCACGTCATCCGTTGCGGCCCAGCGGCATCGCGATGCCGAATGATGTGGCCGCGATCCCGCCCCGCGGGATCGCGGGTCCATTACGGTGCCTTTCGGCACCGAATGATGACGCCACGCCCATGCCCCGCATGGGCGTGGCGTCATCATTCCCACTCGATCGTGCCGGGCGGCTTGGAGGTATAGTCGTAGGTGACGCGGTTGACGCCCTTCACCTCGTTGATGATCCGCGTCGCGACGCGCGGCAGGAAGCCGCCGGGAAACTCAAACGCCTCGGCGGTCATGCCGTCGACCGAGGTCACTGCGCGCAACGCCAGTACGCTGTCATAGGTCCGCCCGTCGCCCATCACGCCCACCGAGCGCACCGGCAGCAGCACCGCGAACGCCTGCCAGATCGTGTCGTAGAGCCCGGCGTTGCGGATTTCCTCCAGATAGATCGCATCGACCTTGCGCAGGATGTCGCAGCGCTCGCGCGTCACCTCGCCGGGGATGCGGATCGCGAGCCCCGGCCCCGGGAACGGATGGCGGCTGACGAACACCTCGGGCAGCCCCAGCTCGCGGCCGAGCGCGCGGACCTCGTCCTTGAACAATTCGCGCAGCGGCTCGACGAGCTTCATGTTCATCCGCTCGGGCAGCCCGCCGACATTGTGATGGCTCTTGATCGTCACCGACGGACCGCCGGTGAAGCTGACGCTCTCGATCACGTCCGGATAGAGCGTGCCTTGCGCGAGGAAGTCTGCGCCGCCGATCTTCTTCGCCTCGGCCTCGAACACGTCGATGAAGGTCTTGCCGATGAACTTGCGCTTCGCCTCCGGGTCGGTGACGCCGGCCAGCCCGTCCATGAACAGGTCCTGCGCCTGAACGTGCACCAGCGGAATGTTATAGGCACCGCGGAACAGCCCGACGACCTGCTCGGCCTCGCCCTGACGCAGGATGCCGCCGTCGACGAACACGCAGGTGAGCTGCTCGCCGATCGCCTCGTGGATCAGCACCGCCGCGACCGCCGAGTCGACCCCGCCCGACAGGCCGCAGATCACACGCTTGTCGCCGACCTGCGCGCGGATCTCGGCGATCTTGACGGTGCGGAACTCCGCCATCGTCCAGTCGCCCGCCAGTCCGCAGACATGGCGCGCGAAATTGGCGATCAGCTTCGCGCCATCGGGCGTGTGGACCACCTCCGGATGGAATTGCAGCCCGTAGAAGCGGCGCGTCTCGTCGGCGGTGATCGCGAAAGGCGCGCCGGGCGACGAGGCGACGGGGGCGAAGCCGGGGGCGAGCGCCGCGACATGGTCGCCGTGGCTCATCCACACCTGATGCTTCTCGCCGGCCTGCCACAGCCCGTCGAACAACGCGCAGCCTTGGTCGACCTCGACGAACGCCAGCCCGAACTCGCCCGACATGCCCTTTTCGACCCGCCCGCCGAGCTGGGTGTTCATCACCTGCTGGCCATAGCAGATGCCGAGCACCGGCACGCCGGCGTCGAAGATCTCCTGCGGCGCACGCGGGCTATTGTCGTCGACCACCGACGCGGGGCCGCCCGACAGGATGACACCTTTGGGCTTCAGCCGCGCGAACGCCTCGGCGGCGGACTGGAAGGGCGCGACCTCGCTATAGACCCCCGCCTCGCGCACGCGACGCGCGATCAGCTGGGTCACCTGGCTGCCGAAATCGACGATGAGGATGTTGTCGGGATGCTCCATGGCGGGCCTGTAGCGGGATGGCGCGCAGGGGGAAAGAGGGCCTCTTCGCGGTCATGCCGGACTTGATCCGGCATCCGGCTTCTTACGTCCGACAGCAGGAAGAAGAAGCGGGACCCCGGATCAAGTCCGGGGCGACGAAACGGTCAGCCGCGCACGCCCTTCGGCACCGCCTCGCCGTCGCGCAGCGTCAGCACCTCGACGCCGGTCGCCGTCACTGCCACCGTATGCTCGAATTGCGCGGAGAGCTTGCCGTCGCCGGTGACGACCGTCCAGCCGTCGTCGCGCGTCGCGACCTTGCGCGTCCCCTGATTGACCATCGGCTCGACCGTGAAGGTCATGCCCTCGTGCAGCACCGGGCCGGTGCCGGGGCGTCCGTAGTTGAGCACCTCGGGCGCCTCGTGCATCTCGCGGCCGATGCCGTGGCCGCAGAAGTCGCGAACCACCGCATAGCCGTGCTGCTTGGCGTGGCGGTCGATCGCCGCGCCGACGTCGCCGAGCCGCGCGCCGGCGCGGACCTGCGCGATCCCCTTCCACATCGCCTCCTGCGCGACGCGCACCAGCCGACGCGCGGCGGGCGCGACCTCGCCGACCAGATAGGTCTTGCTCGAATCAGCGATGAAACCGTTCTTCTCCAGCGTGATGTCGAGATTGACGATGTCGCCGTCGCGGATCACGTCGGCGTCGTTCGGCACGCCGTGGCAGACGACCTGGTTGATCGAGCTGTTGAGCACGAACGCGAAATCATACTGGCCCTTGCTGGCGGGACGCGCGTGGAGTTCGTCGACGATGTAGCGCTCGACCCGGTCGTTGATCGCCAGCGTCGACTGGCCGGCGAGCGTCTCGCGATCAAGCATCGTGAACACCTGCGCGAGCAACCGGCCGGACTCGCGCATCAGCGCCAGCTCGTCGGGGGTCTTGAGGATCGCGGTCATGCGGCGGTCGCGATCGGCACGGCAGCGCACTCGCGGGCGACGATCTCGTTGAACGACAGGGTCGGGTTCGCCTCGGCGAGCATTCCGATCTTCATCCAGAATTCCGCCTGCGCATTGATCGAGCGGCACATCACCGCGCTGACGCGCCGCGCTTCCTCGTGGAGGTGATCGTCGATCTTCACAATGCCCACACAACTTCTCCACGGGGTTATTAACATACGAACCGTATATGGTGTGGATGGTGGGTTGTCACTCAATCCGTCATTCCCGCGCAGGCGGGAATCCAGAACCCATATCGTCTCGAGAGAGGCGCGACGCTCGCGCGTCTGGATTCACGCTTTTGCGGGAATGACGGTGTGGGGCGGCCGGCGCGCCACAATTCACGGCAAACGAAAAAGGCCGCCCCGTTGCCGGAGCGGCCTGTTCGTTTCAGCGCGGTCGCCCGATCAGGCGGCGGCGTCGAAATCCTCGTCGTCGCTCACGACCGGGCCAGAATCCTGCCCCTTGGCCGCGACGTCGCGATCGACGAATTCGATGATCGCCATCGGCGAGGCGTCCGATGCACGGATGCCGGCCTTGATGATGCGGGTATAGCCGCCGTTGCGGTCGGCGTAGCGCTTGGCGAGCACGTCGAACAGCTTGACCAGCTGCGCGTCGTCGAGCAGTCGGGCGTGCGCCAGACGGCGGTTCGACAGGCCGCCCTTCTTGCCGAGCGTCACCAGCTTCTCGATGTACGGACGCAGTTCCTTCGCCTTGGCGACGGTCGTGGTGATCTGCTCATGCTTGATGAGCGCGGCCGACATGTTGCGGAACAGCGCGATGCGATGTGCCGAGGTCCGCTGGAGCTTACGACCGCCTACACGATGGCGCATGATAGTCTTCCTTCTCGTTCGTCAGGGGGCCGTTCGACGGAACCCCGGGACAGGTGAGGACGGTGGCTCACCGGAAAAACCGTCGCCCTTGCGGAGGCAGGGGCCCATGTCTGGTTCGGCGCTCGGGACGCCGGTTGTTGTCGCAGGATGAGACCGGGTGGCGACGCGGCGGAGCCGCGTCGTCGGTCGGTAGCCGTTCGGCTCCCGCCGGCCGAGGTGATCGCCGCGGCGTGGATTAGCTTGCGCTAATCCACTGCGATCACCCCATAATCTCCTGCTCGAGCTTCTTGGCGACCTCCTCGATGTTCTCGGGCGGCCAGCCGGGGATTTCCATCCCAAGCCGCAGCCCCATCGACGACAGCACTTCCTTGATCTCGTTGAGCGACTTGCGGCCGAAGTTCGGCGTGCGCAGCATCTCGGCCTCGGTCTTGCCGACCAGATCGCCGATATAGATGATGTTGTCGTTCTTGAGGCAGTTCGCCGAACGGACCGACAGTTCCAGCTCGTCGACCTTCTTGAGCAGGTAACGGTTGATCTGCGCGGTGTCGCTCGGGGCCTCGCCACCCGTCGCCGCCGGCGCGGCAACGCCGATCGGCGCCGACCGCGTCACCGACGAATCGTCGAAGTGGACGAACAGCGCCAGCTGGTCCTGAAGGATGCGCCCGGCATAGCCGACCGCGTCTTCCGGGGTGACGGTGCCGTCGGTCTCGATCGTCAGCGTCAGCTTGTCGTAATCGAGGTCCTGCCCGACGCGGGTCGGGTCGACCTTGTACGACACCTGACGGACCGGCGAGTAGAGTGCGTCGACCGGGATCAGGCCGATCGGCGCATCCGCCGGGCGGTTGTTGACCGCCGCGACATAGCCCTTACCGACATCGGCGGTCAGTTCCATGTTGAACGTCGCGCCCTCGTCGAGGTGGCAGATCACCAGATCGGGGTTCATCACCTCGATATCGCCCGACACCGCAATGTCGCCTGCCTTCACCTCGGCCGGGCCGGTCGCGGACAGCTGGAGCCGCTTCGGGCCTTCGCCCTGCATCTTCAGCGCGATCTGCTTCACGTTCAGGACGATGTCGGTCACGTCCTCGCGGACGCCCGCCAGCGAGCTGAACTCGTGCAGCACGTTCTCGATCTTGATCGAGGTCACCGCCGCACCTTGCAGCGACGACAACAGCACGCGCCGCAGCGCGTTGCCGAGCGTCAGGCCAAAGCCCCGCTCCAGCGGTTCGGCGATGAACGTCGCCTTGCGCTTGCCGTCACCGCTCTTCTTTTCGAGCTGGTTGGGCTTCTTCAGTTCTTGCCAGTTCTTTGCGTTGACAGACAAGCTCTCGTCCCCTGGGGTTGGGCCGGGCGCGGGGGACGCGCACGGCCGGGTAATGAACGTGGCCGCTCGTCAGCGGCCACGCGAAGCGTGATCGTCAGACGCGACGGCGCTTGGACGGACGGACGCCGTTGTGCGGGATCGAGGTCACGTCGCGGATCGACGTGATCTGGAACCCGACCGCCTGCAGCGCGCGCAATGCCGATTCGCGGCCCGAACCCGGGCCCTTGACCTCGACCTCGATCGTGCGGACGCCGTGCTCGGCAGCCTTCTTGCCCGCGTCTTCCGCGGCGACCTGCGCCGCGTACGGGGTCGACTTACGGCTGCCCTTGAAGCCCATCATGCCGGCCGACGACCAGCTGATCGCATTGCCCTGCGCATCGGTGATGGTGATCATGGTGTTGTTGAAGCTGGCGTTCACGTGCGCGACGCCTGCGGTGATGTTCTTGCGCTCGCGCCGACGAATGCGCTGCGGTGCCTGTGCCATATGGTATTCCTGACCTTATCTTACAACGTGGCCGGGAGGCGCGAACCTGCAACCGGCCAACGGAGAGGAAGAGCGCTCGCGCTTACTTCTTCTTCCCAGCGATCGGCTTGGCCTTGCCCTTACGGGTGCGCGCGTTGGTGTGCGTGCGCTGGCCGCGGACCGGCAGACCCTTGCGGTGGCGCAGGCCGCGGTAGCAGGCCAGATCCATCAGACGCTTGATGTTCATCGCGGTTTCGCGACGAAGATCACCCTCGACCGTGTGGTCGGCGTCGATCGTCTCGCGGATCTGCAACACTTCCTGATCGCTCAGGTCCTGCACGCGACGATCGGCGGCGATGTTCAGCTTAGTGGTGATTTCCAGCGCCTTGGCCGGACCGATGCCGTGAATATAGGTCAGCGCGATCAGAACGCGCTTGTTGGTCGGGATATTGACACCCGCGATACGTGCCATGAACTTTTTCTCCTGTGCTCCACGGGATGCGGCATGGCTGCCACGCACCCCATCTCGTCGCATTGCATTTCCGCCCCGCCGCTTCCCCGAGCCATCGCCGCGAACGCGGCAAGACGGCAGACACGAACGTGCCGCCGGGATTCGGTGGGTTGGAAGGAAGAGCGGTTAGGCGGGCGGTAACGTCGTGTCAAGCGATGGGTTCCGCCGCTCGCCCTCGACCCGGCGCAGCTGAACCCAGCGCCGCAGCGCGACGACGAACCATGCCAGTTCGACCAGCCCGAACGGCCATGCGCCTTGCAGGAAGCCGTAAGCCGATCCCAGCAGGCACCCGATCGCGAACAGCAACGTCCAGAACGCCGCCCGCGCCTCCAGCGCGTAGCAGATCAGCGTCAGACTGACGGCAAAAAGTCCGAAGGCGGAAAGTGCGTCCATGCCCGGCCTTGTGGCCGAAGCGTTGAACGAGAACCACCCGCATCGCGCGAAAAAGAAAGGGCCGGCGGAGGACAGGGAACCTCCGCCGGCCATCGCCGCCCTTCGGGAGTTCAGGCGACGATCGATGCCGTCGCCTCTGGGAGAGGTGCGACGGGGCAGCGTGTTTCCGCGCTGCCGACCCGATCGTCTCTACGCGCCTTCACCCCACGATCGCCTTACGCGACCATGACATTTCCGTCACTTATTGCGCCGGCACCTTACCGAGGATCGACTCGATCGCGGCAGAGACGGCATCCATCGCCCCCATGCCGTCGACGCGCGAAACCAGCCCGCGCGCCTCGTAGATCGGAATGATCGGCGCCGTCTTGGCGCGATACTCGGTCATCCGGGTGCGGACCGTCTCCTCGTTATCGTCCGGGCGGCGCTTGAATTCGTGTGCGCCGCAGACGTCGCAGGTGCCCTCGACCTTCGGCTGCTTGAACCGGTCGTGGTAGCCCGCGCCGCAATTGCCGCAGGTGAACCGCCCGACGATCCGCTCGACGAGCGCATCCTCGTCGACTTCCAGTTCGATGACGGCATCGAGCTTCTGCCCGCGTTCGTCGAGCAGCAGGTCGAGTGCATCGGCCTGCGCGGCGGTGCGCGGATAGCCATCGAAGATTGCACCGTTCGCGGTGCCGGCGTCTAGTCGCTCGCCGATCAGCGCCGAGACGATCGCGTCGCTGACCAGCTCGCCGGCTTCCATCACCGCCTTCGCCTGCAGGCCGACCGGCGTGCCGGCCTTGACCGCAGCGCGCAGCATGTCGCCGGTCGACAGCTGCACCATCCCGTGATGCTCGACCAATCGCTGCGCCTGGGTTCCCTTGCCCGCTCCCGGCGGCCCCAGCAGAATGATGTTCACCGAACTCTCCCCTTTGCGCCCGTCCCTGCCGGGCGTCTTTGCCTCAGCGGCGGCGCGTGCCCTTCAGCTTCGCCTTCTTGATGAGATCGCCATATTGGTGCGCCAGCAGATGCGACTGGATCTGCGTCACCGTATCCATCGTCACGTTGACGACGATCAGCAGGCTGGTCCCGCCCAGATAGAAGGGGATCGACAGCGCCGACACCAGATATTCCGGCACCACGCAGATGAAGGTCAGATAGGCCGCGCCGATCACGGTGATGCGGGTCAGCACGTAATCGAAATAGCTCTCGGTGTTCTTGCCGGGGCGGATGCCCGGGATGAACCCGCCGTAGCGCTTCAGGTTCTCGGCGGTTTCCTCGGGGTTGAACACCACCGCGGTGTAGAAGAACGAGAAGAAGATGATGCCGGCGGCATAGAGCGCCATGTACACCGGCGAGCCGTGCTGGAGATACTGGTTCAGCCCGATCAGGATGTCGCCGAAGCGGCTTTCGCCCGCGACGCGATTGCCCGCGAACTGCGTGATCGTCAGCGGCAGCAGCAGCAGCGACGAAGCGAAGATCGGAGGGATCACGCCCGCGGTGTTGATCTTGAGCGGCAGGTGGCTGCGATCGGCCTGCATCCCGCGCTGCGTCTGGCGCTTGGGATATTGGATCAGGATCCGGCGCTGCGCGCGCTCCATGAAGCAGATCAGCAGGATCAGCCCGACGACGACGACCACGATCGCGATGATCGACACCGCGCTGGTCGAGCCGGAACGGCCACCTTCCAGAAGGTTGAGCAGCGTCGTCGGCAGATGCGCGACGATGCCGGCCATGATGATCAGCGACACGCCATTGCCGATGCCGCGGCTGGTGATCTGCTCACCCAGCCACATCAGGAACATCGTTCCGCCGATCAGCGAGATCACCGCCCCGACGCGGAACAGCATCCCCGGCTCGATCACCGCGCCGCCGGCCTCCAGCCCGCGCGCGATGAAATAGCCCTGCACCGCGGTCAGGCCGACGGTGCCGTAGCGGGTGTACTGGTTGAGCTTCTTGCGCCCCGATTCGCCTTCCTTCTTGATCGCGGCGAGCTGCGGGCTCAGCGAGGTCGCGAGCTGCACGACGATCGACGCCGTGATGTACGGCATCACGCCCAGCGCGATCAGCGACGCGCGCGACAGCGAGCCGCCCGAGAAAGTGTTGAAGAAGTCGAGCACGCCGCCCTTCATCCGCTCGGCCAGCACGCCGAGCTGCGTCGGGTCGATCCCCGGCAGCGGAACGTAGCTGAGCAGACGGAAGACGATCAGCGCGCCGATCGTGAACCACAGTCGCTTCTTGAGGTCGGTAGCCTGCGAGAATTTCGCGAGGCTGATGCTCTGCGCCATCTGGTCGGCTGCGGATGCCATCGTGTCGGTGTATCCTGGAAACGAAGAACGGCGGGATGCGTTTATACCGCCCCGCCGCTCATATAGGCGCTTGGCGCGCCTTGTCTAACCCGGTCGGGAATGCGGAACGCGAAAGAACGGTTCGATCGGGAGCCTGCCCATAACGACCCGTCACCCCGGACCTGTTCCGGGGTCCACCGCACCGCACATCCATCGTCGATGGATCTTGTGGCACCGTGGATGCCGGAACGCGTCCGGCATGACGAAAAAGGAGCGGACGATCGGGTCGCCCGCTCCTCCCCGATTACGCCTGCTTGCGCGCGGCCTGCGCGGTGCGGTGCTTGGCCTTGGCCTTCTCCGCGGCCGGCACGATCTCCGGCACGGTGACCGAGCCACCCGCCTTCTCGACCGCTTCGCGCGCCGACGCCGAGACGCCCGCTACGGTGAAGTTCAGCTTCGCCGAATACTCGCCCTTGGCGAGCAGGCGGACGCCGTCCTTGCCACCCCGCGCGAGGCCGGCGGCCTTCAGCGCGGCGTGGTCGATGTCGGTGCCGGTCAGCTTGCCCGAATCGATCGCCTTCTGGATCGCGCCCAGGTTCACCTCGGCATAATCCTTGGCGAAGATGTTGTTGAAGCCGCGCTTCGGCAGCCGCATGTGGAGCGGCATCTGGCCGCCCTCGAAGCCGGCGATCGACACGCCTTCGCGGCTCTTCTGCCCCTTGACGCCGCGGCCGCCGGTCTTGCCCTTGCCCGAGCCGATGCCGCGACCGACGCGGATCTTGCGGTGACGGGCGCCCTGGTTGTCGCTGAGTTCGTTGAGCTTCATGTTATGCACTCGCTTTCGCTTTTTACGCGCTGAAATAAGGAAGGGGGCCGGTTAGCCCCCTTGCCCGTAGGTTTCAAGTCTTGGCCGGTAACCGTCGCCCCCGCGCAGGCAGGGGCCCATGTCTCTGTCCGTCATCAGGATGGCTCGCCGCTCCGGCGATCTTCCCTTGAGACAGCCATGGATCCCCGCCTGCGCGGGGATGACGATGTCAGTCCACCACCTCGACCATGTGCTGCACCTTGCGGATCATGCCGCGGACCGACTCGGTATCTTCGAGTTCGGACACCTTGTGCATCTTGTTCAGGCCCAGCCCGACGAGGGTCGCGCGCTGGTCCTTGGTGCGCCGGATCGGCGATCCGGTCTGCTTCACCTTGATGGTCGCCATGTCGCCTTACTCCACCACGGCCGCGGCATCCGCCTCGGCGGTCTGCGCATCGGCACCGTGCGCCCGGCCCAGCAGGTCGGCAATCTTCTTGCCGCGACGCTGTGCCACCGACTTCGGCGAGGTCTGGTTGCCCAGCGCCTCGAACGTCGCACGGATCATGTTGTACGGGTTCGACGTACCGACCGACTTGGTCACCACGTCGTGCACGCCCAGGCTCTCGAAGACGGCGCGCATCGGGCCGCCCGCGATGATCCCGGTGCCCTGCGGCGCCGAGCGGACGGTGACGCGGCCGGCACCGAAGTGGCCGTTGCCGTCATGGTGCAGCGTGCGGCCTTCCTTCAGCGGCACGCGCATCATCTTCTTCTTGGCAGCGGCGGTCGCCTTCGAGATCGCCTCCGGCACCTCGCGCGCCTTGCCGTGACCGAAGCCGACGCGGCCCTTGCCGTCGCCCACGACGACCAGCGCCGCGAAGCCGAAGCGCTTGCCGCCCTTCACCGTCTTTGAGACGCGGTTGATGTGGACCAGCTTCTCGATCAGCTCCTCGCCGCCGTCGTCCTGCCCACCGCGACGGTCGTCACGACGCCCGCCACGGCCATCACGGCCACCGCCACGATTGCCACCCGGGCCACCGCGACCGCCACCCGGGCCGCCGCGGCCGCGGCCGCCGCGCGCACCGCGCTCGCCACCGCCCTGGTAACCGCCCGCATTGCCGTCCTGCGGCGCTGCTGCGGCTTCGTTCTCCACAGCCTGCGGCTGCTGGTTGTTCTCGTCAGCCATGTCTTAGAACTCCAGTCCGGCTTCGCGCGCTGCCTCGGCCAGCGCCTTCACGCGGCCGTGAAACAGGAAGCCGCCACGATCGAAGACAACCTGCGTGACGCCGGCGGCCTTGGCCGCTTCGGCGACGCGCTTGCCGACGGCGGACGCCGCCTCGGCCGTGGCGGTCTTGCCGTCATGGTTGGACAGCGTCGACGCCGAGGCCACGGTGCGGCCCTGCGCGTCGTCGATGACCTGCGCATAGATGTGCTTGCCCGAACGATGCACCGACAGGCGCGGACGGGTGCCCGCCCGCGCACGGAGCGCGGTACGGTTGCGGCGACGCCGCTTCTCGAAAAGCGAAAGACCCTTGGTCACTTCTTCTTCCCTTCCTTACGGAAGATATACTCGCCGTCGTACTTGATGCCCTTGCCCTTGTACGGCTCCGGCTTGCGCCAGCGGCGGACTTCGGCGGCGAGCTGACCCACGCGCTGCTTGTCGGCACCGCTGATCTCGACGGTGGTGGCGTCCGGCGTCTTCACCTCGATGCCTTCCGGCACGTCGATGTTGACGTCGTGGCTGTAGCCGAGCTGCAGCTTCAGGGTCTTGCCCTGCGCCGCGGCGCGATAGCCGACGCCGGTGATGAGGAGCTTCTTGGTGAAGCCCTCGGTCACGCCGGTGACCAGGTTCTGCACCATCGTGCGCTGCATGCCCCAGAAGGCACGGGCGCGCTTGGTGTCGTTGGCCGGCTGCACACCGATCGCGTCCGACTGGACGTCATAGGTGATCAGGTCCGACAGCGGCATCGACAGGGTGCCCTTCGGGCCCTTGACCGACAGCTCGTTGCCGTTGCGGGTTGCGGTGACGCCCGAAGGAATCTGGACCGCCTTCTTGCCGATACGGCTCATCAGAACACCTCCGCCAGCACTTCGCCGCCGACGTTCTGCTCGCGCGCTTCCGCATCGGAAAGCACGCCGCGTGGCGTCGAGACGATGGTGATGCCCAGGCCGTTCATCACGCGCGGCAGGTCCTGCGACCCGCTGTAGATGCGGCGGCCGGGCTTGGAGACGCGCGCGACATGCTTGATCGCGGGCTGGCCCTCGAAATACTTCAGCTCGATGCGCACGCCGGCGGCGGGGCCCATCTGCTCTTCGGAATAGCCACGGATATAGCCTTCGCGCTGGAGCACGTCGAGCACGCGGACACGCAGCTTCGACGACGGCGAAAGGACGCTGTCCTTGCGCGCGCGCTGGCCGTTGCGGATACGGGTGAGCAGGTCACCCAGGGGATCGGTCACTGCCATCTTACGTCCTTACCAGCTCGACTTGGTGAGACCCGGGATCAGGCCCTTGTTGGCCAGATCGCGCAGCATCACACGGGCAAGCCCGAACTTGCGGTAGTAGGCACGCGGACGACCGGTCAGCGCGCAGCGGTTGCGGATACGCGTGGGGTTCGCGTTGCGCGGCAGCTCGGCCATCTTCAGCCGCGCGATGAGACGCTCGGTCTCATCCAGCGACTGGTCGTTGGCCTGCGCCTTCAGCTTCGCCAGCTTGGGCGCGTACTGCGCCACCAGCTTCTTGCGACGCTCGTTCTTGTTCACGGAACTCAGTTTCGCCATGGACTTAAGCTCTCTCTATCAGACCAGAAGCGCGGTCATGCCGCCTTCTTCTCGGTCGTTTCTTCCTCGATCGGGAACGGGAAGCCGAACAGACGCAGCAGCTCGCGCGCCTCGTCGTCGGTCTTCGCGCTCGTGGTCACGATCACATCCATGCCGCGCACCTTGTCGACGCGGTCATAGCTGATCTCCGGGAACACGATCTGCTCCTTGATGCCGCAGGCGTAATTGCCGCGGCCGTCGAAGCTCTTCGGGTTCAGCCCGCGAAAGTCGCGGACGCGCGGGAGCGCGATGGTGATGAAGCGGTCGAGGAACTCGTACATGCGCTCGCGACGCAGCGTCACCTTGACGCCGATCGGCATGCCCTCACGCAGCTTGAACTGCGCGATCGACTTCTTCGCCTTGGTGATCACCGGCTTCTGGCCCGCGATCAGCTCCATTTCCGACGCGGCCTGGTCGACGCGCTTCTTGTCCTGCGTCGCTTCGCCCACGCCCATGTTGAGCACGATCTTCTCGATGCGCGGGATCTCCAGCGCATTCTTGTAACCGAACTTCTCGGTCATCGCCGCGACGATGCGATCGTCATAGATCGCCTTCATGCGGGGCTTGTAGGCATCAGCCATCGATCTTCTCCCCGGTCTTGACGGCGACGCGGACCTTCTTGCCGTCCTGCGTCTCGAAACGAACGCGGGTCGGCTTGCCGTCGGCGGTGACGTGCGCCACCTTCGAGATGTGCAGCGGCGCCTCGATCTTCTCGAGACCGCCCTGCGGGTTCGCCTGGCTCGGCTTGCGGTGACGGGTCGCGACGTTGACGCCGCCCACGATCACCTTGCCGTCACGCGGCATCGACGCGGTCACGGTGCCGGTCTTGCCCTTGTCCTTGCCAGACAGGACGATGACCTGATCGCCCTTCTTGATCTTCGCGGCGGCCATTACAGCACCTCCGGCGCGAGCGAGATGATCTTCATGTGCTTCTTGCCGCGCAGTTCACGCACCACCGGGCCGAAGATACGGGTGCCGATCGGCTCCTCGTTCTTGTTGACCAGCACCGCGGCGTTGCCGTCGAAACGGATCACCGAGCCGTCGGCGCGACGGATGTCCTTGGCGGTACGCACGATCACCGCGCGGTGAACGTCGCCCTTCTTCACGCGGCCACGCGGCTGCGCTTCCTTGACGCTGACGACGATGATGTCGCCGACGCTGGCCGTGCGGCGCTTGGACCCGCCAAGCACCTTGATGCACTGCACCCGCTTCGCGCCGCTGTTGTCAGCGACGTCGAGATTGGACTGCATCTGGATCATCGATCCGCTTCCTTCTCGCTCATGGGGTGGATACCGACCCAACCCCGCCTATAAAAAACGACCCCCGGCGGCGGGCTTGGCCCGCGCCAGGGGGAGCAGCCCGGTAGCCGCTCCGCCGATGGAAGGCAAGCCCCCCATCCCACGTCGTCCCCCGCCCGCTCATGTGGTCTCCGCCCGGTCGGACGGACCCTGCACGAAACGGTGCGAGGCACTCGGTCACCGACGCTTACGCGTCGACGTCGACCCGGTCCGGGGCCACGTGCGTGTTCACACGGTCCAGAACCTTCCAGGTCTTCAGCTTCGACATCGGCGCGATCTCTTCGATGCGCACCGTCTCGCCAGCCTTATACTCGTTCGCCTCGTCATGGGCGTGATACTTCTTCGAACGGCGGATGATCTTGCCGTAGAGCGGGTGCTTGACCTTGCGCTCCACGTTCACGACCACCGTCTTCTCGCCCTTGTCGGAGACGATCACTCCGGTCAGCACGCGCTTCGGCATGTGTCGTCCTCTTACTTGGCCGCAGCCGCAGCGTTGCGCTGCGTCTGAAGGGTCTTGATGCGGGCGATGTCCTTGCGGACCTCACGCACGCGGCTCGGCTTCTCGAGCTGGCTGGTCGCCGCCTGGAAGCGCAGGTTGAACTGCTCGCGCTTCAGGTTGCCCAGGCTCTCGGCGAGCTGGTCGTCGCTCTGCCCGTTATAGTCGGTCTTGTTCGCCATCTTACTCGCCTCCCAGGTGCGAGGTGTCGCCGAGGCGCGCCACGACCTTGGTCTTGATCGGCAGCTTCATCGCGGCGCGCTCGAACGCCTCCGCGGCCAGCGGCCCTTCGACACCGTCGAGCTCGAACAGGATCCGGCCCGGCTTGACGCGCGCGGCCCAGAATTCCGGCGAACCCTTACCCGAGCCCATGCGGACTTCGGCGGGCTTGCTCGACACCGGCACGTCCGGGAACACGCGGATCCACAGACGCCCCTGGCGCTTGATGTGACGCGTGATCGCGCGGCGGGCCGCCTCGATCTGACGCGCGGTGATACGGTCCGGCTCCATCGCCTTGAGGCCATAGGAGCCGAAGTTCAGCGACGTACCGCCCTTGGCGTCGCCGTGGATACGGCCCTTGAACGCCTTGCGGAACTTGGTGCGCTTCGGTTGCAGCATGTCCGTTAATCCTTAGCGACGGTCGTCGCGCGCCGGGCGCACGCCGGAGGTCTGGGCCTCCATCATGAGACGATCGGTGGCGAACGGGTCGTGACCGAGGATCTCGCCCTTGAACACCCACACCTTCACGCCGCAGACGCCGTACGCGGTGTGCGCTTCGGCATGGGCGTAATCGATGTTGGCGCGCAGCGTGTGGAGCGGCACGCGGCCTTCACGATAGCTCTCCGAACGCGCGATTTCCGCGCCGCCCAGACGGCCACCGCAATAGACCTTGATGCCGTCGGCGCCGAGCCGCATCGCGGACTGCACCGCGCGCTTCATGGCGCGGCGGAACGCGATACGACGCTCGAGCTGGTCGGCGATGCCCTGCGCGATGAGCTTGGCATCGACTTCCGGCTTACGGATTTCGACGATGTTCAGCGACACGTCCGAGCTGGTCATCGCGCCGAGCGTCTTGCGCAGCTTCTCGATGTCCGAGCCCTTCTTGCCGATGATGACACCGGGGCGGGCCGCGAAGATCGAGATCCGGCACAGCTTGGCCGGACGGTCGATCACCACCTTGGAGATCGCCGCCTGCGGCAGCGTCTTCAGGATGTACTGGCGGATCTTCAGATCCTCCAGCAGCAGCTTCTTGTAATCCGCGCCCTCGGCGAACCAGCGGCTGTCCCAGGTGCGGTTGATCTGCAGGCGCAGACCGATCGGGTTGCTCTTGTGACCCATTAGGCTTCTTCCTGCTCGCGCACGACGATCCGCAGCCGCGAGAACGGCTTCAGGATGCGGGTGGACTTGCCGCGGCCGCGCGTGGCGAACCGCTTCATGGTGATCGACTTGCCGACCGACGCCTCGGCGACGACCAGTGCGTCGACGTCGAGGTTGTGGTTGTTCTCGGCATTGGCGATGGCTGAGGCCAGCACCTTGCGTGCGTCAACCGCCATCGACTTCTTCGAGAAGGCGAGGATGTTCATCGCATCGGCGGCCGAGCGGCCACGGATCAGCGCGGCGACCAGGCCCAGCTTCTGCGCCGAACCACGGATCTGCGTGCCGACCGAGAGGGCTTCCTTCTCGCCGACCTTGCGGGGGGATGCAGGCTTGCTCATCAGCGCTTGCCCTTCTTGTCAGCCGCGTGACCGGGGAAATACCGGGTCGGCGCGAATTCGCCGAGCTTCATGCCGACCATGTCCTCGTTCACCGTCACCGGCACGAACTTGCGGCCGTTATAGACGGTGAAGGTCAGGCCGATGAACTGCGGCAGGATGGTGGAGCGACGCGACCAGGTCTTGATCGGCGCGCGGCCGCCCGAATCCTGCGCGACTTCGGCCTTCTTGAGCAGGCTCAGTTCAACGAACGGGCCCTTCCAGACGGAGCGCGCCATTACTTCTTCCTCGCGTGACGGCTACGGATGATCATCTTGTCCGTCGCCTTGTTGTGGCGCGTGCGCGCACCCTTGGTCGGCTTGCCCCACGGCGTCACCGGATGACGACCGCCCGAGGTCCGGCCTTCACCACCGCCGTGCGGGTGGTCGACCGGGTTCTTCGCCACGCCGCGCGTCAACGGGCGCGAGCCCAGCCAGCGCGAACGACCGGCCTTGCCGAGGTTCTGGTTCTGGTTGTCCGGGTTCGACACCGCACCGACCGTCGCCATGCAGTCGCCATGGATGTAGCGCTGCTCGCCCGAGTTCAGGCGGACGATGACCATGCCGCGGTCGCGACCGACGACCTGCACATAGGTGCCTGCCGAACGCGCGATCTGACCGCCCTTGCCGGGCTTCATCTCGACGTTGTGGACGATCGTGCCGACCGGCATCTGGCCCAGCTCCATCGCGTTGCCCGGCTTCACGTCGGTCTTCTTGCCCGCGACGACCTTGTCGCCGACCGCCAGACGCTGCGGCGCGATGATATACGCCTGCTCGCCGTCCGGATAGGAGATCAGCGCGATGAACGCGGTGCGGTTGGGGTCATATTCCAGCCGCTCGACGGTGCCGTCGACGTCCCACTTCCGACGCTTGAAGTCGATGAAGCGGTAACGCTGCTTGTGGCCGCCCGCGATGCCGCGCGAGGTCACGTGGCCCTTGTTGTTGCGGCCGCCAGTCTTGCGCTTGCCTTCGGTCAGCGCCTTGACGGGCTTGCCCTTCCACAGCGACGACTTGTCGACGAGGATCAGGCCGCGCTGCGCCGGCGAGGTCGGGTTATAATGCTTGAGTGCCATCTTACTTGGCCCCCTCGGTAACGTCGATCGACTGCCCCTCGCGGAGCGTGACGATCGCCTTCTTCATGTCGGACCGCTGGTAGGGCGCACCCTTCCAACGCTTGGTCTTGCCCTTCTGGACGATCGTGTTGACGCTGACGACGCTGACGTCGAACAGCGCTTCCACGGCCGCCTTGATCTCGGGCTTGGTCGCCTTGTTGGCGACCTTGAAGACCACCGCGTTCTGCTCGGAGAGCAGGGTCGCCTTCTCGGTGATGTGCGGCGCGACAATCACGTCATAATGACGGTTGTCGATCGCCTTTGCCGGCTTAGCCATTGAAGCGCGCCTCCAGCTTCTCGACCGCCGCGCGCGTCAGCACCAGCGTGTCAGCCTTGATGATGTCGTAGACGTTGGCGCCCACGGCGGGGAGCAGGTCCACACCCGGAAGGTTGCGACCGGCGCGGAAGCCTTCGCCCGCCTCGCCGTCGATCACCAGCGTGCGCTTGCCCGTGTTGAGCCCCGCGAAATGCCCCTTCAGCTCCTTGGTCTTGGCGACCTCGAAGCCCTCCAGGACGATCAGCGACCCCGCCTTGGCGTGGCTGCTGAGCGCCATCTTCAGACCCAGCGCGCGGATCTTCTTGTTCAGGCCCGGGTTGAAATCGCGGACGCGGGCGCCGTGCGCCTTACCGCCGCCGATGAACACCGGAGCACGACGATCGCCGTGACGGGCGACGCCGCCGCCCTTCTGACGACCGAGCTTCTTGCCCGACCGCGCGACATCCGAACGCTCGCGGGTGCCGCGCGCGGTGGCGCGACGCTTCTCGAGCTGCCAGGTCACGACGCGGTGCAGGATGTCGGCGCGCGGATCGAGGCCGAAGACCTCGTCGTTGAGCTCGACTTCGCCCGTATCGGTGCCGGCGAAGGAAGAAATCTTGACCTTCACTTCTTAGCCCTCCTGGCTCTCGGCAGCTGCCGGAGCAGGGTCTGCGGAAACATTGTTGTTGGCCGCCTTGATCGACGCCGGGAACGGCGCGCTCTCATGACGGGCCTGCTTGACGGCGTCCTTGACGAACAGCCAGCCGCCCTTCGAGCCGGGGACCGAACCCTTCACGAAGATCAGGCCACGCTCGACGTCGGTGCCGACGATCTCGAGGTTCTGCTGCGTACGGTTCTTGTCGCCCATATGGCCGGCCATCTTCTTGTTCTTGAAGACGCGACCCGGATCCTGACGGTTACCCGTCGAACCATGCGAACGATGGCTGACCGACACGCCGTGCGTGGCGCGCAGACCGCCGAAGTTCCAGCGCTTCATGGCGCCGGCGAAGCCCTTGCCCTGCGTGCGACCCTGGATGTCGACCAGCTGGCCGGCGACATAGTGATCGGCCGACAGTTCGGCCCCGACGTCGAGGAGGTTCTCTTCGCTCACGCGGAATTCGTGGACGATCGCCTTCGGCTCGACCTCGGCCTTGCCGAAGTGGCCGCGCTGCGGCTTGGCAACGTTCTTGGCCTTGGCGACACCTGCACCAAGCTGGACGGCGGTGTAGCCGTCCCGGTCATTTTCGCGACGGGCGACGACCTGAAGCGCCTCGATCTGCAGGACGGTGACCGGCACGTGGCGGCCGTCGTCCTGGAACAGGCGGGTCATCCCCATTTTCTTCGCGATCACGCCAGTACGCATGATCCCTTGCTCCTTGACAGAGGCACCCTGAAGCCCATCCCCAGGGTGCTTGCGACCCACGGCTTGCGCCGCGGATCAGTCCGGCCCGGAATAGCGAAGCGTGCCCCCGTCCCGGGCTGGGCGCTCTCCACGACGGGAGAGCAGACGGGAGACGCTGGACCCGGTCACCCGAAAGCGACCGGCGGTATCTCATGGTCGTCAAAGCGTCCGCTCAGGCGGTGCGCTCGTCCGTTTCGTGCGATACGCCACGAAAAGACAAACCCGCGGGACGCGAGGTCAACCGCGGGAGCGGGCCGATTACGCCAGCTTGATCTCGACGTCAACACCGGCCGCCAGATCGAGCTTCATCAGCGCGTCGACGGTCTGCGGGGTCGGCTGTACGATGTCGAGCATCCGCTTGTAGGTGCGGACCTCGAACTGCTCACGCGACTTCTTGTCGATGTGCGGCCCACGGTTGACCGTGAACTTCTCGATACGGGTCGGGAGCGGAATGGGACCACGGATGAGCGCGCCGGTGCGGCGCGCGGTATCGGCGATGTCGCCCGTCGCCTGATCGAGCACGCGATGATCGAACGCCTTCAAGCGGATGCGGATGTTGCTGTCCATAGTCCCTACCAATGCGAAAGAGCGGGATGCCTGCCCTGCCCGACCTGCCGGATCACCCGGCCCGACGAATCGGGGGCACCTCTTGCTGTTCTCGAACGAAAACCGAAGCGGCGGCATTAATGCCGCCCTCATTAAAAGGCAACCGCCCGACGCACCTTTCGGCACGCCGGGCGGCTGCTTTTGCGACGGACCGCTCGGCGCGGTCCGGCGTCCTTACTTGGTGATGCCGCTCACGACACCCGCGCCGACGGTCCGGCCACCCTCACGGATGGTGAAGCGCTGGCCGACGTCCATCGCGATCGGGGCGATCAGCTTGATGCCCAGCGCGACGTTGTCGCCCGGCATGACCATCTCGGTGCCCTCGGGCAGCTCGACGGTGCCGGTCACGTCGGTCGTGCGGAAGTAGAACTGCGGACGATAGTTGGCGAAGAACGGCGTGTGACGGCCACCCTCGTCCTTCGACAGCACGTACACTTCCGACGCGAAGTCGGTGTGCGGCTTGATCGAGCCCGGCTTGCAGAGCACCTGACCACGCTCGACTTCGTCACGAGCGACGCCACGGATCAGCGCGCCGACGTTGTCGCCGGCCTGGCCCTGGTCGAGCAGCTTGCGGAACATTTCCACGCCGGTGACGGTGGTCTTGCGGACGGTCGGGTGGATGCCGACGATCTCGACTTCCTCACCAACCTTGATGATGCCGGTCTCGACACGGCCGGTCACGACCGTACCACGACCCGAGATCGAGAACACGTCTTCGATCGGCATCATGAACGGCTTGTCCAGCGGACGCTCCGGCTGCGGGATGTACTCGTCGACCGCCTTCATCAGCTCCATGACCGCATCCGGCCCGAGCTTCTGGTTCGAACCCGACAGCGCGCAGGTCGCCGAACCCTTGATGATCGGAATGTCGTCGCCCGGGAACTCGTACGAGCTGAGCAGCTCGCGGACTTCCAGTTCGACCAGCTCGAGGATTTCCTCGTCGTCGACCAGATCGACCTTGTTCATGAACACGACCATCGCCGGCACGCCGACCTGGCGCGCAAGCAGGATGTGCTCGCGGGTCTGCGGCATCGGGCCGTCGGTGGCCGAGACGACCAGGATCGCGCCGTCCATCTGCGCCGCGCCGGTGATCATGTTCTTCACATAGTCGGCGTGGCCCGGGCAGTCGACGTGCGCATAGTGGCGGTTCGCCGTCTCGTACTCGACGTGCGCGGTCGAGATCGTGATGCCGCGCTCGCGCTCTTCCGGTGCCTTGTCGATGTTGGCGAAGTCGACCGCGGCGTTGCCCGCGACGTTCTCTGCCAGCACCTTCGTGATCGCTGCGGTCAGCGAGGTCTTGCCATGGTCGACGTGACCGATGGTGCCGATGTTCAGGTGCGGCTTGTTCCGCTCAAACTTAGCCTTAGCCATTGTTTCCCTACCTTCTTGGATTCGTCTTCGCGAACGGAGCCGCGCCAGAACGCGGCCCCATAGCGGCTGTTTAACCGTTGTGCAAACCCTGCCCCGCTCTTGCGAGCCGACGCAGGAATGAATCCTGCGTCGTCGGACGGGATCGGCATGGCCGACCCGTCGGCCGGCCTGCGGCGTCTCGGGAGCAGGTCGCCCTGCTCCCGTGCGCCTTAGGCGAGCTTCGCCTTCACTTCGTCGGCGACGTTCTGCGGCACTTCGTCGTAGTGCGAGAACTGCATCGAGTAGCTGGCGCGGCCCTGCGTGAACGAGCGGAGCGAATTCACGTAGCCGAACATGTTCGCCAGCGGGACCATCGCGGTCACCGCCTGCGCGTTGCCGCGTGTGTCGGTGCCCTGGATCTGGCCACGACGCGAGTTCATGTCGCCGATGACGTCGCCCAGATAATCCTCCGGGGTGACGACCTCGACCTTCATCACCGGCTCGAGCAGCGTGATGCCGGCCTTCTGCGCGCCTTCACGCATTGCACCGCGGGCGGTGATTTCGAACGCCAGCGCCGACGAGTCGACGTCATGGTACGCACCGTCATACAGCGTGATGTCGAAGTCGATGATCGGGAAGCCGACCAGCGAACCGGTCGCCGCGGTCTCGCGGAAGCCCTTCTCGATCGCGGGAATGTACTCGCGCGGGATGTTGCCGCCCTTGATCTCGTCCTTGAAGACGATCCCCGCGCCGCGCTCGCCCGGCGTCAGCTTCACCTTCACGCGACCGAACTGGCCGGTGCCGCCCGACTGCTTCTTGTGGGTGTAGTCGATATCGACGGCCTTCTTGAGGTACTCGCGATACGCCACCTGCGGCGCACCGACGTTCGCCTCGACCTTGAACTCGCGCTTCATGCGATCGACGAGGATCTCGAGGTGAAGCTCGCCCATCCCCTTGATGATCGTCTGGCCCGATTCGTGATCGGTCGACACGCGGAACGAGGGATCCTCGGCGGCCAGGCGGTTGAGCGCGATGCCCATCTTCTCCTGGTCGGCCTTGGTCTTCGGCTCCACCGACAGCTCGATCACCGGCTCCGGGAATTCCATACGCTCCAGAATGATCGGGTGCGCCGGATCGCAGAGCGTGTCGCCGGTCGTCGTCTCCTTGAGACCCGCGATCGCGACGATGTCGCCCGCGCGCGCCTCGTCAATGTCCTCACGCGAGTTCGCGTGCATGAGGAGCATACGGCCGATCTTTTCCTTCTTGTCCTTCACCGAGTTCAGGTAGCCGCCCTTGGTCAGGACGCCCGAATAGATGCGCGCGAAGGTCAGCGAGCCGACGAACGGATCGTTCATGATCTTGAACGCCAGCGCCGAGAACGGCGCGTCATCCGAGGACGGACGCTCGTCCGGCGTCTCGCCGTCGAGCTTGACGCCCTTGATCGCCGGCACGTCGAGCGGGCTCGGCAGATAGTCGACGACCGCGTCGAGCAACGGCTGCACGCCCTTGTTCTTGAACGCCGAACCGCAGACGACCGGCACGAACGACATGTTCAGCGTCCCCTTGCGGAGCAGCTTCTTCAGCGTCGCGGCGTCGGGCTCGTTGCCCTCCAGATACGCCTCCATCGCGTCGTCGTCCTGCTCGACGGCCAGCTCGATCAGGTCGTTGCGATACTTCGCCGCCTTCTCGACCATATCGTCGGGGATCGGCTGATATTCGAACTTCGCGCCCAGCGACTCTTCAAGCCAGATGATCGCGCGGTTCTCGACCAGGTCGACCAGACCCTTGAACCCACCCTCGATGCCGATCGGGAGATACAGCACCGCCGGCTTCGCGCCGAGCCGCTCGATGATCGAATTGACGCAGAAGTAGAAGTCGGCGCCGGTGCGGTCGAGCTTGTTGACGAAGCACATGCGCGGCACGCCGTACTTGTCGGCCTGACGCCACACGGTTTCCGACTGCGGCTCCACGCCCGCAACGCCGTCGAAGCACGCGACCGCGCCGTCGAGCACGCGCAGCGAACGCTCGACTTCGATCGTGAAGTCGACGTGGCCGGGGGTGTCGATGATGTTGATGAGGTGCTCGGGGCCCTTGCCCTCTTCGGCCTTCCACTTGCAGGTGGTGGCAGCCGACGTGATCGTGATCCCGCGCTCCTGCTCCTGCTCCATCCAGTCCATCGTGGCGGTGCCCTCATGGACTTCGCCGATCTTGTAGGACTTGCCGGTGTAGTAAAGAATACGCTCGGTCGTCGTCGTCTTGCCGGCGTCGATGTGCGCCATGATGCCGATATTGCGATAGAGTTCGAGCGGATGGCTGCGGGCCATGATCGGGCTTCCTTGGGCGTGAGTGCGATGAATGACGCCGGGGCGCGTCAGGGGAAGAACAATTTGGCGATCGCCGCCCCCGCGCCCAGCAGGCCGGCGACGGCGATCAAGCCCTGAAAGACGGTGGCGTAGGACACGACGCGCGTGTCGATCGACACCTTCGCGGTATCGGCCGAGGCTTTGGCGGTTTCAGCGACCACCTTGCTCACCTCGGCCAGCGTCTTCTCGGTTTCGGCGCGCAGCTTGTCGATGCGCGCCAGTTGTTCACGCAGGTTGAGCGGATCAATGTCGGGTTGGGTCGCCATGTCCGCTCACACCTGCCTCGTTCGCCGATATAGTAGCTTACCAGCGATAATGCGAGAAGGCGCGGTTCGCTTCCGCCATGCGGTGCGTGTCCTCGCGCTTCTTCACCGCGTTGCCGCGGTTGTTCGAGGCATCGAGCAGCTCGCCCGACAGACGCGCCGACATCGTGTTCTCGCTGCGCGCACGCGCGGCCGTGATCAGCCAGCGGATCGCCAGTGCCTGCGCGCGCTCGGGGCGAACCTCGACGGGGACCTGATAGGTCGCACCGCCGACGCGGCGGCTGCGGACCTCGATGCCCGGCTTGATGTTGTTCAGCGCATCGTGGAACACGCCGATCGGCTCGCGCTTGGCGCGCGTCTCGACGGTGTTCATCGCCGAATAGACGATGCCTTCGGCGACCGACTTCTTGCCGTCGAGCATCACCGAATTCATGAACTTGGACAGAACCTCATCCCCATACACGGGATCAGGCAGGATTTCCCGCTTCTCGGGACGACGACGACGCGCCATGTTGAATACCTTTCAATCAGCTGGTGAGAATACGGGAGCGGCTTACTTCGGCCGCTTCGCACCGTACTTCGACCGCGACTGCTTGCGGTCCTTGACGCCCTGCGTGTCGAGCACGCCGCGCAGCACATGGTAGCGCACACCCGGAAGGTCGCGCACACGGCCGCCGCGGATCAGCACCACCGAGTGCTCCTGCAGGTTGTGGCCTTCACCCGGAATGTAGCTGATGACTTCGCGCTGGTTGGTCAGGCGAACCTTGGCCACCTTGCGCAAAGCCGAGTTCGGCTTCTTCGGGGTCGTGGTATAGACACGGGTGCAGACGCCGCGCTTCTGCGGGTTCTGCTCCATCGCAGGGACCTTGCTCTTGGCCTTCTGCGGGTCGCGGCCCTTGCGGACCAGCTGGTTGATCGTCGGCATTGAAGCCTTCACCTTTCCGATAGGTTACTTTGCTGGAGCCCTAAAACAAGACTTGGAATACGAAAAGGGACCGCGGCGCCGCCGCTTGGGCGGCGACCGGATGGCCCTTGATGCATCCAGCAATGTTCAAGCTGCCCGGCGGAGTCGCCTCCTCCCGGACCGGCGCGCTATACGCACGCTCACCCCATCGGTCAATCGCCACCTCGGGGAGCAAGCGGCTTGCCGTTCCGTGCCTAGCGGTTAAGGGCACGCCCTTCACCTGAATCATCAGGATACGGCATGATCGACGCTCTGGCCCGGGCGCGCACGTTGCGCGACCGCGACCGTTACCTCCTGCTCGCCGCCGCCGCGCTGCTCTATCTGTTGAGCGTACCGTTCGTCAGCGGCGACATGCGCGTGCATCTGATCGGGTGGACAAGATATCTGGTCGAACACGGGCGCTTCGCCGCGCTGGCGGACAATTTTTCCGAATATACGCCGCCCTATCTGTACCTGCTGGCGCTCACCTCGAATGCCGAGGCGGCGCTGGGGCCGGTCGGAGTCGTCAAGCTGCTGTCGATCCTCGCCACCGTCTTCATGGCGGTGGCGATGCGCATGATGCTGCGGACGTGCGTGCCGGCGCGCGCAGCGACCAGCGGCGCGTCGCTGGTGCTGCTGCTTCCGACCGTGATCGGCAACGGCCCGATCTGGGGCCAGTCGGACGCGTTGCACGGCGGGTGCGTGCTGCTCGCGGTCGCTGCGTTCATGCGCGGGCGGGCCGTGGCGGGGATGGCCGCGGTCGGGCTGGCGATCGCCTTCAAGCTGCAAGGCGTGTTCATCGCTCCGCTGGTCCTGACGATGCTATGGTCGCGACGCGCGCCGCTATGGACGATCGCGATCCCGCCGCTGGTGTATGTCGCGGCGATGGTGCCGGCGTGGCTGGCCGGACGCCCTGCCCTCGATCTCGCCACGATCTATCTGGCGCAGGGACATTACTTCCGCGATCTCGCGCGATCGGTGCCGAACGTTTGGCAGATCCTGCGCGCGCTGGTCACGATCCCCTATGAGGCCGGCGTGATCGTCGGATTGCTCGCCGCCGCCGGCGCGGTCGTCTGGACGGCATGGCACGCGCGGCGGCATCTGGAGACGCCGGTCGATCTGCTGCTGGTCGCGCTGACCGGGGCGGTGCTGCTGCCGTACCTGCTGCCGAAGATGCACAACCGATACTTCTTCACCGCCGACCTGCTGGCGTTCGCCTACGCCTTCGTGTGTCCGACGCAGCGGACCGTGCGGATCGCGGTGCTGGTGCAACTCGGCTCGCTGCTGTCCTATCTCACCTTCCTCATCCACCTGACCGGGGGCGCACTGGTCGGCGCGTTTGCGATGAGCGCCGCGCTGGTGCTGGTGCTGCGCGAGTTCCGCGCGCGCTTCACTTCAGCGGGTCGTGCCCCCAGTTCATGAGCGAGTAGCGCCAGTCGGACTCCTTCTTGTCTTTCGCCGGGCCACCCTGCGCAAGATGCCGGTGAACATAGCCGACCACCTTCTTCATGTGCGCATAATCGTCGTCGGTCAGATCGGCCTTCTTCTTGCGTTTGATGGCGACGATCCGCCGCCCCGATTCGTGCCCGACGCTCTCGCCCGAGCCCTTGCCATCGCCCTTCCAGCCGACCCGCTTGCTGTCATCGGTGTCGAGGAACTTCTCCAGCTCGGCGGGCGCCATGTTGACCGCTTCGGCGAAGTCCTTCGAAATCGTGTCGTGATCGTCGGCCATCTGCTTCTCCTCAGCGGGAAAAGCGCTGACAGGCGGAACGGTTCAATCGCGCAGTCGGGCGGTGAGAAAGTCGATCAGCGCGTCGACGCGCGCCGGGCGCAACGCGCTGGGCGGGGTCAGCAGGTGCAGCCCGATCGGCGCGGGTGCCCATTCGGGCAGGATCTCCACCACCCGCCCTGCCGCCAACGCGTCGGCGACGATGAAACGCGGCAGACGAGCGATCCCGAGCCCGGCCTCGAGCGCGGGCACCAATGCCTCGCCACTGTTCGCCGCCAGCGGCCCGGCAGCGCGCACCGACACCTCTGCGCCCTCGGGCCCGCGGAAACGCCACGGGCCGGTGATGTTGGTATAACCGAGCAGCCGGTGCTCTCCGAGCTGCGCCGCATGAGTGGGCATGCCATGCTCGGCAAGATAGGACGGCGCAGCGATCAGATGCGCAGCGATCGAGCACAAGCGCCGGGCGCGCAGCGAACTGTCGGGCAGATCCGCGATCCGCAACGCCACGTCGAACCCTTCCGCGACGATATCGACCCGCGCATCGGAGAGTTGCAGCTCGATCTCGATCTGCGGATGTTCGCGCAGGAAGTCGGCGATCAGCGGGGCGACGTTCTTGACTCCGAAGGTCATCGGCGCGGCCAGCCGCACCCGCCCGCTCGGCACGCTCGCGCCGATCCGCGCCGCTTCCTCGGCGGCCTGCGCCTCGGCGACGATCCGCGCGGCATGGTCGGCGAGTGGCGCGCCGGCCTCGGTCAGCGCCAGTCGCCGCGAGGTGCGATGGAACAGCGACACCCCCAAATGCGCTTCCAGCCGCGACACCGCCTTGGACACCGTCGCCTTGCTCAACCCGATCGCATCTGCCGCGCCGCTGAACGACCGGTGCTCGGCCACAGCGGCGAAGATCGCCCAGGCCTCAAAATCGGGGAGCCTCATGTCGCGCGACTTACCCGGCGAAACGATCCGTTTCAATCGTTTCTGTTTTGGAGAAGGTCGCGGCTCCCTAGCTTGGTGGCAACAAAACGGAGGTTCATCATGACCGATACCGCCACCCTGACCCGCCCCGCCGGCATCGAGCGCCGCGGCTTCGAAACGCTCGGGCACGCCAATCACGGCTGGCTCGACGCGCGCCATCATTTCTCGTTCGCCAATTACCATGACCCGGCGCGGATGAGCTGGGGCGCGATCCGCGTCTGGAACGACGACACGATCGCTCCCAACAGCGGCTTCCCGCCGCATCCGCATCGCGACATGGAGATCATCACCTATGTCCGCAAAGGCGCGATCACGCACCAGGACTCGCTCGGCAACACCGGCCGCACCGAGGCTGGCGACGTGCAGGTGATGAGCGCCGGTTCGGGCGTACGGCACGCCGAGTACAATCTCGAAAGCGAGCCGACGACGCTGTTCCAGATCTGGATCGAGCCGACCCGCAGCGGCGGCGCACCGAGCTGGGGCGCCAAGCCGTTCCCGAAAGGCGACCGGAGCGGCAAGTTCGTGACGCTCGCCAGCGGGTTCGAGGCCGACGTGACCGGGCCGGGCGCGGCGCTGCCGATCCGCGCCGAGGCGCGCGTGCTGGCGGCGACGCTGGCGGCGGGCGAGACGCTGACCCACGAGGTCGGTGCGGGGCGTCACGCCTATCTGGTCCCCGCGACCGGCGCGATCGAGATCGACGGCCAGCGCTTCACCGCGCGTGACGGCGTCGCGATCACCGGCGGCCGCACCATCACCATCACCGCGATCGACGAGGCCGAACTGGTGCTCGTCGATGCCAACTGACGTTACTGAAAGGAGCTGACGATCATGACCAAGGTGCTCGTGCTTTATTATTCGTCCTACGGCCATATCGAGAAGATGGCCGACGCCATCGCCGAGGGCGCGCGCAGCGGCGGCGCGGAGGTCGACATCCGCCGCGTCGCCGAAACCGCGCCCGCCGAGATCGTCAAGGCGGCCGGCTTCAAGACCGACACCGCGCATCCCGAGATCGAAGGGCCGGATGCGCTGGCCAATTATGATGCGATCGTCGTCGGCGCGCCGACCCGCTACGGCCGGATGCCGAGCCAGATGGCGGCGTTCTGGGACACGACCGGCGGGCTGTGGATGAAGGGCGCGCTGGTCGGCAAGGTCGGCGGCGCGTTCACCTCGACCGCCAGCCAGCACGGCGGTCAGGAAACGACCTTGTTCTCGATCCTCACCAACCTGCTCCACCACGGGATGACGATCGTCGGGCTCGATTACGGCTTTCAGGGCCAGATGGGTGTGGACGAGGTCAAAGGCGGCACGCCCTACGGCGCGAGCACGCTGGCCGATGGCGACGGCAGCCGTCAGCCCTCGGCGGTCGAGCTGGACGGCGCACGCTATCAAGGCAAGCGCATCGCCGAGACGGCCGCGAAGCTGAAGGCGTAATCCTTATTGTCGTCCCGGGCTCGACCCGGGGCGACGCTTTATCAAGCGCGATCTATCATAACTAAAACGTCACCCCGGCGAAGGCCGGGGCCCAGTTGGGGGACGCTGATGATGAAGACCGCGCGTCACCATTTCCGCCTTCCCAACTGGGCCCCGGCCTTCGCCGGGGTGACGACAAGAGTGAGGTCAATCCATCCCTGGGGCGACAGCTACCGCCTCTTCACCCGCGCCACCTTGCACTTGGCCTTGCGGCACTCAGGCGGCGCGATCGCACCCATATATACCGGTGGCGGCGCGACCTGCGCGATCACGACAGGATCGCGCGGCACGGCAGGATCGGCCGGGTAACGCACCCGCGCCTCCGCGAACAACGCCCGTGCCCGCGCCGCCCCCGGGGTCGTCGCGCTCGCCCCCACCCAGCGCCAGTGCCACGGCTCCCATTTCACACGCTGGCGATTGCCTGCCGAAAACGACATCTCGAACCCGTAGCGCGGCGCGTTCTTCACCAGCCAGCGAAAGGCCGGAGTCGCCGCGACGCACGCCTCGGCATCCGGGCAGTCGTTGCGGCGCGGGCGAAACGCGAAATCCAGCGCAAACCCGGTCGCGTGTTCGCTGTGCCCCGGCGGCGCGACCGACAGCGCACGCTGCGCCGCATCGGTCTGCCCCTCGCGGCAGAACACCGCTTCCTGATAGGTGATCGACCGGTGGCACGACAGAGCGAGCACCTGCCCGCCCGCCGCCGGATCGCGCGCCGCCGCCTCGATCAGCCGTTGCAAATCGGGCAGCACTTCACGCCGCAGCACGCAGGGATTGACCGACAGTGCCGACGGCACGGCGACCAGCGTGTCGGGCGCCGCGTCACCATAGGGCAGATGTCCCAGCACGCGCCCATCGGCGGACGTCGGCACGCGCCGCCCGTCGCACAATTGCGCGTGAACGGGTGTAGCGGCGAGCGCGGCCAGTGCAGCGAGGATCGTCGGAAGTCGCACCGCGCCCTCTGGCCATGCCGCGCGGCAACTGGCAAGAGCCGCGCCATGTTGGGTCAGCATGTTCTCTTCCTCGATGGCGAGGCGTTGGTGATCGACAAGCCCGCCGGGCTGCCGGTCGATCCGCCGCGTGCCGGTGGCCTCAGCCTCGAAAATCATCTGTCGTCGCTCACCTTCGGGTTCCGGCGCTGGCCGGTCGCGGTGCACCGCCTCGATCGTGACACGAGCGGCTGCCTGCTGCTGTCGCGCAACCCCAAGGCGCACGCGCGGTTCCAGCAGGCGTTCGAGCGCGGCGAGGTCAGCAAACGCTATGTTGCGATCCTCGACGGCGTGCCCGCGGGCGAGGCCGGCACGATCGACCTGCCGCTCGGCAAAATATCGACCGCCGAGGAAGGCTGGCGGATGACGCGCGATCCACGCGGCAAGGCGGCGCGCACCGATTGGCGGCTGCTCGCGACCCGCGACGGCCGCGCTTTGGTCGAGTTCCGCCCCGCCACCGGACGGACGCATCAGATCCGCGTCCATGCGCGCGAGGGTCTTGGCGTGCCGGTCACCGGGGATCCAGTCTATGGCACGGCGCATGACGGCGGGATGATGCTTCATGCGATCGCGCTGTCGCTGCCGCGCCCGGGCAAGGCCGACGTGGCGGCGGAGGCACCGTGGCCGGCGCGGTTTATTGCGGCGGGATTCGAGCAGGTCCAGTTTGATCAAAGCCGGTAAGACAAAATCATCGTCGCGTCTGATGGCGGCCTTTCGGCCCGTCAGTAACATCGCCGCATGAGTGTGTATCTTCGCCTGCGCCGCTTCGTCGATCGCGACCTGAGCCGCCAATCACCGTACGGGAGGTCGGCAAGGAGCTCGATCTTCGCCGTTATGGTTCCGCTCGCGCCCGTCGCGCTACTCGACAAACCGTATAATGCCGCGGAACTGGTGACTGCCGCTCTTTCGGCAAGCGTCGCGGTGGCGTGGATTACGTTCTTGCTCTGGCGGGCTTCCCGACTGCTGCGGGCCGCCGGAGCGCGTGGCGATCGGGAGTTCGATCGCCATTCGAAACACATGCTGGGCCCCGAATATCGATCGACCGAGAGCTACACCGCTGCGCGATTGAGACGCCGGCGCGGGAACAGCCGCTAGCCGCCGGATCGGTGACGGACCCGATTCAATCGTACGCCGGCTTTTTGCGACCCGACTTGACCGCCGAGCGCCCCTTCTTCGCATCGACCCGCCGCACCTGTGACGCACGCGTCGGCTTGGTGGCGCGGCGCTTCGCCTGCACCACCGTCGCCTCGCGCACCAGCGCCAGCAATCGTTCGCGCACCTCGGCGCGGTTCATATGCTGCGATCGCGAGCCTTCGCTGCGCAACGTCAGCACGCCATCGCGCGTCATACGCGACCCCGCCAGCTCCGCCAGCCGCAGCTTCACCCGTTCCGGCAGATCGGATCGCGCCACGTCGTACCGCAACATCACCGCCGAATCGGTGGTGTTGACATGCTGCCCCCCGGCCCCGCCCGAGCGGGTAAAGCTCTCCTCGATCAGATCGGTGTCGATGCTGATCGAACGGGTGACGGGAACGCGGGCCATGCGGGCTCCATAATGCCGAAGGCCCGGCCGCACCATCGGTGCGACCGGGCCTGGCGTTCCTCCGTGCCGTGGATCAGGCAGCGGGGATATCGACCAGCCGCGGGTGCGCGACCCAGTCGAAGTTCGGATCACCGCGCATCTGCTTGCCGTTGCCCAGATCGCCGCCGTTGCAGCTCAGCAGCTTGTTGATGCAGTTATCCATCCACATCTTCATCACATCGTCGTCCCAGGCGCCCATCCAGTCGGCGTGGAAGGTCGAGCCGGGGCGCTTGACCGCCATGCCGGGCATGCTGTCCGACGAAAGCGACCAAGTGGATTGACCTTCCGACCATTCACCCGACCGATCGAGGTCTTCGTCGACCTCGTACCACGCGCCCAGCGTGAAGGCCGGGATGATGTACGGCAGGTTCGCCGGGCACTTCAGCTCGCCCATGTTGTTCCAGTCCGCATAGCCGACGTGGCTGCGGTGATCGGCGCTGTTCAGATTCTTGCCATCCCAGCAATTCGGCCCGTTGACGACCGCGCCGATCCGGTTGCCGACCGGGCAGTTCTTCGCCGCGGTGACGATGTCGGGATAGTGGCCGGACGTCGCTGTCGGCCCATCACAGCTGAAGTAGAAATGCTCGGCGACGCCCGTGCTCATGTTATAGCCGAAGATGTAGCGCATCCCACGCGGCAGCGCGACGCACGCCTTGCCCATCTTCTGGCAATCCGGGCTGCTTTCCGGATAACGCTTGTAATAGATCACGACATAATCGGGACGCACGACCTTGCCCTTGCCGTTCAGCATCGCCGGGATCCAGTAAGCCGAACGGTTCAGGATATTGTTGCAGGTGCTGTCGCCCTTGGTGCGCAGGCTGCCATAGGTCGAATAGGCGTTCGCGGCGGTGTTGCCGAAGAACTGGTGCAGATGGCTCTTGCCCGGCTGACCCGGGAAGACGATCGGATCGTCGCGCCGCACCTGACCCGCACCACACATGAAGCGGAAGGCGCCGACGGTGTCCGGCCGACCGGTAACGGCGATCTCGCCGCTGCCCCACGACGGGACGATATACTTGTCGACATCGAAATTCGAAGCAATTCGATCAAGCTGACCCTGCCCCGGCAGCAATCCCTTCGAGATTGCACCCGGCACGGGCTCGATCTTCTTGGCGGTTCCGTTGGCGGTGATCGTGGCTGGCAACACGCCACTGAGTTTCGTGGTGACCGGTGCGGCAATAACCGTCACTTTGCTTGCGATCGTCTTGATCGTGCTCGACGGGACGATGGCGGCGTAAGCAGTGGAGGCGGCCAGGATCATGGCGCCCGAAATGACGATCTTTTTCATCACAGTCCCTGGCGTTGTTGGCGCTCGTGGAACCTTTGGCTCCCTCCGAACGCTGTTGTTCGACCGGCACGGCCGGTGCCGCGCTGTAGAGACATGATTAGCGACAAAACCCTAACATAATCTAACACTTCTGGTTTATTTTTGTTAAGGAAGTGAATACTTAGGGGACCGCTACAAGGATGCTGGTTACTTCCTGTTTACTTCATTTACCAGCTTCCTAATTTCGTTTCGTCCCGCAGCGCACTCCCTCTGGCGCAGCACCCGCTCAGCCCCTACCTCGACACGAATGTACAATTTCCAGATCGAAGCCGAATCGAAGCCGGCGCTGTATCGCGAGCTGCTGGGGGCGCTCGACGCGCTGACCGCGGGCGAGCGCGACGGAATCGCGAACATGGCCAATGCCGCGGCGCTGATCGCGCAATATCTGCCCGACCTGAACTGGTCGGGCTTCTATCGGCTTGTCGCGGATGAGCTGGTGCTCGGGCCGTTTCAGGGCAAGGCGGCCTGCATCCGCATCCCGCTCGGCAAGGGCGTTTGCGGCACCGCGGCGGCGGAGCGGCGCACGCAGCTGGTCGCCGACGTCCATGCGTTTCCCGGGCATATCGCCTGCGATGCGGCGAGCCGATCGGAACTGGTGGTGCCGATCGTCCGCGACGGCGTGCTGCTCGGCGTGCTCGACCTCGACAGCCCTTCACCCGCACGCTTCGATGAAGAGGATGCGCGCGGGTGCGAGCAATTGATGGCGTTGCTGGCCGTGCGGCTATAGTTCTCTCGTCATTGCGAGCGTAGCGAAGCAATCCAGGGCGTCCTGATCCGGCCCTGGATTGCTTCGCTACGCTCGCAATGACGAACCGTTATCTCTTCTCGCGTCCTGCGAAGGTCACGAGGCTTTCCGCACCATTTGCGCCCACCGCCGCGACCCCGAAGAAGTGATCGTCAACCGGCACGCCCGCGACGTCGAGGCTGGTGCCGGTCGCCTCGCGCGACTGCGTCCATGCCGCTTCATCGGCGCGTCGCCAGTAGATCTTGTAGCGCGCCGCACCCGGCACCGCGCTCCACGTCACCTTCGTGTCGTAAGAAAGCGCACCGGAGATCGACGCCACCGATGGCGCCGCGGGCGCGGCGGCGAGACGCGCGATCGTCGCGACGTTGATCGCCGTGACCTTCGCCAGATAGGGGAAGTCCATTCCCTCGATCGTGTCGGCATAGACGCGCCCGTTCTCGGTGCGGACGTCCTGATGCTGGCGGTCCCAATTCTCCGCCGCGACCGAGAAGCGCACCGCCGGATAGCCTTGCTTCAGGAACGGCTCGTGATCGCCGCCGCGCCCGAAGCGGTCGGGACGGCGGTCGACGAACACGCCGAACCCGCCGGGCAGCGTCCCCGCGATCCCGTCGATCGCCTTGGCGAGTGCGCGGCTCGGGCCGTCGTCCTCGCCGCCGACGCCGCGCCGCTCGATCGCCTCGGCGAGCGATTCGCTGCTGCGGATTCCTTCGGAGAAGACGCGGACATAGCCGTCGATCGTCACCCCGCCCTGCCCGACCGTGTTGCCGACGATATCGTTGTTGAGCATCGCATCGACCTGCCACCCGCGCGCCCTGGCGGTCTCGGCGAGCAAGGTCGCGCCCCACAGTCCCTGCTCCTCGCCGGAGAAGGCGACATAGACGATATTGGCCGCGAACTTCTCCTTCGACAGGATGCGCGCCGCTTCCAGCACCAGCGCGACCCCGCTCGCGTCGTCGTTCGCGCCGGGCGCGTCGCTGGTCACGTTCATCACGTCTGTGACGCGGCTGTCGATATGCGCGCCGACGATGATGTAGCGGTTGGGATCGCTGCCCTTCTGGACGCCGAGCACGTCCTCGATCACCACGCCGTCGGGCGCGCGCGGGCCGACGAAGCGCCGCGACAGCCGCTCGGTGGAGATGCACCCGCCACACGCGCGCGACAGCGCGGCGAACTCGCCCGCCACCCAGGTGCGCGCCGCGCCGATCCCGCGCTTCGGATCGGTCGCCGACGACAGCGAGTGCCGCGTCCCGAACGACACCAGCTTCTCGACCGTCGCGCGCTGCCGCGCCTGCGACGGCGCCTCGCGCGCCATGGCGGGGGTGGCAAGAAGCAGCGGGGCGACGGCGAGCAGGAAGCGATGGTTCATCCCTCGCTTGTGGCGACGGAATCGTGCGCGCTCAAGCGATTGCGATCAACTCAGCCGGTCGATCGCCTCGGTCGACAACCCGCCGGGCACGATCATCAGCGGCACCGGCAATGTCCCGACATCCGCGGCGAAATGGTTGACCAGCGCACCGGGCGTGCCATCGGCGGCGGCACCCAGCACCAGCGCGGCGATCTGCGGGTTCTCAGCGATCATCGCGCGGATCACCTTCGGTCCGTCCCCGCTGCGCACCGTAATGGACGGGCGAACCCCGGATTCTTCGAGCAACGTGCCCGCCGCACGCGCCACCAGCCCCTCGGCATGGCGTTGCTGCTCGTCCTCGATCGTCGCCTGCACGCCCCCGAACGGGATGAACTCCTGCGGCGGCAAAAGCGCGAGGATCTCGACCCCGCCGCCGGTCTTCACCGCGCGCCGCGCCGCGAAACGCAGCGCGATCAGCGCCTCGGGCGTGTCGTCGATCACCGTCAGATAGATGCGCATCACGGCCCCCTGTTTGTGCCCGGTGTACCGCTCGCCAGCTGCCGCGCCAAGCACATGCGATCGGGCGGCGGGCTTGACCATACGGCGCGCGTCCGCAAGAGACGGGCGCCTGTCCCACGAGCCTCTCGAGGATCACGATGCCGATCGAAATCAAGATGCCTGCCCTGTCGCCGACGATGGAGGAGGGCACGCTGGCCAAATGGCTCGTGAAGGAAGGCGATACCGTCAAGGCCGGCGACATCATGGCCGAGATCGAAACCGACAAGGCGACGATGGAGTTCGAGGCGGTCGACGAGGGCGTCATCTCCAGGATCGCGGTCGCCGAGGGGTCTGACGGCGTGAAGGTCGGCACGGTCATCGCGCTGCTCCTCGCCGACGGCGAGGAAGCGGGCGAGAGCACCCCCGCCCCCGCTGCCAAGGAAAGCGAGCCCAAGCCCTCGCCCGTCGATCCGAACAAGACCGGCACCGAGGCGCAGCCCGCCAAGGAAGACGTCCGCGATCACGGCAAGCCCGCCGAGCCGACGCCGGCTCCCGCTTCCCGCCACGACGGCGACCGCGTGAAGGCGAGCCCGCTCGCGCGTCGTCTCGCCGCCGACAAGGGCGTCGACCTGTCGGGCGTGAAGGGCAGCGGCCCGAACGGCCGGATCGTCAAGGCCGATGTCGATGGTGCGCAGCCGGGCAAGGCATCCGCGCCGGCCGCCGCCGCGAGCAGCGCCGCCCCGGCCGCGTCGCCCGCTCCCGTGCCGACCCCCGCGCAGGTGCCCGATATCCCGCACGAGCTGACAAAGCTCACCAACATGCGCAAGACGATCGCGCGCCGCCTGACCGAATCGAAGCAGCAGGTGCCGCACATCTACCTCACGGTGGACGTGCAGCTCGACAAGCTGCTCAAGCTGCGCGGCGACCTCAACGCCGGGCTCGAATCGCGCGGCGTGAAGCTGTCGGTCAACGATCTGCTCATCAAGGCGCTAGCGGTCGCGCTGATCCAGGTGCCGAAGTGCAACGTGATGTTCACGCCGGACCAGCTCGTCAGCTTCAAGCGCGCCGACATCTCGGTCGCGGTGTCGACGCCCGAGGGGCTCATCACCCCGGTCATCACCGAGGCCGATACCGCCTCGCTGTCGAGCATCTCGACCCGGATGAAGGACCTTGCCGCGCGCGCCCGCGACAAGAAGCTGAAGCCGGAGGAATTCACCGGCGGCACCGCGTCGATCAGCAATATGGGCATGTTTGGGATCAAGCAATTCGAGGCGGTCATCAACCCGCCGCAGGGCATGATCCTCGCGGTCGGCGCGGGCGAGAAGCGTCCGTGGGTGCTGGGTGACGGCACGCTCGGCGTCGCGTCGATCATGTCGGCGACCGGCAGCTTCGATCACCGCGCGATCGACGGCGCGGACGGCGCGCAGCTGATGCAGGCGTTCCGCGAGCTGGTCGAGAACCCGCTGGCGATGCTCGCCTGAGGCACGGCCGCGTGGCGCAGATGGAGCTGGGCGCGGACAAGCGCGAGATCGCGTGGAGCGCGCTGTCGCTTGGGCTGACCGCGCTGGTGTTCAAGGGTGCGGCGTGGAGCTATCCGCAGGGCGCCGACACGATCTGGCTGGTCGGCGCGGCGACCTTGGTCGCGGTCGGCCTGCTCGGCGCGCGCGACATCTGGCGCGTGCGCCGCGAAGGAGCCGAGGCATGAACCCCACCGAGCCGCAACAGGCGCCGACGATCCGCGTCTCGGCGATGCCCGCCGACGCCAATGCCTATGGCGACATCTTCGGCGGCTGGCTGATGAGCCTGATGGACTCGGCCGCCGGGCTGACCGCGGCGCGGCGCGCGCGCGGACGCGCGGTGACGATCGCGATGGACGGGATGCAATTCCACGCCCCCGTCCATGTCGGCGACGAAGTATCGGTCTACGCCACGATCGAACGTGTCGGGCGGACCTCGATCGCGATCCAGGTCGAAAGCTGGGCGCGTGACCGGCACGGCGAGGAATCGCGCAAGGTCACGGAAGCACGCTTCACCTTCGTCGCGATCGACGAGGACCGCCGCCCGCGCGAAGTACCGCCGGCGACATGACCCCGGCGGCGCGCGATGATTGGTGGAAACGTCAATTCTCGCGCCTGCTGGCGGAGGAGATAAAGGGGCGCGCGCCTGCCACGCTGGAGAACAAGTGGCTACTGTTGGCGTCCCGCACGCGGCCGACCAGTCGGTGGCAAGTGACTTTCGACGTACCGGACAACATCTATCATCTTCTGGATGACGCCGACGTTCGCACCAAGAGCGCCGTCTACGCGTCCACACAATGGGCTGCGGCCCGGGAGTGGTTACATGGCTGACACCTACGACCTTATCGTTCTCGGCTCCGGCCCCGGCGGCTATGTCGCCGCGATCCGTGGCGCACAGCTCGGCCTGAAGGTCGCGATCGTCGAGCGCGAGCGGCTCGGCGGCATCTGCCTCAACTGGGGCTGCATTCCGACCAAGGCGCTGCTGCGCACGTCCGAAATCTATCACTACATGACGCATGCGGGCGATTACGGCCTCAAGGCCGAGAACATCGGCTTCGATCTCGCCAAGATCGTCGATCGCAGCCGCAAGGTGTCCGGCCAGCTCAATGCCGGCGTCAAGGGCCTGATGAAGAAGAACAAGATCACGGTGGTCGAGGGCTTCGGCACGATCACGGCCAAGGGCAAGCTCAGCGTCAAGCAGGGCAACGGCACCGTCGATCTGGAGGCCAAGCACATCCTCGTCGCGACCGGCGCGCGCGCCCGCGACCTGCCGTTCGCCAAGGCCGACGGCAAGCGCATCTGGACCTATCGTCATGCGATGGTGCCCGAGGTGATGCCGACCAAGCTGCTGGTAATCGGCTCGGGCGCGATCGGCGTCGAGTTCGCGAGCTTCTACAACGACATGGGCGCGGACGTGACGATCGTCGAGATGCTGCCGCGCATCCTGCCGGTCGAGGACGAGGAAGTCAGCGCCTTCATGGAGAAGCGCCTGACCAAGGACGGGATCAAGATCGTCACCGGTGCTGCGCTCGAGAAGATCGACACCGGTGCGGACGGCGTGAAGGCGACGATCAAGGGCAAGGATGGCAAGTCCACGACCGAGGATTACAGCCACGTCATCGTCGCGATCGGCATCGTGCCCAACACCGAGGAGATCGGGCTCGAGAAGCTCGGCGTCACCACCGAGCGCGGCCATATCAAGGTCGACGGCTTCGGCCGCACCAATGTCGAGGGCATTTACGCGATCGGCGATGTCACCGGCGCACCGTGGCTGGCGCACAAGGCGAGCCACGAGGGCATCGTCTGCGTCGAGAAGCTGGCCGGCGGCGACCCGCACCCGTTCGAGACGTGGAACATCCCAGGCTGCACCTACAGCCGCCCGCAGGTGGCGAGCGTCGGGCTGACCGAGGCGAAGGCGAAGGACGCCGGCCGCGACATCAAGGTCGGCAAATTCCCGTTCATCGGCAACGGGAAGGCGATCGCGCTCGGCGAGGCGGACGGCTTCATCAAGACCGTCTTCGACGCCAAGACCGGCGAGCTACTCGGCGCGCACATGGTCGGCGCGGAAGTCACCGAACTGATCCAGGGCTATGTCGTCGCGCGCCAGCTCGAGACGACCGAGCACGAGCTGATGGAAACGGTGTTTGCGCACCCGACGCTCAGCGAGATGATGCACGAAAGCGTGCTCGGCGCCTACGGCCGGGCGATCCACTTCTAGGCGCGACACGGTGGGCGTCGCCCTGGACGTGATCCGGGCCGACGCTTCCGATGCGGATAGAGGGCGCGTCGGCGGGCTTGGGATAGACCACTTCAGCTACGCGCCATAAACCTTCAGGTCGGTTGGAGACCTCCGGCTGAAAACAATGGTCCGTCATTGCGAGCGTAGCGAGGCAATCCAGGGCGTCCTGATCCGGCCCTGGATTGCTTCACTACGCTCGCAATGACGGACGTTCTTCATACAATGAGGGTAACCTCGGACGCCTCCATCGCAAGGCCCCAGCCGCACCTGCTCGCCGGCGCGCTGCTTTTCGCGATATCGCTGGCGCTGTTCTGGCCCGGCTTCGTCGAATTTGATACGCTGCGCCAGTATGAGCAGGTCATCTCAGGCCAGCTCGACGACTGGCATCCCCCGATCATGGTGTGGCTGTGGCAGGCGCTGTTCCCACTGAGGCATGACGCCGCCGCGCTCCTGACCGTCCAGCTTGCGGGATATTGGCTCGGGCTCTCACTGATCGCCGATGCGCTCGCCCTGACCGGTCCACGACGCGCCGGCTGGGCGATCCTCGGCGTGGGCCTGCTCCCGCCGCTGCTCGGCTGGCAGGGAGTGGTGCTCAAGGATGCGCAGATGGTCGGCGCGGCGCTCGCCGCGACCGGATTGATCGCGCGCCATCGCCTCCGCGACCGGCCGGTGCCGGCCGCAGCGGCGATCGCGGCGGGGATGCTGTTCGGCTTCGCGCTGCTGGTCCGCGCCAATGCGGTGTTCGCGCTCGCGCCGCTGATCGTCGCGCTGCTCCCGTTCCGGCGGCCGCTGGCACAGCTTGCCATCACGCTGGCAATCGTCGTCGGCGTGCTCGCCCTGTCCGGCGCGATCAATCATCGCTTGCTCGGCGCAGAGACGACGGAGGTCACCACCACCCAGCCGCGCTATGATCTCGCCGGTATCGCCGCCCGCACGCGGGCGCCGGTCGCCGGCCTTCCTGCCACCACCGGCGCGACCTTGCGCGCGGCGCATTGCGTCACGCCCTATTTCTGGGACCCGCTCGGCGACACGCCCGCCTGCGCCGCCGCGCTCGCGTCGCTCCGCACCCGCACGCCGGGCAGCCTCTATCGAACGCTCGCCACCGAGGCGATCCACCATCCGCTCGCTTATCTCGCCCAACGCGCCGCGCATCTGAACATGACGCTTCGCTGGCTCGTCGCGGCGCGGCTGCCGGGCGCGGAGCCGCCGACCGCCAGCGAGCCCAACGGCTACGGCCTGGCCAGTCCCGGTCGCGCAGCGGCGGCGTGGCAGTGGCTGGCGGCGATCGCGATCCAGACGCCGCTCGGCTGGCCGTTCGCCTGGGTTGCCGTCGCGCTCGTGCTGCTGATGGCGGCGCGGGGCACGCGCCCCGGCCCCTCACGCCGCCTCGCGCTCGGGCTGTTGGCCTCGGCACTCGCGCTGGAGGCAAGCTTCGCGGCGATCTCGATCGCGGCCGATCTGCGCTACCATCTGTGGCCGATCGTCGCGACATCGCTGGCGGCGGTCCTGCTCGTCGATCGCCGACCGACACGTCGCGCGTGGGTAAGGCTGGCGGCGCTCGCCGTGCTGCTCGGCACCCCGGCGATCGTCGCGCGTGCCGCATTCGCCACCCCGCCGCAGGAGTATGATGCGCTGCTTCAATGGACGCCGCCCGTGGCGCTGCTGCCACGCTGAGCGGAATTCGTCCGTCGCGACGCGCCTTTTTCGGCACGCGCGCGTTGTGTCGCCCGTGAAACGTTCTGCCTTCTCCGCATGAACCGGCTCGCGCCCGACGAGGCCGACGCTCGCTTCATTCGCCGCGTCCTGTGGATCGTGGTCATCGTCGCGCTCGTCGCCGCGCTGTACCTCGCGCGACACCTGCTGATCCTCGCCTTCGGGTCGATGCTGATCGCGATCGTCATCCACGCGATCGCCGAACTGTATGCGACTCGCGCGCGGCTCGGCGCAAAGCGCGCGATGACCGCGGCGATCCTGACGCTGCTCGCGTTCCTTGCCCTGCTGTTCTGGCTGTTCGGGGTCGAGTTCCGCGCGCAGGTCAACACGCTGGTGGTCGCGTTGCCGGGGCTGCTCGACCAGTTCCAAGTGTACATGTCGCAGAGCCCGGTCGGCGCGAAGGTGATCGATGCGGTACGCGCCGCCTTCGCGGGTAGCCGCGTCGCGCAGGATATCGGCGAGATCGTGCGCGGCGCGGGACAGTTGCTGCTCAACACCGTGCTGGTGCTGTTCGGCGCGATCTTCTTCGCGGTCGATCCGAAGATCTACGAGCGCGGCGTGCTGCTGCTGGTGCCGCCGTCGCGACGCGCGGCGCTGGAGGATGCGCTCGGCGATGTCGGTTCGACGCTGCTGCTGTGGCTACGCGCGCAATTGATCCAGATGACCGCGATGGGCCTG